>VBIA01000117.1 GCA_005879985.1 Chloroflexota bacterium | reverse complement strand
GAAGCCGGGACGCTGGCCGACCGGCGGTCCGACTGGAACGCCTGCATGTCCTGGAGCGCCTGCTGCGCCGAGGTGCGGCACGTGCTGTAGCTGTTGCACGCGACGACCTGGCCGTAGTCGGTGCTGACCTTGCCGGCGTCGACGGTGTACATGCCCACGTAGTCGGCTACCGCCTTCTTGTTGGCGGCGTCGGTCTGCAGGTTCGTGAGCTCGAGCTTGGTGCTGCCCAGGGTCGTCTGGGTGGCGGCCAGGCGCTGCCTGGTCGCGTCCAGCTTGGTGCTGGTCGAGTAGAAGAGATAGCCCAGCGCGCCTGACGCGATGAGGCCGACGGCCGCGATGGCGGCCGGCACCAGCCACCTCGGGCGCTTGCGTGCCTGCTTGATCGGGGTGACTGTGATCGGCTCCGCGACCGGGGCCGGCTCCAAAGCCGGGGCCGGAGCCTCGATGATCGGGGCGGGGAGCTCCACCACGACGGGCGCCGCGGGAGGCACGACCTCGTGGCCGTTCGGGTGGTCGAGTGTTGCCACTCGGTCGTACTCGGGATCCATGGACATCGGGAATTCCTCCTCTGAACTAAGTGGTGGCCGGAACGCACACGCACTTTTCCGCGGATCCCGTCTCAGAGCCAGTCTCAGCAAGGTGTCGAAATCCGTCTCATAAACCAGGCGATTTCGGGTTTATGGTTTGCCGTGGCTTGACACGGCAGTGAAGAACGCGCGCGGACTCATCGAGAACCCCCATGTCTTCGACACGGTGGTGGTACTGCTGACGTCCGCCCTGCTGTTCGGGGCGTACCTGACCGCCTACGCGTTCGTCATCCAGCAGAACGAGGTGGTCGAGCCCGCCGGGAACATCGGCCAGGGGATCGTGCTGGGCGCGTGGCTGACCACGACCGGCGTCCTGTTTGCCGCCTTCGCGCGCGGCCTCCGCGCCGGCAAGCCATGGCACAACGCCCTGCCCGACGGATACGTGGGGTCGTTGACGGCGGCGCTGACCTTTGGCGCGGCCTGGATCGTCGACAACGCCTTTCGGTCGTCAAATCCCGCATCCGGCGGAGTCGGCCTCGACGCGCTGTTCACACCACCGCGCCTCGTCCTGATCGCCGCCACCGCCGTGATGGTCAGCGGCCCGCTCCGCGCCGCCGCCCGCCGCGGCGAGACGACTGCTGGAATCTCCACGCTGGTGTCAGCCGCGCTGCTGCTGTCGGTCCTGACATTCGCCACCCAGTTCATCCATCCGCTCATCGATCCCTACGCGCTGCTGGGCTATCGGTACACGCCTACGGGTGATCTCAAATGGCTGGGTGAAAACATCGGCGTCGCGTCGATCCTGGCGCAGGCGCTCATCCTCGCCGGCACCGGGCTTCTGCTGAACAGCGGCTTCAAGCTTCGTCCAGGCTCCCTGACGCTGGTGTTCGCGATCAACGGTTTGTTCGTCACGATCAGCAAGCTCCAATTCGAATACATGCCGGTCATGATCGCCACCGGCGTGGCCGCCGACGTATGGATCGCGTACAGCGCTCGGCGGCCCGGCCGGCCCTCCGCTTCCCTGTGCGCGGTCATCGGCGGCGCGTTCGTGGTCGCCTACATGATCGAGATCTTTCTGAAGGGCGGCACGTCATGGGCCAATTCGCTCTGGGCCGGCACGATCGTGGCCACGACCATGATGTGCTGGATGATGGGCCGCCTTCTGCGCGCCGGCTTGCCGGCTGCGATCGTTGCGCCCCTGCTTGCGGAAGGTACGCCGGTCACCGTCCCGGTCGAGGTCCGGCACGAGGTGCGGTGGACGCGCGACCCGGCGAGCACGGTGCGCCCGCAGCTCGTGCGCGCGGCGCTCGACGACCTCGGCACGCCCGAGGCGCTTGGCCGCAGCCCGCTCGGGGGCCTGGCCGGCATCGCTCACGGAGAGTCGACCGCGGCCGACCTGCGCGCTGCGCTGGTCGACGTGATCAGCGAGCTCGCGGCGTCGCCACAGCCGCGCGACGCCGAGGCCGGCCGCCTGCTGCTCGACTACTACGTCAAGAAGGTCGGCAGTCATGAGGTGATCATGGAGAGGCTGCACCTCTCCCGCCCCACCTTCTACCGCCGCCTGCAGCGGGGCTTCGCGCTGGTCGCCGAACGCCTCGACGAGATGAGCGAGTTTGCCGAAAAGGTGCCTGTAGCGCGCTGATCGCGACGTGGATCTCTCAGCCGAGCATCTGATCACCGTCGGCGTGATCGCCGTGGCGGTCGCGGCGCTGGTCGTGGCTGCGCGTACGCGCCCAGGTCCGTGGACGGTGCCCGCGGCGCGCGCGCTCGCGATCCTCATCGTGGTCAATGAGACGAGCTGGTTCGTCTGGGAGGCGGCACACCACGCGTTCACGATTCAAAACGACCTGCCGCTTCACCTGTGCGATGTGGCCGCCTACATCTCCGCGGTCGCGCTGTGGCTGCGCACGCCGCTGCTCGTCGAGCTCACCTACTTCTGGGGCATCGCCGGCACCGCCAACGGAGTGATCACGCCGGACATCGGCAGCCAGTTCCCGTCCTATCTCTTCTTCCAGTACTTCATCCAGCACGCGGCCATCCCGGCCGCGGGGCTGTTCCTGGTGGTCGGGCTGAAGATCTACCCGCGTCCGTGGGCGGTGCCGCGCGTGATCGGCTTCAGCCTGGCCCTGCTGCTCTTCGACGCGTTCGCCAACCTGGTGACGAACGGCAACTACCTGTTTCTGCGCTCCGTGCCGCCGGGCCCGAACCTTCTGTCAGTGCTCGGGCCCTGGCCCTGGTACATCTTCTGGAGCGCGATCGTGGCGATCGCGATCTTCGTCCTGCTCGACGCCCCTTTCAGAATCTTCGGCCCCGGACGCGCTCAATCGAAAACCGAGCCGTATCAGCCACCAGCATGACCGCCATGACCCCGGCCTCCACCGGGTCGCTGACGACCAGGTCGGCAGCGTCGGGAACCGAGCCCGCCATGTTGGTGCAGACCACGATGATCCCCGCCTGACGGATCTCGCGCACCGCGTTCGAGATGTCGCCGCCCATCAGCGCGCCGGCAAGCACCAGCACGCGCGCACGATGCAGCCGGGCGACCGCCCGCACCGCGTCGGCCAGCTGCTCCTCGCCCACAAGCGGGATCGTGTCGACCGAGATGCGCTCGCCGCGGATGTTGTGGCGGTCGGCCTCGGACACCGCGCCCTGCGCCACCATGCCGACCTGCGCGCCGCCACCGATGACGATGACGCGCTTGCCGTAGATCCGCTGGAAGGTCGGAACCACGTGCACGCTCTGGACGCCCTGGACGCCTTCCAGGTCCTTGACGAGACCGGCCTCGTCGACGGCTCCGGAGACCTCGATCTGGAGCTCCGCCACGTCATCCCGCCGTGCGCCGCCCGCGATGTACTCGATGTTGGCGGCGTGCCGGAAGATCACCTCCGAGAGCCGGTACAGGACGCCCGGTTGGTCCAGGGAGGCGACGAGCAGGCCGATGACGCGAGGGTCTGGCACGCGCAAGACGATACCTGTCGGCCGCGCACTATGACACGCCGGGCGATTTGGCCGCCAAACCCATGACGTGCCGATGAGAAAGCGATAAGCTTCGGCGCCTCATGGGTTTTCGTCGCATCGGTATTGCGATCGTGATTAGCAGGGGAGGTCCCCCGACGTAGCGCGCAGAGCGCTCATGTCGCGGGACCTCCCAGCCACGGAAGAGGCTGGGAGGTTTTTTTATGGCCGTCCGACCATCGAAAAACGGAAAGAAGAGGCGGATCGTCGTGTACGACACGACCCTGCGCGACGGCGCGCAGGGCTCGTTCGTCACGTTCTCGGTCGCCGACAAGCTGCTGATCGCTCGCGCGCTCGACCGCATTGGCGTCGACTACGTGGAGGGCGGGTTCCCGGGCTCCAATCCGAAGGATGAGGAGTTCTTCGCGAGCCTGGCCGAATCGCCGTTGAAGCGTTCGCGCCTGGCCGCGTTCGGGGCCACGCGCCGCGCGGGCGGCACGTGCGAGGGCGACGCCAACCTCGCGGCGCTCGAACGCAGTAGCGCTCCGACCTGGACGCTGGTAGGCAAGAGCGACACGTGGCAGGTCGACACGGTCCTGCAGACGACGCCCGACGAAAACCTGGCGATGATCCGCGAGTCCGTCGCGTTTGGCGTGGCGTCAGGCCACGAGGTCATCTTCGACGCCGAGCATTTCTTCGACGGGTTCACGCGCGACCGCGACTACGCGCTGGAGGTGTGCGCCACCGCCGCGCACGCGGGAGCGGCGTGGGTCGTGCTGTGCGACACAAACGGGGGAAGCCTTCCGTCGAAGATCCGCGCCGGCGTCGAGGCCGTGGTCGAGCGGCTGGCGGCCGTGGGCAAGGGCACCGGCACCGGCATCCACACACACAACGATTGCGAGCTGGCGGTCGCCAACTCCATCGAAGGCATCGCGGCCGGCGCCGACATGGTGCAGGGCACCATCAACGGCTACGGCGAGCGGTGCGGCAATGCGAACCTGATCTCGGTGGTTGCAAACGTCGTGCTGAAACTGGGCCTCGAGGCCATGCCCTCGGGTTCGGTTGCACGCTTCACCGATCTCTCACGCACGGTGGCGGAGATCGCCAACCTCGCGCTGCCCGCGCAGCAGCACTTCGTCGGGCAGGGCGCGTTTGCGCACAAGGGCGGCCAGCACGTGGCCGCGGTATTGAAGGACGCGAATGCGTACCAGCACATCGACCCGGCGCTCGTCGGCAACCAGCAGCGCGTGCTCGTCTCGGAGCTTTCCGGCCGCGGCAGCGTGCTGTCCAAGGCGCGCGAGTTCGGCCTGGAGATCGATCGCGAGGATCCCGAGACGCGCCGCATCGTGCAGCACCTCAAAGAGCTCGAGCACCGCGGCTACTCGTACGAGGCGGCCGACGCGTCCTTCGAGCTGCTGCTGCGCCGTCTCAACCCCGAGTACCTGGCGCCATGGCGCGTGGTCGACTTCACGACGTCGGTGCGACGGCACGGCACCGCGGTGCAGGCCGAGGCGACGGTGAAGGTCGAGGTCGGTTCTGACGTCTACCACACGGCCGCATCCGGCAACGGTCCCGTGAACGCGCTCGACGCTGCGCTGCGGAAGGCGCTCATACCGAGGTTTCCTGCGCTCAAGGGCGTGCGGCTGCTTGACTACAAGGTCCGCATCCTCGACGGCGCGGCCGGAACCGGCGCGACGACGCGGGTGCTGGTCGAGTCGGGCAAGGGGTCGAAGCGATGGGCGACGGTCGGGTGCTCGAGCAACATCATCGAGGCGTCCCTGGAAGCACTTCTGGACTCGCTGGAATACGCGGCACGTGCGTAGGTAAGGGTTGGGCACCCTCTCCCCACTGGAGCGTGAACCATGGGTTGGGCACCCTCTCCCCAAGGGAGAGGGAGCAGGGGTGAGGACGTGAGCTCCACTCGAGCCACCGCGCGCCGCGCCATTCCGGAGCCTCTCCGCCGTGACGTCCGGCTGCTCGGCCGACTGCTCGGGCAGGTGATCGCCGAACAGGGGGGCGACGACCTTCTGCGTGACGTCGAGCAGCTGCGCCGGCTGGTCATCTCCGCGCGCCATTCGGCCGCTGACGAGCGCAGAGCCGAGGCCCTGGTGGCGTCGTGGTCGATCGAGCGCGCCGAGCAGGTCGCGCGCGCGTTCACGTGCTACTTCCACCTCGCGAACCTGGCCGAAGAGCAGCAGCGCGTGCGCGCGCTTCGCGAGCGCGACCAGGGACCCGACCCGCTGCCCGAGTCCCTGGCCGCGACGATGAAGGACGTGCTCCGGGAGATGGACACCCGGGGCTTCAACCAGATGTTGAAGAAGCTCAGGGTGCACCCGGTGTTCACCGCTCACCCCACAGAGGCTCGGCGCCGCGCGGTGGTCACGGCCATCAGTCGCGTGGCGGTCCAGCTGGAAAAGGTGCACGAGGAAGCGGCCTCTGCGACCGATCGATCCGATTCGCTGCGCAGGCTGCTCGAGGAGATCGACGTCCTCTGGCGGACCGGACAGCTCCGGTCGACGGAGCTCCATCCGCTGGATGAGGTCAGGGCCCTGATGGCCGTCTTCGACGAGACGCTCTTCAACATCCTGCCCGACGTCTGCCGCGCGTTCGAGCGGGCTATCTTCTCGTCTGATGACCCGGGTCGCGGATGGGCCGAGTCATTCCTGAGGTTCGGAAGCTGGGTCGGCGGCGACCGCGACGGCAACCCCTCCGTGACCGCGAAGGTCACAGAGGAGACGATGGCCATTCAGGCCGAGCACGTGCTGCTGGCCCTGGAGAACGCGACCACCCGCATCGGCCGCTCGCTGACGGTCGACGAGGCGACGACCCCGCCCAGCCGGGCTCTGCGCAGGCGCCTCACCATGGCCGCTGAGGCCGACCCGGTCCGCTTCGCCGAGATCGCAAAACGATCTCCGTCTGAGCCGCATCGCCAGTACCTCCTCTACCTCGCGGATCGCATTCGCGCCACACGTCTGGGCCGCGCCGGGCGTTACGACGAGCCGCACCACCTCCTTGATGACCTCACACTCGTCGCCAGATCGCTGATAGCTGCGGGAGACCGGCGCCTCGCGGACGGCGAGCTCCGGCGGCTCGTGTGGCAGGTGCAGACCTTCGGGTTCCACCTCGCGAGCCTCGAGGTCCGCCAGCACAGCCTGCAGCTCACCCCAAGCGACGAGATGCTGGAGACGTTTCGCACCATCAAACGCATCCAGGACCGATACGGCGTGGACGCCTGCCGCCGGTTGATCGTCAGCTTCACGCGCTCCGCGTCTGACATCGCGAAGGTCTACGAGCTGGCCGAGCTTGCCACCAATGGCAAGCCGCCGGTGCTCGACGTGGTACCACTCTTCGAGACGCAAGCGGACCTCGAGCGCGCGGTGTCGATCCTCACGGAGACGCTGGATCTCGCTCCCGTGAAAGCGAGAGGAAGAGAGCTGGAGGTCATGCTGGGCTATTCGGACTCCGCCAAGGAGGTCGGCCCGGTGACGGCCACTTTCGCCCTGTACGACGCGCAGGCCGAGCTGGCCCGCTGGGCCCAAAAGGCCGGCGTCCGGCTCACGATCTTCCACGGGCGCGGCGGCGCCCTCGGGCGCGGCGGCGGCCCCGCCAACCGGGCCATCCTGGCCCAGGCGCCGGGCTCCCTGGACTACCGGTTCAAGGTCACCGAGCAGGGCGAGGTGATATTCGCGCGCTACGGCAACCCCGCCATCGCCAAACGTCACCTCGAGCAGGTCATGTCGGCGGTGGTCCTCGCCTCAACTCCTCGCGTCCAGCTGCGCGTCGCCGCCGCGGCACGGAAGTTCGAGGACCTCGCCGGCGGCGTGAGCACGGCCGCCCGCTCGGCCTACCGCGCGTTGGTGGAAACCGAGGGCTTCGAGGGATGGTTCGCGCGCGTCAGCCCGATCGATGAGCTGAGCCGGATGCGCA
>VBIA01000233.1 GCA_005879985.1 Chloroflexota bacterium | reverse complement strand
ACGGCGCTCGAGCGAGCCGAGAGGCTCGGGGGCGCGCTGGGGCCCTACGCGCTGCAGGCAGCGATCGCGGCGTGCCACGCTCGGGCGGCGACCGCGGCGGAGACGGACTGGCCGCGCATCGTGGCGCTGTATGACGCGGTCGCGCAGCTGGAGCCGTCGCCCGTGGTCGAGTTGAACAGGGCGGTCGCCGTGGGAATGGCGTTCGGTCCGGCGGCCGGCCTCGACCTCGTCGACGCGCTCGTCAACGAGCCGGCACTCAGCTCGTACCACTTGCTGCCGGCCGTCCGCGGCGACCTCTTGAGGAAGCTTGGCCGGTACGAGGAGGCACGCGCCGAGTTCGAGCGCGCCGCATCGCTTACCGCGAACGTGCGGGAGCGCGAGCTCCTGCAGAGGCGGGCCGCTGAGTCCGCTGCGGAGCGGATGGCCGGCTACTCGAAGTTGTGACCGGCCACGCTGACGAGCCGCACGCCCAGCGTCACCGGCGGATCCCATTGCTCGTCGACGATCCGATCAAGATCCCGATCGGTGATCGCGCGAACGAAGTCAGCGGTCATCTCATGAACCGCATCGAAATAGCCGCGTAGAAGCTCCGCATCTCCAGTTACCGCGGCAACCTGTTCCGAGGTATGTCCGTATCCCGTGTCCGCGTCGTCAAAAGGCAGCCGCCATCGCCGCGCCCAGCCGTCTGACGTCCAGACCTGCGGACGGCCCGCGACGTCAGCGATGTGGTCGTCCTCGATCCGGCTCAGGTGCCATATCAACCACGCGATCGTGTTCGCTTCGCTGTCAACGCGGAACGTCAACTGGTCGGGGGTGAGGCCATCCAGGACGCTGTGCACCTGTTCCGGGATTCGCACGAACGCATCAACCAGAAGATCCGTGCCAGTCATATCGATTCTCCCGCTCATCCTAGACGTGCCGCTAAATTGCCCTTAGAGATGAACTTTGCCGAGCTCGCCGCAAACCTCGACCGGATGGAGGCGACGACCAAGCGCAACGAGCTGGTCGCCATCCTTTCCGAGGTCTACGGGGCATGCACGACCGACGAGCTCGGCCCGATCACCTACCTCATCCAGGGCCGGCTGGCGCCCTTCTTCGAACCGGTCGAGATCGGCCTCGGCGAGAGGCTCCTCATCAACGCGGTCGCCGCCGCATATCAGGTTCCGAAAGATGAGGTCGTCAAGCTCAACAAGCAGGCCGGCGACCTCGGTCTCACCGCGCAGCGCCTCGCCCCGGGCGGGCATCGTGACACGCCGGAGGTGGTCGACGTCCACCGCCGCCTCTCCGAGATCGCAGCCGCCAGCGGTGGGGGCAGCCAGCAGAGGAAGCTCGAGATCTTCACTGGCCTTCTCAACGACCTCGATGCCATCTCGGCCAAGCACCTCGTGCGCATCACGCTGGGCAAGATGCGGCTGGGCATCGGCGACCCGACAGTGCTCGACGCCCTCTCGTTTGCGAAGACTGGAGATCGCTCACTGCGGCCCGTCCTGGAGGGTGCGTACAACCGCACATCCGATCTCGGTCTCATCGCGCGCACGCTCTGGGACACCGGCGATGCTGGGCTGGAGGCGCTGAAGGTCAGGCCCGGGCATCCGCTGCGGCCGCAGCTTGCGGAGCGTCTTCCGAATCCCGAGGCTGTGATCAAGAAGCTCGGGACCGTCGGCGTGCAGCCGAAGTACGACGGCCTTCGCGTCCAGATTCATAAGGACGGGGAGGAGGTGAGCATCTTTTCGAGAAACCTCGAGTCGATGACCGAGATGTTCCCGGAGCTGGTGTCCGCCGCCGCGAAGCTGAACGTGGCCAACGTCATCCTCGATGGCGAGGCGATCGCCTACAACCCCGAATCGGAGGAGTACGTCCCGTTCCAGGAGACCACCGCGCGCCGGCGCAAGGAGGGCATCCAGCAGTTTGCCGAAAGCGTGCCGATGCGGGCCTTCATCTTCGATGTGATGTTCCGCGACGGCTCCGACCTGACGCCGCTGCCCTATGAGCGCCGGTTCGAGATCGCTCAGGAACTGGTCGGAGAGTCCGAGACGCTGCAGACGGCGCCGCTCATGAAGACCGATTCCGCGGAGGTGCTCACCCGCGAGCTGCTCGACAACATCAGCCGCGGGCTTGAGGGAGTGGTGGCCAAGCGCCTCGACTCGCCGTATCAGGCAGGCGCCCGCAACTTCAACTGGGTGAAGCTCAAGCGGAACACGAGCGGCCAGCTCACAGACACCATCGATGTCGTGCTGCTCGGGTACTACCGCGGCAAGGGCAAGCGCGCGGAGTTCGGTGCGGGCGCCCTGCTCGCCGGCGTCTACGACAGCGACAAGGAC
>VBIA01000116.1 GCA_005879985.1 Chloroflexota bacterium | reverse complement strand
GACCAGCTCGGCTATCAGACGAGCTTCATGTACAACGCCGACGGCTCGCTTTCGGCAGTGGCGGACGCCGACCTCAACAGCTGGCAGTTCTTCTACGACGAGCAGGGGCGGATGAAGCAGATCAGGGATCCGCTCGGCAAATCCAACTTTTATCGCTACAACTCGCTAGGCCAGCTGAGCGAGCGGACAGATCGGAATGGCGATCTCACTACGTTCAGCTATGACGTCGACGGCAACCTCACGCGGGAGGCCAGGCCCAACAACGACGTCGTGAACTACGGATACGACCCGCTGGCAAGACTGATCGAAGCCGACAATGCGAGCAGCCACGTCGATCGCGCCTACGATGCGGCCGGCCGGCTCACCTCGGAATCCACCTGCGCCAACACAGGGTCATCCCAGACCCCTTGCTCGGGCGCGGCGAGCGGGAACCAGCCGAATGTCAGCCTGAACTACGCATGGGAACCTGACGGCCTCCTCAGATCGGTGGCCAGCAGCGACGCGGGCACGATCCAGTACGGCTACGACCCGCTCGGCCGACTGAACGCGATCACTGACCCTACGCTCGGGAAGACGAGCTTCGGTTACGACTCGCTTGGACGCATCAATTCGATCGCGCGCCCAAACGGCGTGAATGACGATCTGACATACAACTCATCAGGCGACCTCATCTCGCGCGACAGCAAGCTGAACGGCACGGTAATCGCGCGATCGGAGTACTCCATCGATCCGGTCACCGGCCGGCGCGCCGCCTCCACCAACCTGGCCGGGACGACGACCTATACCTACTATCAGAACGGCAGCCTCCAATCCGCCACGCATCCGGCGGGCTCCGGCATCGCGAACGAGAGCTATGCCTACGACGGAGCAAACAACCGCACATCCGCCAACGGGCAGACGTCCACCTTCGGCGCTGGTGACAGGCTCCAGTCGGACGGGCGGTTCAACTACACGTACGACGCAGAGGGCCGCCTCATCGCACGGGCGCCCGCAGGCGGCGGCACGGGCACGACTTACTCATGGGACGTCGACGGCCAGCTAAATTCGATCGGCTACCCCAATGGCAGCTCGAGCAGCTACCGCTACGATCCGTTCGGCCGCCGCATCGCCGCGGTCGATCCCGGCGGGGAGACCCGCTTTGCGTGGAACAGCTTCAGCGTGCATTCCGACTACAGCGGCCAGAACCAGCTCCAGACGAGCTACGTTCCGGGCCCCACGTTCGGAGCCGCGCTTGAGCAGACCTCGGCTTCGCAGACGCGGTACTACCTGGCCGACGGCCAGAACAATCCGAGCGCGCTGACGGACGGTTCGGGCCAGATCGTGGGCACGTACGCGTTCGATTCATTTGGAGTCCCGCAGACCGGCAACGCTTCGGCCAACCGCTATTCGTACGGCGGCTATCAGCTCGACTCCGCGAGCGGTCTCTACTACGCCGGCGCGCGCTACTACGACCCGAGCACCGGAAGATTTCTATCGGAGGATCCGCAGGCCGCGGAGAATCCCTATGCGTACGCCGACGAAGATCCTGTGGATCTTGTCGACCCGCTCGGGCAGCAGGCATTCCGCGAGTACGTGGCCCTGATCACAAATGCGGTTGTCAGAACCGTCGCCTTCGCGCTGCGCGTGGCTTGCATACTCCTCAACATCCTGACGATCCTGGGCGTGCTCGAGTTCGCAATCGACGGGCTCACCTCGAACCAGATCGGCGCCCTGGGTGAAGACTGGTTGGGCAAGGCCACCGGCGGATTGGGTGACGTGCATGCCCCAATTCCTGGTGGAGGACGGATCCCCGACCGGACCCTTCGGATACCGCGGCTGGTCGACATCTTCCTGGAAGCGAAAAATGCGGCGAGGATCGATACGCGCTCTGTCGCGCAGCTCCTGGACATGCTCAGGTCCGGGCGTGTCATTTTGATCACTCGGCAGAGTCTTGCCCGTTTGCCGCAAGCCCTTGAACCGTTCGCCAGGAACGGAATGCTGAAATGGGTGAAGTGTTTCCCGTGATGATTTGAACGAGCGGTCAGAGCTCGTCTGGCAGATTCTGAGCCTGGCTCCCCTACGGGACCCAGGCCGTCTTCAAGCACTTGGCGAAGCCCTCGACAGCGAGCCTGACTTCAGTTTCACCCACACGGGCCGGAGCGATCCGCCCGCGCGGCGGCTCAAGAGCGGTGTCGCCGAACTGCTGACCGAATCGGCCGGACGGCAGGATCCCCATCAGCCCGAGATCTGGTTTCTCGCCCGGCGCGAGACGCCGCACATCAGGCTCGACATCTACCTGGCGGATGACGGGAGGCTGCTTCGTGACATGCCGCACACCCTCAACGCCGCCATCTCCGATCCGCGGTGGTTCGACTCGGCCGACCGGCTCGCAAAGCTATCGGGCTATCTGACGCGCGTCGCCGACGCGGCGGGCGCGTTTTACGGTTACTGCGCCCAGAGCGAGATCCTCGACCAGAGGCAGCAGCAGCTCGAACGTAACGCCGGTCCGATCTTTGGCGGCATCCTGAGGGCTGGTCGCGTCGCCGAAGATCTGCAGCGCGAGCTGCCCGACGTGTACTGGTGGAACTACTTCGGCCCCGCGTTCGTCGAACGGTGGTCCGACCGCCTTGATGGTCTGGGAGCAAGCCGGGAACGCACTCCCGCCGGCACAGTCGCGGTGCTCGGCACTGAGAGTCCGTTTGTCTATGACATACACGCCAAAAGAGTCGACAGCTACACCTGGAAAGCGCCGTTCTATGCGGCTTTGGGGACTGACACCTTCATGCACGAGAGACAAGCGCAGCGCGGAGTGGGCGAGCTGGTACCGGACTTTGAGGCACATCGGCGAGCGGCCGGTTTCGAGGCTTCACCGGTCGGCAAGGGTCAGAATTTCGAGCTCCGTCTTGTCGCCACGAAACCGACGTCGGTCGATGCGGCTGCGAAGTGGCTGGCTCGCCGCAAGGAGATCACCGTCCCAGCTCGCTTGCGGAAGGGCGCCAGCATCCTCTACCAGAATCCGGATACCGCAGTGCAGGCCGGCTTTGTCGTTGAGGAGGTCGGCGAGTTTGCGGTCTTGCGGTTCGACCTGCCGCTGCGGAAGCCGAGCTTCTTCGCGGTCGAAGCCATGCCACTTTGCGTCGAGCTGGCGGAACGCCACGGAATGCTGGTCTCCATGGACGGCCAGACGCACGGTCAGGCGCCGAACGTGACCACGCTGGCCGCGGCGTGGGAGAAGGCGAACGTGGAAGCGATCAGTTCCAGCGGTGAGGCCATTCCCCGTATGACTCGCGAACGCTCAGATCGTTGGTGGCACTACATGCGAAGAAAGGCGGACCTGCACAAGCGGCTGGGTGACGATGTCTTCGTGCCCAAGCTGGTCGCCGTGGCCCCGGGTCGGCGCACCGAGGACCTCCGGCTGCACGTCACGTGGACCGACGGCGTTCCGCTCGTGCTGCCGCAGTGCGATCTGGTCACTCTGCTCGAAGGACGCCGGCCGTCAGAATTCAAGATCCGCGGCACCGTCGAGTACAGCGAGCTCCGGAAGGCGTTGAGGCCTTACCTCGATTCCATCGAGGTCGACGGGCTCGGCGAGCTACCCCTGCTGAAACCGGAACGGGCGAAGGACGCAATGCCGGTCTTCAATGAGATGCCGGCTCGCTCCCTCGATCATGTCGAGGTCGCGCCGGCAGCCTGGGTGGACGTGCCGATCCGATAATGGCCGGAGAAGGTCTGGCAGTGCGGGCGAGTAGCCTCGGCACGTGAACTCGCGAAAGCTGTTCATCGGTGTCGGCGGTGTCGTCCTTTTCGCGCTCGTGGCGGTTCTCGCTGCCCTTGCTTCGAACAACATTCGAAGGCCGGCGCCAGAGCTCGCTCCTGGCGGGACCCTGGTTGCGACGCTTGTCCATCCGTCAGCCCACGACGTTGTAGCCGCCTTCGGCTCGATCTGGATTTCTAGCGGCCCGGGCGGCACTGTTGCCAGGATCGATCCGACGACGGACTTCGTCACCGCCGTCATCACGTTGCCGGATCCCGCGACGATGCTGGCCGTCGGAGAAGATTCGATCTGGGTGACCAGCGCCCCTGGCAACCGGGTGAGCCGGATCGACCCGGCCACCGACAGGGTCATCGGGAGCCTCATTTCCGGCGAGCGTGGAGCCTTGGGAATCACAGTCTTCGACGGTTACGTCTGGGTCGCAAACCACAATGGCGACCCGACCGGTTCGGTGGCGAAGATCGACCCCGCCAAGATGCAGGTCGTCGACCTCATCCCCGTCGGCGATGAACCAGATGCCGGGCCGACCTCGATAGTATCTGGCGCAGGTTCGATCTGGGTCGGCGTCCAGAACATCAACGCCGTCGTTCGTATTAATCCGAGCACCGACACCATCGTCGCCACCATCCCGGACAGGGGTGCGTGCCGCGAAATAGTCGCCGACGACCACGGCATCTGGGTCGCCGGCGGCTGCGTCGCCGGTCCCGGTGTCACACGCATCGATCCGGCCACCAACGCAGTTACCGAAGTGAGCAATGCCAGTGGCAACTCGCCAGCGATCGCGTTAGGGGGAGACTCCGTCTGGTACGGCACCACCGACAATTTCCTCGGGCGCATCAATACCACCACGCACAGAGTCGTCGGTCGACTCAAACTCCCCGGCCCGGCCTGGGCGGCCACCGTCGCGTTCGGGTTCGTCTGGATTGCTGACCGGGAGGATGGACTCCTCTTCAAGGTCAAGCCTAACTAAAGCAAGTGCGGGGGCCCTGAGAATGAACGCCCCGGCGTCGTCAGAACTTCTCTACTTCGCCGAAAAGGGATCGGGACCGCCGCTCCTGCTCGTCCACGGGTTGATGGTCAGCGGCGAGATGTTCGAGCCCGTGATCGACCATTTCGCGGCCACGCATCGCGTGATCGTTCCCGACCTGCGCGGGCACGGACGGAGCCGAGGGCTGCCACCCCCATACACGGCGGCGCAGCTGGCTTCCGACCTGGTGCACCTGCTCGACCATCTGGATGTCAAAACCACTGACGTATTGGGCTATTCGCAGGGCGGCGCCATCGCGCAGCAGCTGGTTCTCGACCATCCCTTTCGCTGCAGCCACCTCGTGCTCGGCTGCACCTACGCCTACAACATGGCCACCCCGCGCGAGTGGGTCGAGGGTCATCTCGCTCCCCTCCTTATCAGGGTCCTCGGAATGAGACGCCTGGCGCGACTCATCGTCCTTCAGGGCGTGAAGCAACTCTCCAGGCAACGCGCCGAATGGATGGCCGGAATGGTGGCGGACCAGGATCGCGACTTGATGCTGGCCGCATGGCGGGAGACGATGGCCTTCGACAGCCGCCGGCGCCTGGCCGAGATCACCTGTTCGACGCTCATCATCGCCGGGTCGGACGATGTGGGAGTACCGATCCACCACGCGAAGATGCTGAACGAGGGGATTGCAGGTTCGCGCCTGGTGGTGATGCAGGGCGCAGACCACGCGCTCATGTGGACGCATACCGACGAGTTCCTGCGCGTGACGGACGAATTTCTCGCGGACTGATCTAGACGAGTAGTCTGGCCGTCATGGACGGCGCGGCGCCGCTGACGGTCGACCTCGCCGAAGTCGACCGGAATGCGCTGGCGCTCGTGGGCGGCAAGGGCGCAAACCTCGGCGACCTGGCAAGGGCCGGCTTTCCCGTACCCAATGGGTTCGTGCTGACGACCCGCGCCTACGCCTTGGCCGCGGAGGCGGCGGGTGCCGACCCCGCACGACCGGCCGAGGCGGCGGAGCGGCTGCGCGCCGCGCCGATTCCGGACGCGATCGCGAACGCCGCTCGCAAGGCATACGCCGCACTCGGCGGTGGGCTCGTCGCAGTGCGGTCGTCGGCCACCGCCGAGGACCTGTCTGGCGCTTCATTCGCGGGCCAGCAGGACACCTACCTCGACGTTTCGGGCGAGGAGAACCTCCTCGACGCGATCCGCCGCTGCTGGGCGTCGCTGTGGAACGAGCGAGCGGTCGCCTACCGGAATGCCAATGGCGTCGACGACACAAGCGTCAGCCTTGCCGTGGTCGTGCAAGAGATGGTGGATGCCTCCGCGGCGGGCGTCCTCTTCACCGCCGACCCCATCACCGGACGGCGCCGGCGCGCGGCGATCGACGCGGTCGCGGGTCTCGGCGAAAAGCTCGTCTCCGGCGCGGTCGACCCCGACCACTATTTGGTCGACACCGCGAGCCACGAGGTGGTCCAGCGCCCGGCCGCCGGCCGGGGATCCGTGCTCTCCGACCAGGAAGTGCTCACCCTTGTGGAGTTCGGGGATCGCGTCGAACGCCACTTCAACGCACCGCAGGACATCGAATTCGCGCTCGATCAGGAGCGGCAAGTCCGGCTCGTCCAGTCGCGTCCAATCACAACGCTGTATCCGCTGCCCGAGGACGCGCCAGATCCCGAGCGGGAGCTTCGCGTCTACTTCTCGGGCAACGTTTTCCAGGGCTACTTCGAGCCGATCACTCCGATGGGCATCCAGTTCTTCCGCCTCCTGAGCGGCGCCCTGTCCGGCATGTTTGGATTCCCGGTCGACGATCCCGTGGCCGGCTCCCAGATCCTCAAGGAACCCGGAATGAGGCTTTACATCGACGTGACGCCAATCGTCCGCGATCCGGTCGGCCGTCGCGCATTCGTGACCCTGACGTCAATGGGCGAGGCGCGAAGCTCGGCTGTTCTCGTCCAGCTCGCTTCTGATCCGCGTCTCTCCCTCGCCAGGCGCTCCCGTTTTCGTTCGGTGCGCGCGATCGCCGGAGCGATGATGCGGACAGGCGTTCCTCACTCCGCGCTGCGAGTTGTGCGGTCACCGGAGGTGACCCGCGCTCGTTACGTTCGCGAGATCGAGGGGTTCGCACGTATCGATCTGCCCCAAGATGCGACCCCGGAGCAGCGCCTCGACGCATTCGAGCATCTGATCCTGACGGTGACGCCGCGGCTGTTCCCGCGAATGATCGGGACCATCCTGCCGGCGATGCTCTCGTTCGCCCTGGCGGTACGGCTGCTGCGCGGCAAGGCGCGGATGGACGAGCTGCAGACCATAACTCGCGGCGCGCCGCACAACCCAACCACCGAGATGGACCTGGCGCTCTGGGAGTTGTGCGCCGATGTCCGCGACGATGCGGACTCACGGGAGGCTCTGATCCAGCGCACGCCGGCCGAGCTGGCGGCCGGCTATCGACGCGGCACGCTGCCCCCGCGCCTGCAGGCCGGCCTCAAGTCATTCCTCGCCCTTTACGGCTTTCGATCGATCGGCGAGATCGACATCGGTGTCGAGCGCTGGTCCGAAAACCCAGAGCACATCCTTGGTGCGCTTGCGAATTACGTTCGCCTCGGCGACGAGGCGCTCGCGCCCGACGCCCAGTTCGCGAAGGGCGAGCGCGAGGCGGAGGCGATGATCGCCTCCCTGCTGGCCAGGGTGCACGGGCCACGGCGGG
>VBIA01000115.1 GCA_005879985.1 Chloroflexota bacterium | reverse complement strand
GTCGCGGCGGCGCCGGTGGCGCCGTTCAAGTGCTGACGACCCCCACCCTCACCCCAACCCTGCGCGCCAGGCGCGGTCGGGACGTGTTACTCGCGCTTGATTTGTGCTCCCACATAGTGGGAGAGGGGATTGATTGACTAGCAGTCGCCTGTGAAGGTTGGGGCTGGGTTGTAGGTCACGCTCACGTTCGGCGAAACCGTCACCGCGCCCCCCGCGGTGAAGACCACCATGTAGTTCGCGCAGCCCTCGGCCAGGTGGAAGTCATAGTCGACTTTCGTCACGTTGAGCCACGTGTTCGCGATCTTGGGCTGGTGGTGCATGCAGTAGTTCGTGTTGCCCGTGCCCTGATGCACGCAATCGACTGAGGCAGCGAACTGCTCGAACGTGAGGATGCTTACCGACATCGGACCGCTCGACGTCGCGTGCAGGTGGTAGGTGAACGTGTCGGGCACGCCGCCGGCCAGGTAGAAGTCCGGACCGTCGATGTGCTGCTGCACGTTCCAGATCCCGACGTTTGGATGCAGCGCCTGCGTCTTCAGATCCTGGATCGTCTGCTGCGCGGTTCTGTAGTCCGACTGGGTGATGCGCAGCTGGTCGCGCAGGCTGGCGTTCTGGCGGCTCAGGTCGCCGGACTGCTGTTGCCAGCTGATGTCGTCCTGGTAGAGCAACCCCAGCCCGCCTAGCGTGACGATCACCGCGAGGAGCAGCGACGCGTACCAGAGCCTGCTGCGCCTGGGCGGCGCCGGCTGCCAGGTTTGCAGCGGCGGAGGCGACACTGCCGGTGGCGAGTACGGCACCAGCGGAGGCGTTGGGTATGACGGCGGCTGCTCGGCCGGTTCGCCGGCTGCCTGCGGAGTCTCCACGGCCAACTAAGCCTGCCCGACGCGCGGCCAGGCGCCCACCGCGGACGCGATGGTCGAGGCGATCTCGGTCTGGGTGCCGAGGTCATAGGTGAACGTCTTGCCGTCGGGCTGGGTCGCCAGGCCCGGACCGCAGTTGGAGCAGGCGGTCTCCTCGATCATGAAAAGCGTCGTCGCGTTGAGGAAGATCGGCGACGAGCGCACGTTGCCCAGCTGCCCGCCGGCACGGCCGCCGTGGCCGTACAGCCAGACGTGAGGCAAGCCGCCCGTGGCGTCGCGCGCGGTGTACGCGACGTTGTCGTCGCCGGCGTCGGTGCTGGGCCTGATCCAGGCTTGCGTCAGGGCGAACAGCTGGGTCACGCCGCTCTTCGGGTCCCAGACCTTGATCTCGGTCTTGTTCGGCTCGCGGAAATAGAGGTCGCTGCCGGTGGTCGACCACGCGGCCATCGTCCCGTTGGCCTGCGAGTAGGCGAGCGTTCCGTCCCTCGTCTTTCTAATCTGCAGCTGCGCTCCGCTTCCGCTGAAAGTCTGGACGAGCGCGAAGTACTGGCCGTCGGCGGAGAAGCCGAGGAACGCGTCGTCCTCGGTGAGGCTCACGCCGCGGCCGGGCACCGAGCCGAGGGTCGCGATCACGCGGTCCCCGCCTCCGCTGAGCAGATGCAGGTTCACAGCGCTCGCGTCGGAGCTGATGTAGGCCATCGAGCTCTCGTCGGGGCTCCAGGCGTGAAGGCCGTCCATGAAGAGGCCGCCCTGCCAGCTGGCGACGGTCGTCGGCGTGGCGCCGGCGAACAGGTCCAGCGTGAGCAGCATGCTTGGTCCGGGCTGGCCCGGGGTCTGGCTGGCGCTCCACGAGATCATCCGCTGGGTCACCAGCTGAGGCACGGAGCTGCCGATGATGGTGCAGATGATCTGCGGGTGGGTCGCGTTGGTGACATCGGCGAGGACATACGCAGGCGATCCCTGCATGACCAGCAGGGCTTCGTGCGCGGTCGGCTGGCGGTTGCAGGTCGCGGACATGTTCGCCCAGGTCGGCACGTGCGAGCCGATTGGCGATGGCGAAGGGCTGGCTTGAGCCGACGGTGACGCGGTGCGAGCGGCGGAAGCCGTCGGCGACGTTTGGACCGCGTCGGTGCTCGTCGTGCCGCAGGCGGCAGCGACCGTCAGAGCGGCGAGTGCGAGCAGTCCTACCCTCAGGCTCACGAGGCGTTCGAACGAGGCTCCACGGATGGAAGTTACGGGCCGGCCGCGGGACACAGGCGCACAAGGATACGGCGAACCCGGACCGGGTTTCTCGGCGGCTAGCTCGCGGCCAGTTTGAACGCGGCGCGCACCAGCCGCTTCACCGCCGGCTTCTCCGCGTCGGCAGGCGAGCGCAGGGTGACGAACCTGGTGTCCTTGCCGCTGCCCTGGAGCAGCCCGCTGCGGTCGTCGAGCTCGCGGCCTCGGTAGAAGAACATCGCCGAGTGGCTGGTGAAGGTCCCGACGCCCACCACGGGCTCTCCGTCGACTGCGTAGCGCACGAGCTTCCACATCATCGATTTCGAGCGCGGCTGCGCCATGCGATAAGGGATCTCTTCTGCACCTGGAGCGGTGGCCCGCACTGTGTGAATCGCGGCCTCCACTATCGGCCGCACCGCAGGCGGCAACTTTTTGAGCTGATCGGCGGCGGGCATGAATCAAGCCTAACCTGACGCCCGTGAGCGACAGGGCGCCCAGCAAGGGCCTGGTCGTCATCCATCTCGACGGCCTGAGCCGCGGCCGTCTAGAGCTCGCGCTCGAGCGCGGTCACATGCCGTTCGTGAGGACCCTTATCGAAAACGAAGGCTATGAGGCGCTGCCGTATCGCTGCGGCGTCCCGTCGACCACCCCCTTCGCGCAGGCCGGAATTCTTTACGGCGACAACTCAGAGATTCCGTCGTACCGCTGGTGGGACAAGGAGGCCGGGCTGCTGGTCGTGTTCGGCTCAGGCTCGACCTTCAACCGCGTCGCCGATCGCTACTTCGCCGGCCGGCAGCCGCTGACCGTGGGGGGCGCGTGCATCGCTGCGCTGTACCGCGCCGGCGCGACGGACCGGTTCGGTCCGCCTTACGAGGAGCGGCACCGGCCGGACCAGCCCGACGCCGGCGGGCGTGTGATCGCGGCGTTCCTGCTCAACCCGGTCACGCTGTACTTCTGGATCCGCCACGGCGGGCTCGCGCTGTTTCGGATCGCGTCCGAGTTCCTGCGGGCGCGGTTCTCACGACGGCGCACGGCGGACGTGTTCGTCATCGCCGATATCTATCACGAGGTGGTCGTGCATCACCTCACGCGCTTCGCACTGCTGCAGGCGATGGACGAGGGCCTGCCAACGATCTATGCGTGCTTCTACACGTACGACGAGGCGTCGCACGCGTTTGGGCCGACTGATCCGAACACACTGCGAGTGCTGCGGCACATCGACAGCACGATCCGGTTGGCCTCGGCGAAACGACGCGGCAATCGTGCGGGCGTTGAATACGAGATCGTTGTGCTTTCCGATCACGGCCAGGTCGAGACGATCCCGTTCGTCACCGCGGACGGTGAGAGCCTCGGGCGAAAGATCGCGCGTTTGCTGCCCGACCACGCGGTCACCGAACATCGCGGGCTGGCGTTCGCGCCCGACGGCGCGGAGCCGGCAGGTCGCGTCGAGATCACTTACTCCGGCGGCCTCGCGCACGTCTATTTCGCTCACGTGGCCGGACGGCTCGACGCGAGCGCGCTGCAGTCGCGCTACCCGGGCCTGGCCGAGCATGTGGCGGACCTCGCCGGCGTTGGGATGGTGATGGTGAAGGACCGCGATGGCGGCGCCCTCATGACGCGCGACGGCCGGTTTCCGCTGGGCTCGCCGCTGGCATCGCAGACCACAGCCTTGCTCGAGAGATTCGATGCGCCCGAGGTGCTGGCCGCGCAGCTGCGCCGGCTGAACAGCTTCGAGCGGTCGGGCGACCTGGTGGTCTTTGGCGCTTACGACGGCAGCAAGCAGGTCAACTTCGAGGACCAGGTCGGAGGTCATGGGTCAGTCGGTGGCGACCAGCTGCATCCGTTCCTGCTTGCGAAGAAGGAATGGGGACTCGACACGGCTCACGTGACCAACGCATCCGACTTGTACGCGATGCTCATATCTGTACGCGATCGCGAATGAATCACGCCGTGAGCTGGACTGGCGTCTCCACAGGGCGACTGGCGTTGTTGCTGTAGCGGAGCGCAAAGAGCAGGGTGTACGTGCCCGGTTTGGCGTCGGCGGGCACGTTGAGG
Organism: Chloroflexota bacterium; assembly: GCA_005879985.1. GTDB lineage: Bacteria > Chloroflexota > Dormibacteria > Dormibacterales > Dormibacteraceae > CF-118. Next base: position 3,414 of record VBIA01000115.1, on the reverse strand, counting down.
ACCATCTGGAACGTCGCGCTGCGGCCCGGGGCCAGCGTGCCTGCGGGCGCGCAGTTGAGCATGTAGAAATGCTTGCCGCCCAACGGCGGGCTACCGTGGATGATGTCGGCGAACAGCTCTTCCTCGTAGTTCGGGCAAGTTGCGGCCAGGTTCATCGGCTGCTTGGTGTTGTTCGTGAGGGTGACCAGGTAATCGAATGGCTTGCCCGCCACAGCTGACTCGGGCAATTTGACTTTGACCCCCGGCAGTGGCGGCGGCGGCGGCGTTTCGACAGGAATCGGCGGCGACTCAAAGCTCCCGACACCGAGTCCCTGGCACGCATACGCCTGAGGGGACGGCGGAAGCGCGACGGTCAGGCTGCCTCCGCCACTTATCGCGATGACCGCCTTGGCGATGGTGACGCCGCCCTGGCTCGGGCAGAACTCGGGCTGGCTGACCCAGTCGATGGTCAAACTTGCCTGCCCGTACTTGAGCGCGGTGTGCGGCTCGGGTAACGGACCGGGGCTGACCAGCTGCGGGCCCGTGACGTCAGGCGGAAAGAACGGCGCGCGCGCGGTGAAAGGCAGAGCCTTGCCCGCGCCGTCGAGCAGGGTCAGGGTCGGGGTTCCGTCCACGTAACAGTCGCTCGTGCCGGTGCCTACAAACACGAATGAGGCGATGACGTGGCCGGTCGCGCCCTGGCTTCCGACCGCGGCCCCTGCCAGGTCGCCCGCGGTGCAGGCCGGCGTACCAGGCGGCACGGGCATCGCTTGCGGCGACGGCACGGGCGTCGGCGTGAGGTCGGCGGGCAGTGCCTTCCAGGGAATCGTTCCGCCCGGCGTCGAAGCGGCGGACAGCGGATGGAGCGGACCGCATCCGGCAATCGCCAGCAGACCGAGGCCCATCAGGAGGAGCGTTCGCCTGCCCATCACTGATAGATACGACCGCTCCTTGGCCGAGGTTACGCTGCGCCCGTGACGGCCGGCGGGCGCACCTGGTTTGCGGTCCAGCTCGTCCTTTTCATCGCGATGCTGACGGCGCTTGGCCGGCGCCCGGGTGCATTGGGCACGTTTGGCGCCAAAGGTGTGTTTGGTGGGCGCCCGATGGGCCCGTTTGGCGCCAAAAGGGTGGAATTCGTCGCGCACAATGGCCCTGTGCCGAAGGACTACTTCGACGAACGGATAGCGAAGAGCTACGAGGCGAAGTGGCCGGAGATATTCGAGCCGGCGGTCGTTGACGCGGCTGTGAGCTTCCTCGCAGGTCTCGCTGGTTCCGGCGCTGCTCTCGAGCTCGGCGTCGGAACAGGTCGCATCGCCTTACCGCTAAGCCAAAGGGGCGTTCGCGTGCATGGCATTGAGCTGTCGCCGGCGATGGTCGCAGAGATGCGCACAAAGCCCGGCGCGGACGCCATCGGCGTGACGATCGGCGACTTCGCGACAACGAGGGTCGAAGGATCGTTCGAGCTCGCCTATCTCGTGCGGAACACGATCACGAACCTGACCACGCAAGACGAACAGGTTCAGTGCTTTCAGAACGTTGCTGCTCACCTTCGACCCGGCGGCTGCTTCGTGGTCGAGGTCTACATCCCCGAGCTTCAACGCCTTCCTCCCGGAGAAACCGTCCACGCGTTCACCGTGACCCCGACGCACCTGGCTTTCGAGGAATACGACCTCGCGACGCAAATCGCGTTCTCCCACCACTACTGGGTGGTGGACGGCCGGCTCGAGACATTCACGGCGCCGTTTCGCTACGTGTGGCCGTCCGAGCTGGATCTGATGGCGCGACTCGCCGGCATGACCTTGCGCGAACGATGGAGCAACTGGAATCGTGAACCCTTCACCAGCGCCAGCAGAAGCCACATTTCGGTTTGGCAGAGGACGACGTAGCTCGGCGCGTGTACGTGAGACGGACAGTCGCTGTCGTCAGCGTCGTCCTGTGTGTCGGGTGCGGCAGCGGAACCGTGCCAGCTCCTGCCGCCACGTCATTCCCGACGTTTGGGAAGGTCGCGAACCTTGACGCCCCGTTGAACAGCGAGGACTTTGACGGTGGCCCATCGATTTCTCCCGACGGGCTCGAGCTGTATTTCATAACCGATCGGGATGTCACGAACGGAGGCGAGATATGGGTGGCGAGCCGGTCTTCCACCTCAGAGGCATTCAGTAAGTTGCAAAAACTCGGCCCGGCAGTCAACTCGAGCGCCGATGAGGGTGCGCCCAGCATCTCTGCGGACGGTCGGGAGCTCTTTTTTGACCGGTCCCCGGATGGCCATGTCTTCATTGCGACTCGCTCGAGCGCATCGGAGCCATTTGCAAAGGCGGCGCTGCTGGACCTCGGCAACCATGCCTGCTGCGACGGCTTTCCCAACATTTCGGCAGACAGCCTCGACCTGTATTTCTGTTCCAGCCGACCTGGCGGATTCGGAGGCGACGACATCTGGGTCGCGGCCAGGGCCACCCGATCGTCTTCGTTCGGTCCACCAGTGAACCTGGGCTCCTCGGTCAACACCGCGGCGAACGACTGTGAACCCGGCATCTCCAGCGACGGATTGACGCTGTTTCTGGCGTCCGACCGCAAGGGTGGTAGCGGCGGCTTCGACATATGGGTGGCTATGCGCGCAAGCCGGTCAGTGCCGTTTGGGAGGCCTGTCAACCTTGGTCACATCGTCAACAGCGGGTTCTCCGACGAGAGACCTGACATATCGGCCGACGGCGGAACGCTTTTCTTCATGTCCAACCGGCTTGGCGGGCACGGCTCGTTCGACCTGTGGGAGACGAGCTGACAGCGGCCTAAGGCGCGTTTGGCGCCAAAGGTGTGTTTGGTGGGTGCCCGATGGGCTCGTTTGGCGCCAAAAGGGTGGAATGCCATGCGTTGCGTGGTTGCCCCGGCGGGATTCGAGGCGACAGTCAGTACATCGAAGCTGCAGGTGCGGTTCAGCTAGGCCAATGACCCGCTGTCTCTCAATCGGTGGGTTTGATTGCACTACCGGCGTCGGGATCGACGGGAGGAACCGGCGCGGCGGGCGGCTTAGGCGGCGCCGCCAGTCGGTCGCGTGTGACCAAGTAGTGGACCCCAAGAACGATGACCGCCGCGACGACGGCGAGCATCAAGAGTCCGCCAAGGGCGGCGTCAAGCCAAGTCGTATCCATCGAGCCGACTGTACGCGGCGGGCGTATTGCGCGGGTCGGTGCAAACCTCGTGCGAGGCTTACAAGCGGAGTAAAAACCAGTAGCGGACCGGGTTGGCCAGGAGTGCGCGCGGCGACGTCGGTGGTAGCCCCGGCGGGATTCGAACCCGCGATCTCAGCCTTGAGAGGGCTGCGTCCTAGGCCGCTAGACGACGGGGCCACGCTGCGCGATTGGTGGGCGGCATTGGGTTTGAACCAATGACCTCTTGCGTGTGAAGCAAGCGCTCTCCCACTGAGCTAGCCGCCCGAAT
>VBIA01000114.1 GCA_005879985.1 Chloroflexota bacterium | reverse complement strand
CTGCCCGAACCTGTACGGCGACATCATCTCCGACCTCGGCGCGGGCATGATCGGCGGACTGGGCCTGGCGCCGGGCGCCAACATCGGCAGCAATGGGGCGGTGTTCGAGGCCACGCACGGCAGCGCGCCGAAGTACGCGGGTCAGAACAAGGTCAACCCGATGGCGGTGATGCTGTCCGGCGTCATGATGCTGCGGCACCTGGAAGAGCACGACGCCGCTCATTCGATGGAGGCGGCGATCGCTGACGTGATCGCTCTGGGCAAGAGCGTGACGTACGACCTGAAGGAGCTGCGCGGCGACCCGACGGCCGTGGGGACGAGCCAGGTCGCCGACGCGGTGGTGGCTCAGCTTAAAGCAGGGACGTCCTGAGGGCTCTCACCCCGGAGGTTACCCGCCTGCGCAAGCTCTGGGACGAGCACGTCCATTCCACGCTGCCTTCGGGCGAGTCCGATCCACGACTTCAGGAGGTGGCGCTCTACTCGTCGTGGCTCGGCGGCATCGTGGAGTCGGCGGTGACGCTCGGCGAGCTCGACGCCAATCACGCGCACATGCTGGCGGTGCGCAGGGAGGAGGGGAACCAGGCTCTTTTTCGTGCCAGCGGCGAGCTCGGCGAACCGGTGCGATCATACGTGGCGCGTTTGCTGGCCATGGAGGAGATACTCAGCTCGCTTCCGGTTCGAAAGTGAAGGTGCGCGTGGCGCTCATCGTCGCGAGCGCCGCGGTCCTGTCCGCGTGCATCGGCAGCACGCAGCCGGTCGCGAACACAGGTCCGGTGACGGCGCCGGTCATCATCCCCGCCCTCGACCGATCCGACCAGCCTTCCTTCGGCGATCGGACGGGGCAGCCGCCGGCGCTGAGCCTGCAGGAGCTTTTCCACCCGACCTTCAACGCGCCGGTCGACCCATCCCGATTCCGAACGCTGCTGGTGACCGGTGACGTGATCCCGGCGCGCGGCGTCGACTACTTCGCCAATGTCCGCCACGATTTTCTGTGGCCGTTCCGGCCGACCGCGGCGTACGTGAAGAACGCGGACATCACGTACACCAACCTCGAGTCGCCTCTGTTCGCCGGCTGTCCGGTCAACCCCGGCCCGTCGTTCACGTTCTGCGGCGACGCGCGGTTCGTGGACGGGCTGACCCTGATGGGCGCAGACGTCACGAACCTGGCCAACAACCACCTGTCCAACTACGGGGCAGAGGGGATCAACCTCACGACCCAGCTGCTCAACGCGCACGGCATCCTCACTTCTGGCCTGGGCCCGGTGGCCGTGATCAACGTGCGCGGCATCAAGTTCGGCTTCATCGGCTTCAACGGCGTGGGACGCGCCATCGACAAGGTCGCGCTGAAGGCGGGCATCGAGCGCGCGCGCTCCCTCGCGGACATCGTCGTCGTGCAGTTTCACTGGGGCAAGGAGTACGAGCGCCAGCCGATGCCGGATCGAGGCGTGCCGACGCCCGACGATCCGGTGGTGATCGGCCACGACGCCATCGACTGGGGCGCCGACGTCGTCATCGGGAATCACCCGCACTGGTATCAGGGCGTCGAGGTGTATCACGGCAAGCTCATCACGTACGCGCACGGCAACTTCGTGTTCGATCAGATGTGGTCGGAGGAGACGCGCGAAGGCGTGATCGGGACCTACACCTTCTACGGCACACAGCTTGTGGCTGCGACGTGGAAGTCGTATCGCATCTACGACTACGGGCAGCCGGTGTTCATGAACCCGAAAGACTCGGCGACGGCGCTGCAGACAATGGAGGCGGCGAGCGACCAGCTCGCCACGCGCCTCAAAGAGCCGACGACGTCGCCGATCCCGTCAATGCCGGGACCTCCGCCCTTCGCACCGATCGCCGCCCCGAAATAGGGTTTGTATACAAACGACCAATATTTGGCGCGCTAAACGCCCGTCTGTATACAAGCGCTGACCATCGAGTAATATCGCGGTCAACCAAATCCCCAAGGGGGTTCCGCCGTCACAGCCAACGTCGATCTCACAGGAATCCCGCGCATGCGCGGCCGCCGCAGGCGCCGCCGTGATTCGACCATCGCTCTGGTGCTCGCCGCGGTCGTGGTAACGGTGGCGCTCATCGGGTTCGCGTCAGCACTCAGCAAGCGCTCGGTCATGTCGATCGTGTTCCATCCCTCGGCCAACGCTCCGGCGCCGGCGGCGGCCAGCTACGACCACTTCGCTTTCTCGATGGTCTGGCTCGCGCTGCACAGGGAGCCCGCGCTGCCGATCCATGGCAAGGCCGCGTACCTCGTCGACGTCGATTCGCGAGTCGTTCTGTGGGCGAAGGATGCGGACACGCCGCGCGCGCCGGCGAGCCTCACCAAGCTCATGACCGCGATGGTCGCCGCGGACGACGCCGGTTCGCTGGACAAGGTCGTCGTCGTGGACCCGGCGGCCACATCGATCGAGCCGAGCCTGATGGGCCTCACCGCGGGCGAGCGCGTGACTGTGCGCGACCTCATCTACGGGCTGTTTCTCGACTCCGGCAATGACGCTGCCGAAGCGCTGGCGCGCGGCATCGTCCCGCGCGACCGATTCATCCGCCAGATGAACCAGAAGGCCAAGAGCATCGGCCTCACTCAGACGCAGTTCGTCAATCCCAGCGGCCTGGACGCGGCCGGCCACGGGATGTCCGCGCACGACATCGCCCATCTGGCCGCGTATCTCGACCGCTACTACCCGCAGCTGGCTGCGATCGCCGCGACCAAGGACATATCCATCGCCGCCACCGACGCCCACAAGGCCTTCGCGATGCAGAACCTCAACCGCATGCTGTGGACTTATCCGGGTGCGACAGGCCTGAAGACCGGCCTCACCGAGAACGCCGGCGGTTGCTGGCTCGCCACCGCGACGCGCAACGGACGTCACCTCATCGCCGTCGTCCTCAATGCCACCGGATACTCCGCGGACGACGCGCGCATCCTTCTCGACTACGGCTTCGGCATCCGGCCGACGCTAGACTTCCCGATCGGATGGTTCAGCTCACCGGACTGAGCGCCCTCGAGGTTCTCGACTCGCGTGGCAACCCCACCATCTCGGTCACCGCATTCACGGAATCAGGCAGCGGCACGGCCATCGTTCCGTCAGGAGCGTCGACCGGCAAGCACGAGGCGTTGGAGCTGCGCGACGGCGATCCAGCGCGCTACGGCGGCAAGGGCGTGCAGAAAGCAGTCCACAACGTCCTCAACGAGATCGCCCCGAAGATCATGGGCTCCGACATCTCCGATCAGGCCGCCCTCGACTCGGCCCTGATCGAGCTCGACGGCACCGCCGACAAATCGCGGCTCGGCGCCAACGCGATCCTCGGCGTCTCGCTTGCGGCGGCCCATGCTGCCGCGGACGCCATGAAGACCCCGCTCTACCGATACCTCGGCGGCGAGGACGCGCACCTGCTGCCGCTGCCGCTCGCGAACATCCTCAACGGCGGCGTCCACGCGGACACATCGGTCGACCTGCAGGAATTCATGGTCTGCCCGGTCGGCGCCGCCTCGTACAACGAGGCGCTGCGCGCGACGGCCGAGGTGTATCACGCGTTGAAAGCGGTGCTCAAGAAAAGGAAGCTGGCCACCGGCGTCGGCGACGAGGGGGGCTTCGCGCCGAGTCTCGAGTCCAATGAGGACGCGCTGAAGCTCATCGTCGAGGCCATCCGCGCGGCCGGCTACCGGGAGGGCGACGACGTCGCGCTCGCCATCGACGCCGCGGCCAGCGAGTTCTTCAACGACAGCACGTATCGCCTCGCCGGGGAGGGAAGGACTCTCACGGCCGCGCAGCTGGTCGACCTCTACGAGTCGTGGGTCGGGCGCTATCCCATCATCAGCATCGAGGACGGCATGGCCGAGGATGACTGGGACGGCTGGAAGCTGCTCACCGACCGCCTCGGCGGGCGCGTCCAGCTCGTGGGCGACGACCTGTTCGTGACCAACGTGGCGCGACTGGAGGACGGCATCAACCGGGGCGTCGCCAACTCGATCCTCATCAAGGTCAACCAGATCGGCACGCTGACGGAGACACTGCACGCCATCGACACCGCCAGGACCGCCGGCTATTCGTCGGTCATCTCGCATCGCTCAGGCGAGACGGAGGACACGACGATCGCCGACCTGGTGGTCGCGACAGGCACTGGCATGATCAAGACCGGCGCGCCGGCGCGCGCCGAGCGCGTCGCGAAGTACAACCGGCTGCTCGCCATCGAAGCCGAGCTCGGAGCCGTCGCCCGCTACGCGCAGGCGTCGACCCTGTCGTGAAGCCCGCTTCGCGGGCGGTGCATTCCGGCCGCGAGATCAAGGCCCGAACCCCGCTCGCGCCGGCGATCACTCCCGCCGCGGTGCACGTCTACGAGGACCTCGACGACTACGAGGCTGTCGCAAGCGGTGAGCGCCAGGGCTATTTCTACGGCCGCAACTCAAACGAGAACCGCTCGATGCTCGAGGCGGCGATCGCTGAGCTCGAAGGCGCGGAGGCCGCGGTCTCGTCCGCGTCGGGCATGGCCGCCCTGCACATGGCGATCCTGGCGCTGGCGCCGCGCCCCACGACGATCGTGGCGACGCGCGAGCTATACGGCGGCACGATGTCGCTGCTTCGTCAGGACCTCGAGCCGTCCGGATACGAGCCGGTGTTCGTGGACGTCCTGGACCTCGACGCCGTCAGCGCCGCCCTGAATGGCGCCGGGCTCGTCCTTCTCGAGACCATCACCAACCCGCTGTGCCGCGTGCCTGACGTCGAGGCCATCGTGGGCATCGCGAAAGAGCGTGGAGTGCCCGTGCTCGTGGACAACACCTTCGCGACGCCCATCCTGTGCCGGCCCATCGAGCTAGGTGCAGACGTGGTGATGCACAGCGCCACCAAGTACATCGGCGGGCACTCGGACCTGCTCGCGGGTGTCGTGGCCGGCGATGCGAAGACGGTCGCGGCCGCGCGAGCGCGCTCGGTGCGCATGGGCGGCACGCTCGGCGCATTCGACGCATGGCTGGCCCTGCGTGGCCTGCGCACGCTCGAGGTGCGGATACGCCGGCATAGCGAGAACTCCCTCGCGCTCGCGAAAGCGCTGAGGGACATGCCTGGCGTGGCGGCGGTCCATCACCCGCTGCTGGAGGGCTCGCCGTCGTACGAGGTTGCGCGGCGGCTGCTTCCCGACGGAGCGGGGGGCATGCTCGCCTTCGACCTGGCAGGGGGCCGCGCGGCGGTTCAGCGAATGATGAAGCGCTTCCGCATGGTGTCCTTCGCTGCGAGCCTCGGCGGGGTCGAGACGACCATCTCGTATCCGGAGATCACATCGCACCGCGGCCTGTCGCCGGCGGAGCGCGCGGAGCTTGGAGTCGGGTCGGGGACAGTGCGCGTGTCCACAGGCATCGAGGCCGTCGAGGACATCGTGGCCGACTTCGAGCAGGCGCTGGCCGGCTAGCAGGATGATGAAAAAGGGCGTCGAGAGCTGCGGCGCACAGGCGGCCCAGGCCAAGGAGGCGACGAGCACCGGAGCGAACGTATTGGACATACCTGAGCGAGGAGCGCAGGAGCCGACGCCGGCCTGGGCCGAAATGGGCGTCGCAGATCCGACGATCACTTTTTCAGCAGCCTGCTAGTGTCCGCCTACACGCTGCTGCAGCTGGGCGAGGTCGTCGTCTTCGCGGCCGTCCTTCTCTATGGCGTGCTGGGGCGCCACCCGTCGATCGCGGTGCTCGGCGGCGGGTTCCTCATCGGGAAGGCAGTGCTCAACATCCTGGCTCCGGAGGGCGGAAGCGTCACCCGCAGATCGATCATCGGCTACACCCTGGGCGGCATCTTCGTGCTCTTCGGCGTCGCCGCGGTTCACCTCCTAACGTAACAAGGAATCGGCGGCCGGCCGCGCCCGGTTCATATCCTGAGATGGTGCGGATCAGCGTGCCCGAGGGGATCATCGGCCAGATCGGCCACACGCCGCTTTTGCGGGTGCGCATGTTCGAGCGCGAGTTCCCTCGCCTCGAGGTGTACGCCAAGGCCGAGTGGTTCAACCCGGGCGGATCGGTGAAGGACCGGCCCGCGCTTTCGATGATCGAGGACGGCGAGCGTCGCGGCGCGCTGACGAAGAACCGGGTGATCATCGACTCCACGTCGGGCAACACCGGCATCGCCTACGCGCTCGTCGGGGCTGCCAAGGGCTATCGCGTGAAGCTCGTAATGCCGGGCAACGTCAGCGCCGAGCGCAAGGCCCTCGTCAAAGCGTTTGGCGCGGAGATCGTGTACAGCGACGCGGGCGAGGGCTCGGACGGCGCGATTCGGATGGTGCGCGAGCTGGTGGCTCACGACCCCGGCACGTACTTCTATCCCGATCAGTACTCCAACCCCGCCAACCCGCGCGCGCATTACGAAGGCACGGCGGTCGAGATCCTCGAGCAGACGGGCGGGCGCATCACGCATTTCATCGCGGGCCTCGGCACGACCGGCACATTCGTCGGCACCGCGCGACGCCTGAAGGAGCACGACCCGTCGATCCACACCATCGCTCTGGAGCCTGACGACGCGTTTCACGGCCTTGAAGGTCTGAAGCACCTGCCGACCGCGATCGTCCCGCGCATCTGGGACGAGGCCCTCGCCGATGAGATCTGGTACTGCCAGACCGAGCCCGCGTACGACCTGGCGCGCGCCATAGCGCGAAGCGAAGGCTTGCTGGTCGGGCATTCCAGCGGCGCGGCGTTGTGGGCGGTGCGCAGGCTGGCCGGGACCATCAAGGAGGGCGTGGTCGTCACGGTCTTTCCTGACTCGGGCGACCGCTACCTCTCGACCGGTCTGTACGGAAGTCCCCACCCAACCCTCCCCCACGAGCGGGGGAGGGAAGTCCGGTGAAGATCGCGCGCGCCGCGATGGAGGCGGTCAAGGCTCATGGCGCGGAGGGCTACCCGCACGAGATCTGCGGAATCCTGGTCGGCCCGCGCGGCACGCGCACCGCGACCGAAGCCAAGCGGGCGGGCAACATCATCGTCGAGCGTGCGCGAGACCGGTACGAGATCGATCCGCGCGACCACATCCGCATCCAGCGCGAGGCTGACGCCGACGGCCAGGACATCGTCGGCTACTACCACAGCCATCCCGACCACCCCGCGCAAGCCTCGCGTTTCGACGCCGAGCGCGCGTGGTCCGGCTACGTCTATCTCATCGTGTCGGTGGCGAACGGCGAAGCCGTCGATGCGAACGCGTTCACGGCCGAGAAGGACGGCGGTCCGTTTCATCCCGAGGCTCTGGAAGTAGTCTGAAAATCCCCGCGAAGTCGGAGGCTTCGCCGTGACTTCGCGGGGGCCCCTGTCAAAAAGCAGCCAGACGCGTGTGCGGTGGCTCAACCGCAACGTTCTCGGCATCGGCGTCGCCGACCTGGCCGCCGACGCGAACTACGAGATGGTGTTCGCGGTCCTGCCCCTGTTCATCACCGCCGGCCTCGGGGCTCCGGCGGTCGCGGTCGGACTGGTCGAGGGGATCGCCGACGGATCGTCGGCCGTGGTCAAGCTCTGGAGCGGCTGGTACAGCGACCGCATCGCGTGGCGCAAGCGGCTCGCGGTCGGGGGCTACGCCACCACGATCGTCGGACTGGGCCTGCTCGTCGCGATC
>VBIA01000113.1 GCA_005879985.1 Chloroflexota bacterium | reverse complement strand
GCAGTTTTAGACGGCGATGAAGCGCGCAAGCTCCGTCAGCAGCATTCGGTGGCATACGGTCAAAGGCTTTGGCTCGCACAGATCCGGGCCGGGAAACCCGTCCCGGACGCGCTCCATCGCCTTCGCTCCGAAACCGGCCTCCCGCGGCTGCGCCGCGGGGACCCCAGTGGATGATTTCGGAGCGGAAAAGGAAGGGTCCATTTTCTAGATGCGAATTTCCTACGAGTGGCTCAGCGACTACGTCGACACGAATGGCCTGTCGCCACAAGAAGCCGCGGAGATCCTCACCATGTCCGGCACCAAGATCGAATCGGTCCAGGTGCTCGACCTGTCCGCGATCATCGTCGGCCGCGTGCTCGAGCAGAAGGACCATCCAAGCTCGAACAAGCCGCTGTGGATCCACCAGGTCGACGTCGGCGGCGGCAGGGTGATCCAGATCATCGCCGGCGCTCCGAACGCCGTGGCCGGCAGGCTGGTGCCGGTTGCGCTTCCAGGTACGCGTGTGCCGAGCGGCACGCTCGTCCGCGACGCGACGATCGCGGGCGAAGCGGGCCGGGGCATGCTGTGCTCCGCGGACGAGCTGCTGCTCGGCGAGGATCGCGAGCCGAGGATCATGCTGCTCGACCGCGGCGAACCGGGCGAATCGCTGGCGAAGTACATCCCGCCCGACGCGATCCTCGAGGCTGAGATCACGCCCAACCGGCCCGACTGCCTTGGGCACATTGGCGTCGCCCGCGAGCTCGGCGCGGCGGCGGGCCGCGATTTCAAGGCGAACTTCATGCCGCCGTACATCGAGGGCGTGCAGCCGCCGGCGGCCGAGCTCATCGACATCGCGATCGAGGTGCCCGACCTGTGCAGCCGGTTCGTCGCGGTTCCAATCACTGGCGTGAAGGTCGGACCGAGCCCCGACTGGGTCCAGCGCCGCCTGCGCGCGGCCGGGGTGCGCCCCATCAGCAACGTGGTCGACGCCGCCGCTTACGTGATGCTCGAGCACGCCAAGCCGACGCATGTTTTCGACGCCGGCAAGCTCGCGGGCAAGCAGCTTCATGTGCGCGAGGCGCGCGAAGGCGAGTCGCTGGTGTGCCTCGACGGGCAGAAACGCAAGCTTGGTCCGGGCATGCTCGTGGTCGCCGATGCCACTGGACCGGTGGCGATCGGAGGCATCATCGGCGGCGAGGACAGCGGCGTCTCCGAAACCACCACCGACGTGGTCATCGAGTCGGCCGGCTGGGACGGTGTCAACATCCGCGCCACGTCTCGCGCTCTCGGGCTGCGGACCGACGCCTCTCTCCGCCACGAGAAGGGCCTGGCCCCCGAGATGGCGATGGCCGCCGCCCGCCGCGCCGCGGCGCTGGTACGCGATTGGGCGGGCGGCCAGGTGCACGCCGACTGGGTCGACGTCTACCCGCGGCCGCAGGAGCCGGTCCGCATCCAGCTCGAGCGGCAGAAGATAGACGGGCTGCTGGGGGTCAGTGTGCCGCCCGACGAATCGCAGCGAATCCTGCGGAACCTCGACTTCCAGGTACGCGCCGACGACGGCACGTGGGATGTGCTGCCGCCCGTGTTCCGCCTCGACGTCGAGCTGCCGGAGGACGTGGTCGAAGAGGTCGGGCGCATTTACGGGATCAGCCGCATTCCCGCCACGCTCCCCGGCTCGCGGCACACGAGCTGGAACGTGGCGCCGCCCGAGGACCACCAGTGGATGCTGCGCGAGGTGATGCTCGGCGCAGGCTTCGACGAGGTGGTCTCGCCGGCGCTCGTGCCTAAGCGGCTGCTGCAGCGGCTCCGCCTGGCGGAAGGTGCGCGGACGCTGTTCAACCCGATGAGCGACGAGATGGACACGATGAGGACCTCGCTGCTGCCTTCTCTGCTCTCAGTGGCGCGCTACAACCAGAACCGGACCGCTGAGCGCGTCGACGTGTTCGAGCTTGCCCGCGTCTACCGCGGCAAGCATTCCGACGGGCTCGCCGACGAGCAGATCCGCTTGACCGTGATCGCGCGAGTCGATGCCGACGCCGATGCAGGGAGACGCGGGTTTTTGCGTTTGAAGTCCGTGATGGACCGCTTCGCGCAGGACCTCATGGCCGGAACCGTGCGCTACCTCCGCGCGGCGCCGGACCTCTATCACCCGGGTCGGGCGGCAACGATCATGGTGGGAGGCCGCGAGATCGGCGTCGTAGGCGAGCTTCATCCGTCGACGCTTGCTGTCTTCGACCTCGACGGACGCGCGGTGGCGCTCGACGTCGACGCCGACGCGCTGATCGCCGCGCGCGGCGATCGCAAGGCCACGGAGCTGCCTCGCTACCCCGCGGTCCAGCGCGACATCGCCGTCGTTGTCGATGCGAACGTTCCCGCCGGCGAGATTCATCGCACCATCAAAGAGGCGGGGGGGAACTCGCTGGAGAGCTTGCGAGCGTTCGACGAGTACCGCGGCGACCAGGCCGGCGAGGGGCGCAAGAGCATCGCCTTCACCTTGACTTTCCGGAGCCCCGAGCGCACCCTGACGGACGCCGAAGTGGAAAAGGTGCTGTCCGAGATCAGGAAACGGTTGGAGAAAAAGCACGGCGCCAGGTTCCGTACGTGACCTGGGTAGACGTTCTTCCCATCGCCCTCATCGTCATTTACGGCGCAATCGGCCTCTTCACCGGCGTGCTGCGACGGATCATCGGCTTGATCGCGCTGTACATCGGATTCATAGCGGCGACGGGTATGGGGCTGCAGGCGGCCAACATCATCCAGCAGGCGTCGACGATGGAGACACCGGACGCGCGCATCTACGGGTTCTTCGGGTTGCTGCTCGTCGTCCTGGTCGCGATCGATGGAGCCGCGCAGCTGGCGCATCGCCAGATCCAGATCGAGGCGATCGTGTGGAACCGGGTCTCTGGTGTGATCGTCGGCGTCATCACGGCGCTGCTGCTGTCGGTGGTCGTCACCTATGAGCTGCAGGCGGCGGGCCACCCCAGCGGCAGCGGTCAGCTGGCCGGCACGCAGGCGCAGATCCGGGCAGCCATCGACGGCTCGCGCATTGCCGTCCCGCTTGTCAACTCGATTGGCAGACCCATCATCGCGGTGTTCCAGCCGGCCCTTCCCTTCGACCCGCACCAGTACTTCAGCCGCGGCCCAGTAGGCTGACCTCGGTTGACGCAGTCCTTCTTCCAGGACCTGCGCGAGCGCGCCGTCGAGATCCATGTCGAGGATCATCTGCGCGCGCGAATCGAGCGCGGCGACAAGCTGCGCGTGAAGCTCGGTCTCGACCCGACCGCTCCGGACATCCACATCGGACACCTGGTCGTGCTGGACGTGCTGCGCGCGTTCCAGGACCACGGGCACACGGTGGTCCTCATCGTCGGCGACTTCACCGCGATGATCGGCGACCCGAGCGGTCGCTCTGACACGCGGCCGATTCTCACGCGCGAACAGGTCGACGCCAACGCAAAGACCTACTTCGATCAGGTCTTCTTGGTGCTCGACCGCGACAGGACCGAGGTGCACGGCAACGCCGAGTGGCTCGCCAAGTTGAGCGCCGCCGACGTGCTGCGGCTGCTCGGCAAGGCGACGCTGCAGCAGGTGCTGCAGCGCGAGGATTTCGCCCAGCGCTTGAAGGAAGGCGCGGCAATCGGCGCCCACGAGATCCTCTATCCGTTCAACCAGGCGTATGACTCGGTAGCGGTGCGGGCCGACGTCGAGATAGGCGGCACCGACCAGCTCTTCAACCTGCTGTTCGGCCGGGAGATCCAGGAGGCCTACGGCCAGGAGCCGCAGGACATCGCGGTCTTCCCGCTGCTCGAGGGCCTCGACGGCACGCAGAAGATGTCAAAGTCGCTCGGCAACTACATCGGCGTGAGCGAAGCGCCCGAGCAGATCTACGGCAAGACGATGTCCATTCCCGACCGGCTGCTCGAGAAGTACGTGCGCCTGACATCAGGCCTGCCGCGCGTGGAGATGGACGAGGTGCTCGCGCTGAAGCCGCGCGACGCCAAAGCCGCGCTAGCGCGCCGGCTCGTGCACCGGCTGCACGGGGAGGAGGCAGCCGCGCGCGCGGAGAACGACTTCGAGACGAAGTTCCGACGCCGCGAGGTGCCGGCGGACGTGCCCGAGCGCAGCGTGACCGACCTCGAGGACCTGCCTGGCTCGCTCGTGGAGGCCGGCCTGGCGCGAAGCCGCGGGGACGCGCGACGGCTGATCGAGCAGGGTGGAGTGCGTGTCAATGGCGAAAAGATCGGACTGGACTGGAAGCTGCAGGACGGTGACGTGGTGCAGGTGGGCAAGAGAAATTTCGTTCGAATCCGGAAGAGATAGAATCGACGAAAGTATGTTCGGAGGCTGCGTCTAGTCATGTCTGGCCATTCCAAATGGGCCGGCATCAAGCACAAGAAGGCGATCGTCGACGCCAAGCGAGGGCAGGCGTTCACGCGCGCCAGCCGTGAGATCACGATCTCGGCCAAGGAGGGCGGTGGCAACCCCGACGGCAACTTCCGGCTGAGGCTCGCGATGCAGAAGGCGCGTGAGATCAACATGCCGACGGACCGCATCCAGGCCGCGATCAAGCGCGGCACCGGCGAGCTCGCCGGCGAGAGGCTTGAGGAGATCCGCTACGAGGGCTACGGCCCGGCGGGCGTGGCGATCATGGTCGACGCCCTGTCCGACAATCGCAACAGAACGTCCGCGTCCATCCGCCACCGCTTCTCCAAGGGCGGCGGCAACCTTGCCGAGTCGAACGCGGTGGGGTGGATGTTCGAGCGCAAGGGAGCGATTTCGGTCGGCGCGGGCAAGCAGGACCCGGAGGATGTCGGGCTAGCGGCTATCGAGGCCGGCGCGGACGACGTGCAGGTCGAGGGCAAGTCGGTGGACATCACCACGTCGCCGAACTCATTCGAGAAGGTCAAGTCCGCACTTGAAGCGATGCCCGGTGTGACGATCGAGAACGCCGAGGTCACAATGCAGCCCAAGCAGACCGTGGCCGTCGACGAGGGCAAGGCGGCGGCCGTGCTTCGTTTGATGGAATCACTGGAGGAGGACGACGACGTCCAGCAGGTCTACGCCAATTTCGACATCCCAGCAGACGTCCTTGAAAGAGTTTCAGCACAGGTATGAATGAAGAAAGTTGATGGGTCGCAGGTAGGCCGGATTTACTCCGGCCGTCTCCCAGGCGCGCACTTCGTACAAACCACCTCGTGTGGCGAGGCGTACTCCGGGATGGGGCCCCGCGGGGAAGGGCCGCAGCCCTTACCCGCGCTTTCTCAGCAGACGTTCTTGAAAGAGTTTCAGCACAGGTATGAATGAAGAAAGTTGATGGGTCGCAGGTAGGCCGGATTTACTCCGGCCGTCTCCCAGGCGCGCACTTCGTACAAACCACCTCGTGTGGCGAGGCGTACTCCGGGATGGGGCCCCGCGGGGAAGGGCCGCAGCCCTTACCCGCGCTTTCTCAGCAGACGTCCTTGAAAGAGTTTCAGCACAGGTATGAATGAAGAAAGTTGATGGGTCGCAGGTAGGCCGGATTTACTCCGGCCGTCTCCCAGGCGCGCACTTCGTACAAACCACCTCGTGTGGCGAGGCGTACTCCGGGATGGGGCCCCGCGGGGAAGGGCCGCAGCCCTTACCCGCGCTTTCTCAGCAGACGTTCTTGAAAGAGTTTCAGCACAGGTATAGACCTGTATGGACGAATGCCATCTGAGGGGCTGATAGTCGGCATCGATCCGGGCCTCGCCGGCACCGGCTTCGCGCTGCTCGCCGAGCCCAACCGGGTAGTCGCGTGCGGCACTGTGTCTACCATCCCCGGTCGCGAAGGTCCTCGGCTCGTGGCGATCGCGAACCACCTGAGGGCTCTCATCGCCGAGCACCATCCATCGGAGGCATCGCTCGAAGAGCTGTTCATGGGCCGCAACGCGACGAGCGCGATGGGCGTCGCGCAGGCGCGCGGGGCGATCCTCGCCGTGCTCGAGGAGTGCCACATCCCGGTGTTCCAGTACAAGCCGTCGCAGGTCAAGATCGTGCTCACCGGCTACGGCAAGGCGGACAAGTCGCAGATCCAGCGCATGCTCGCGGCACAGGTGCAGCTCCCCGCCGGCAAGCTCGACGAGCACGCTCGCGACGCGGTCGCCATCGCGATCTGCCACGCGAGAAGCAGGAAGTTCAATGGAGAGCGCCCGCGTTGATCGCGCACCTCAGCGGAACCGTGAGGCGCGCGGCCTCCGACTATGTCGTCCTCGACGTCGGAGGTGTGGGCTACATGGTCAGCATCGCGGCCGGCACTCGCCAGACGGTGCCCGCCCCAGGCGGCGCGCTCGAGCTGCACATCCACACGCACGTGCGCGAGGACCAGCTGGCGTTGTATGGGTTCAGCTCCGCGGAAGAGCTCGAGCTGTTCGAGATGCTCATCGGTGTCGACGGCGTGGGCCCAAAGGTCGGTCTCAACATCCTCAGCGCGGCGAGCATCGAGGTGCTCAAGCGTGCGATCACCGCGGAAGATCCGACGCCCATCCGCCGAGCCAGCGGCGTCGGGCAGCGCACTGCGGCGAAGGTGATCATCGAGCTCAAGCCGAAGCTCGACGCGGAAGAGGCTCTGGCGGTGCTGCCGCGCGCCGTTGCTGCGGCCGGCGATGGCGCCGTGCCGAAAGCGGTCGAGGCTGCGCTGCGCAACCTGGGCTTCTCATCGCAGGAGGCCCGCATCGGCCTGGAGGCGGTCGACTGGAAGTCTTCGCCGTCCACTCAGGATGCTCTGGCCACCGCGCTGAAGGCTTTGGGAAAGAAATAGATGAGCACTGAAGATCGAGTCGTCGACGCGCGAACTGATGACGAGCAGTTCGACCTCACGCTGCGCCCGCGCATGTTGTCCGAGTACGTCGGGCAGGCCCAGGTGCGGGAAAACCTCAGCATCCTCCTGGAGGCTGCGCGGCGCAGAGGCGAGCCGGTGGAGCACGTGCTTCTGTGCGGGCCGCCCGGCCTCGGCAAGACGACCCTCGCGCACATCATCGCCAACGAGCTCGGCGTGGCCATCAAGGTCAGCTCCGGTCCGGCCATCGACCACCAGGGCGCGCTGGGGTCGATCCTGCTGAACCTCTCGACGCGTGACGTGTTCTTCATCGACGAGATCCATCGCCTCAACAGCGTGGTGGAGGAATCCCTTTACCCCGCGCTCGAGGACTTTCGCTTCGACGCCGTGCTCGGCAAGGGAGTGGGGGCAAGCGCGGCCACTCTGCCGCTGCCGCACTTCACTTGCATTGGGGCCACCACGCGTCAGGGTTTGCTCAGCGGACCCCTGCGCGACCGCTTCGGCGCCGTGTACCGGCTGGACTTCTATTCCAAGGCCGAGCTGGAGAGCATCGTGCGGCGGTCGGCGCGCATTCTCGATATCGAGATCCAGGCGGAGGCGGTGTCGGAGATCGCCCGGCGCGCCCGCGGCACACCCCGCATCGCGAACCGCCTGTTGCGGCGCGTGCGCGACTACGCCCAGGTTCGCGGCGACGGCCGCGCGACGGTCGAGACCACGCGTGCCGCTCTCGCGATGCTCGACATCGACGATCTCGGCCTGGAGCCGCTCGACCGCCGCCTGCTCGAGACGCTGATCAAGAAGTTCAAGGGCGGCCCGGTCGGGCTCGACACCATCGCCATGTCGCTGTCGGAGGAGCCCGAGACGATCGAGGACGTGCACGAGCCGTACCTGATCCAGATCGGCTTCATGGCTCGGACCGCGCGCGGGCGGGTGGCAACCGACCTGGCCTATGAGCACCTCGGCGAGGCGCCTCCGCAGGGGCAGGCGCGCCTGCTCTGAGCCTCGTAACGTGAGGCCGTGCAGGACGTCGGCCGGATGCTCCTGGTTTTCGGCATCCTGCTGGCGGTCATCGGGGGCGGATTGATGCTCTTCGGGCGCTTCCACCTGCCCGGCGACATCACCTTGAAGAGCGGCAACGTGACCGTCTACATCCCGATTGCGACGAGCATCGTCCTCTCGGTCATCCTGACCGTGGTCCTCAGCCTGCTGTTCCGGCAACGCTAGTAGATCGCCGAGGCACTTCCCCTGAAAGAGATCGCATTTGCGACCGTTCATTGGACCAATTCGGGACGGGCGCCATCCTTCACTCTTTCCGTAAGAAGACGCTTCCTTCCCGGTCCGAAATCGCGGCTCCACTGGGGTCCCCGCGACGCAGTCGTGGGAGGCGGTTTCGGACCGAAGTGAACGATGGCGCAAGTGGTCTGGGTTTCCCAGACCACTTCCCCTGAAAGAGATCGCATTTGCGACCGTGCATCGGACCAATTCGGGACGGGCGCCATCCTTCACTCTTTCCCTAAGAAGACGTTTCCTTCCCGGTGCGAAATCGCGGCTCCACTGGGGTCCCCGCGACGCAGTCGTGGGAGGCGGTTTCGGACCGAAGTGAACGATGGCGCAAGTGGTCTGGGTTTCCCAGACCACTTCCCGCGACAGGATGGAGAAGTCGGCTCATACGTTGGACGAAGTCGGGACGGGCGCCATGATTCACGCTTTCCCTAGACTTCACAAGCCGTGCAGCTAGTCCTCAGCTGGCCGATTCGCTTGTTGATCGTCGGCCTCCTCATTTTTTCGGTTGGCGTCGATGGCGCGGGCTACGTCTATCGGGTGGTCAACAAGTACCCGCTGGTGGGCAACGTCCCGAACCTGCCGCCGAACTACTTCGGCTGGCCGCTCTACATCCACAAGGGACTCGACCTGGCCGGCGGCACGCACATCGATTACCAGCTGACGAATTTCCCGGTGGGACAGAGCCGCGCGGACGTGCAGCAGCGCACGGTCGACGTGATCAACAAGCGCGTCAACTCGCTAGGGGTGAGCGAGCCTGAGATCCGCGGCGCCGGGTCGCAGAACGACCGCATCACCGTCGATCTCGCAGGCGTCACCGCCGATCAAGCCCAGAGGGTGATTGGGCGAATCACCAAGCTCGTCTATGCCAAGTGGGTGCCGGACGACAAGGTGACAGGCGGTCCCCAGCCGGGCTTCAAACCTCAGCTGGCCGGCCTGACCGGGGACGACATCCAGAGCGCGAGCGCAGCGCTCGATCAGAACGGCGTGTCGTGGGTGGTCAACATGACGTTCACATCACACGGCGCCGACGTGTTCTCGAAACTGACCCAGGACAACGTCAACGCCTGCCCGGGCGATCCCGCCCTGAGCCAGGCCGCCAACTGCGCGCAGCGGCACCTCGCGATCTGGCTCGACCTCACTCAGAAGGACATCGACAACTGGGAAAACGCTGACTACGTGGGCGTCGTATCGCGGCCGTGGGACGCGCCGCAGAACCCGGCCGACCCGACGCCGAAGTTCCTCACGGACCCGATCACGCAGGAGCAGATCACCGGCGGTCAGGCAGTCATCAGCGGCTCATTCACACAGACCACCGCGAACGACCTGGCGACAGGCATCAACTCCGGCTCGCTGCCGGTGACGCTTGTCGTGCTTGATGTCACGCAGGTCGGGTCGACGCTCGGCGCCGAGTCGGTGAAGTTGAGCCTCGCGGCCGGAATGCTCGGCCTGACGATCGTGGTGATCTTCATGATCGTCTACTACCGCCTGCCTGGATTTCTTGCCAGCCTCGCGCTGCTCTTCTATGCAGGCACGGTCTTCGCGGTGTTCAAAGCCTTACCGGTCACGCTGACGCTGGCAGGGATCACGGGCTTCATCCTGTCCGTGGGCATGGCGGTGGACGCCAACGTCCTGATCTTTGAACGATTCAAAGAAGAGGTGCGGGCAGGCCGCACCATTCCCGCCGCTGTCGATGCGGCGGTGAGGCGCGCGTGGCCCGCCATACGCGACTCGAACACGTCGACCCTGATCACATGCGTGATCCTCGGATTCGTCGGGCCTGCACAGGTCAAGGGCTTCGCGATCGTGCTCGGCATCGGTGTCATCGCGAGCCTGATCTCCTCGATCATCGTGACCCACAACCTGCTGGCGATCGTGCTGGCCTCGACCAGCTTCCGCCGGCCTGCGCTTCTAGGAGTCGACCGTGCTCGACCCAGCTGACGAGAGCTCGGAGGTGAGCGCCGAGCAGGCGGAGGAAGCGGAGGAGCTCGAGGAAGAGGAGCCCGAGGAGGAAGCCGAAGAGGAGGAGGCGACGGCCGAGGAGCCTGCGCCGAAAGTCGAGAAGGCTCCGCCCAAGGTCCGCCGACTCGACATCGTCGGGCGCCGCAACTGGTTCTTCCTGATCTCGCTGCTGATCATCATCCCGGGCATCATCTCGATGAGCACCCGGCACTTCCTGCTGGGCATCGACTTCGCCGGCGGCACCGAGTTCACGGTCAGCTTCGCCAGCCATCCGAGCGTCACGCAGGTCGAGGACGCGGTGTCGGGCATGAACATCGACGGGTCGGTCATCTCGACTGGTTCGGGCGGGTACATCATCCGCACGCCACCGCTGTCACCGGCGGCTCAGAAAAACGTCGAGGACGGGCTGGAGAAGGCGCTGGGCCCGATGCAGCTGCAGCAGGTGCTCGAGGTGGGGGGCACGATTGCCAAAGAGACCATCGAGTTCGCGCTGCTCGCCGTGGTGCTCGCCTCGGTGGGCATCCTCTTGCTCCTCGCGATCCGCTTTCGCAACGTGCCCGGCGGATGGCGCGCCGGCTTCCAGTTCGGTGGATCCGCGCTCGCGGCGCTGCTGCATGACGTCTTCCTGCTGACAGGGCTCTTCTCGATCATGGGCGCGGTCCTCGGTTTGCGGATCGGCCAGATCGACAGCCTGTTCGTCACCGCCGTTCTCACCGTGGTCGGCTTCTCCGTGCACGACACGATCGTGGTCTTCGACAGGATTCGCGAGAACCTGCGCGTGAGCCAGCGGCTTTCGTTCGAGCAGGTCGTGAACCTCAGCATCATGCAGACCGCTGCGCGATCGATCATCACGAGCTTCACCGTCGTGCTCGTGCTGGCCGCGATCCTGATCGCCGGCGGCGCGACGCTGAAGGGCTTCGCGCTCGCCCTGCTCATCGGCATCGTCTCGGGCACCTACAGCTCGATCTTCAACGCCGCCCCCCTGCTGGTCGTTTGGAGGCGCCTGCAACCGGTTCGTTAGGTCATCTCGTCGCGTGGGCCGGGTTTCCCGGACCACGCCCCGTGCCCAACGCCAGCCATAGCGTGTCGTTGAACAGGGGGGTTCACCACAAGGGGGGCCTGCCCCTTTGTGCATTTGAGCCTGTAAGGTAGTTGCAGGGACTGCGGGGAGAACATGCCGACCTGGCCAATAACGTCGATCAGAGCACTGCTCGAGCCCACGCTCGAGCACATGGGCTATGAGCTGTATGCGGTGGAGCAGTCGGGCCAGTCGGGGCGCACGCTGCGCGTTTCGATCGACAGGGTCGAGGCGATCACCATCGAAGACTGCGAGCGCGTGAGCCGCATAGTCGGACCTCTGCTCGACAACGCTTCGCTGATCCCTGGACCGTACGACCTCGAGGTCTCTTCACCCGGCGCCGAGCGCCCGCTGCGTGGAAAGGACGACTACGCGCGTTTTAACGGCAAGCGGGTGAATGTGCGCTATCGGACGGGGCAGACGGAGACAGTCGTAGAGGGCCAGCTTGTCGCGGTAGATGGCGCGGGCATCGCAGTCCAGTCGCAGGGACAGCGCGGCCGTGCGCAGGTGATCGTTCACATCGGATGGGATGACGTTGCCTCGGGCAGGCTCGCGGTCAGTATCTGAACCGTCCACCGAAAGCCTCGCAGACGCGCTGAACGCGCTCTGCGCAGAGTTGGGCATTCCTTTGCCCGAGATGCTGCGCACCGTGGAGGACGCACTGGCAGCGGCTTATGTCAGGGCTTTCAGTCCGCCCGGAATGGTCACAGTGAAGCTGAACACCGCGTCCGGCGCTCTGGATGTGACGAGCCGCGTGCGTGATGCGAGCGGCAGCGAGACGGTCGTCTTCCTACCCTCTGAAGACTTCAAGCGCATGGCCGCTCAGACCGCCAAGCACGCTGTGCTGCGCCACATTCACGACCTCGAGCGCGACAAGGTCCTGCGCGAGGTTTCGGAGCATCGCGGCGAGCTGGCGACCGGTGTCATCGACCGCATCGAGGCGGGCACGGTCTACATCGACCTGGGTCGCGCTGAGGGCGTGATGCCAACCGAGGAGCAGATCCCAGGCGAGCAGCTGCATCCGGGACGGCCCGTGCTGGTTGTGATCCTCGATCCCCAGCGCAATCACCGGCAGGCGCAGGTGCGCGTCTCGCGAGGCGCGCGCTCGTTCGTTCACCGCCTGATGGAGGCCGAGGTCCCGGAGATCAAGGCAGGCACGGTGGAGGTGCGCGCGCTGGCGCGCGAGCCCGGCCTGCGCACCAAGATCGCCGTCTACTCCATCGAGCCCGGGCTCGACCCTGTCGGCGCCTGCGTCGGACCCAAGGGCGTGCGCCACCGCGCCATCCTCAGCGAGTTGGCCAGCGAGCACGTGGACATCGTTCCCTGGTCTGAGGATCCCGAGGCGTTCGTCGCCGCGTCGCTCGGACCGGCCAAGGTCGAGTCGGTGTCCATCGACCGCTCGACGCGCACAGCCACCGTGATGGTGCCGCGCACGCAGCTGTCGTTGGCCATCGGCCGCGACGGGCAGAACGCCAGGCTTGCCGCCAAGCTCACCGGCTTCCGCATCGACATCAAGCCGAGCGACTCGGAGCCTCCCGCCGAACACCCCGCCAATTCCGCACCCCACCCCCGCGAGCTGGCGGGGGCCCCTGAGGATGCCGAAGCGCCGGCATGAGCCTGTCCGCACCTGCGTCGCCTGCAGGCAGGAGGCCGGCAAGGAAGCGTTGATCCGGCTCGTGCGCGGGCCGGAGGGCTCAGCCGCAACGGATCCGACAGGTCACGCCCCCGGGCGCGGCGCCTACCTGCACCGCAACCAGGAGTGCATCGAAATCGCGCGGAAACGCCGCCAGCTGGAAAGATCGCTTGGCGCCGCGAGGTTAGGAGGGGGCGCTGGATTCGCCCTCCCTCCCCGCTCGCGGGGAGGTTAGGAGGGGGTGCTGGATTCGCCCTCCCTCCCCGCTCGCGGGGAGGTTAGGAGGGGGCGCTGGATTCGCCCTCCCTCCCCGCTCGCGGGGAGGTTAGGAGGGGGCGCTGGATTTCGCCCTTCGATTGGCCCGAGGCGGCGTTGGGGATAATTAGAAGTTCCGGCATGAAAGCTCACGAACTCGCGCGCGAACTTGGCATCAGCCAGAAGGAGCTGGTGAACTTCCTCCAGCAGAGGCGGCTGACTCGCAACGCCGCGGCGCCGCTGGCGCCCGGGGCGATCGAAGCCGCCCGCTCGGCTTTCAAGCCTGCATCGGTTGCTGTCAGGATCGAGCCCAACGGCGACCGCAAGGTCGTGCTGCCGCCGACGCTGACCG
>VBIA01000230.1 GCA_005879985.1 Chloroflexota bacterium | reverse complement strand
GCACTCGACGCGCTGCAGCCGCGCAGACGCGCATGGAGCAAGTGGCGCCCGCGCATCGAGCACGCGCAGTGCGTGCATCCGAAAGACCAGAAGCGCTTCGCATCCATCGGCGTCATCGCGTCGATGCAGCCGATCCATGCGGTCTCCGACCGCGAGCTGGCTGACACCGAGTGGCCCTCGGTGACCGCGAATGCATACGCGTGGGGCGCCTTGCAGAGGGGCGGCGCCCGGCTGGCTTTCGGGTCTGACGCTCCGGTGGAATCCGCCGACCCGCTGCTGGGCATCGACGCCGCCACGGGCTGGCGCCGCCGCGCGCGATGGCATCCGGAGCTGGCCGTCATCAAAGCCTCGGCGGTGCGCGCCTACACCTCAGACGCCGCCTACGCGGCCGGGATGGAGGACGAGGTCGGTTCGCTCAAGCCGGGATTCCTCTGCGACCTCACAGTCGTGCACGACGGCAAGGTGGAGGCGACGGTGGTCGGCGGGCGTCTCAGGTGGCGAAGGCCGGGCGCAGCTTCTCGGCGGTCTGCTTCAGGTGCTCGTTCACGATCTTCACCTCGCTGATCACCGGCATGAAGTTGGTGTCGCCGTTCCACCTCGGTACCACGTGAAGATGAACGTGGTCGGGGATGCCGGCGCCGGCCGCGCGCCCAAGGTTCGCGCCCACGTTGAAGCCCTCCGGCTCGAGCGTCGCGCGCAGCACACGCAGGGTTGTGCGCAGCGCGCTCATCAGCGCTGACGACTCGGCGTCGTCGAGGTCGGCAAGGTCGCCCTTGTGCACGGCCGGCGCGACCATCACGTGGCCCGGGTTGTAGGGGAACTTGTTGAGCAGGACGACGGCTCCTTCCGGCCGCCAGACCACGAGGTCCGAGTCGGGATCGTCCGGGTCGTTGCGCGCTCGGCAGAAAAGGCAGCCCGGCCGCGGATCCTCGTTGATGTAGGTCATGCGCCAGGGCGCCCACAGCCGCTCCATTCGCTCTGCGGCACATTTTGAGCCAGCGGCAAAAATAGAATTGGAAGTTCGCGATGACCGCAACCAGGCGCACCGGCTACAGCCCTCAGGAGATCGAGCCCAAGTGGCAGCGCGTCTGGGCCGAGCGCGGCGTGATGAAAGCCTCGGACAGCTCGCCCAGGCCCAAGTACTACGACCTGGTCATGTACCCGTACCCGTCGGGCGACCTGACCGTGGGGCACGCCCGCAATTACGTGATGGGCGACGTGCTGGCGCGCATGAAGCGCATGCAGGGCCACGAGGTGCTGCATCCCTTCGGCTGGGACGCATTCGGGCTGCCGGCCGAGAACGCTGCGATGCGCCGCGGTGGAGTGCACCCCGGAGAGTGGACGCTGGGCAACATCAAGAAGGGCAAGCGCGAGCTGGAGATGCTAGGCATCCTGTATGACTGGGACCGCGAGGTCACCAGCTGCCTGCCCGACTACTACAAGTGGACGGAGTGGCTGTTCGAGCTGTTCTACGAGCGCGGGCTCGCGTATCGAGCGATGTCGCCGGTGAACTGGTGCCCGGTCGACAAGACCGTGCTGGCCAACGAGCAGGTGATCAACGGCCGGTGCTGGCGCCACCCAGAGGTCGAGGTCGAGAAGAAGGACCTGGAGCAGTGGTTCTTCAAGATCACGGACTACGCTCAGCGATTGCTGGACGACCTGGACACGCTGGAGCACTGGCCGCAGAAGGTGCGCGTCATGCAGACGAACTGGATCGGCCGCAGCGAGGGCGCGGAGGTCGACTTCCCACTGGTCGGGCGGCCGGCAAACGAGTCGGTGCGCATCTACACGACGCGTCCGGACACGCTGTTCGGTGCCACGTTCATGGTGCTCGCGCCGGAGCATCCGTTGGTGCCGCGCATCACGACGCCGGAGCACCCCACCGAGGTCGAGGCGTACATCGAGCGCGCGCGCAAGGAGACGGAGA
>VBIA01000112.1 GCA_005879985.1 Chloroflexota bacterium | reverse complement strand
CGGATATCGATACACACCTGGCCGAGATGGAGATGAAGAACCTCGCCATCTATGGCTACGGTGTGAAGTCATTCACCCTCTCCATGCTCGAAACCGCGATCGAACTGACCAAGGCGAGCATTTCGGCAACCGACCTCGACGTGATCCTCGGCTGGGGCAAGCGGATGTTGATGGAGCCGACCGAGCTGCTGGCGGGCGTCGAGGAGACGCTGCGCGCGCTGAGCGAGCGATTCGACATGCTCCTGATCACCAAGGGCGACCTATTCGACCAGGAGAGCAAGCTCGCGCGGTCCGGTCTGGGCGAACTATTCCTCGGCGTCGAGATCCTCAGCGAGAAAAACGCAGACACGTACCGGCGGGTCTTTCAGCGCCGCGGCATCAATGCGGCGGACTTCGTGATGGTCGGCAACTCGCTGCGCTCGGACGTCGTGCCCGTGGTCTCGCTCGGTGGACGCGCTGTCCACATTCCATACGAGGTGACCTGGCAGCACGAGCACGTCCCCGAAGACGAGATGCCGAAAAACGGCTGGAGACGCATCCCCTCCATCGCGGAGCTGCCGGCGCTCCTCGACGAGATCTAGGCCGCGCCCTCGCGGGCCTTGCCGCCTCCGGTCATGAGCAGGCCAAGGCGTTCCTCTGGCGTGTCCGGGCTCTCGATGCTCACGATCTTGCCTTCGTACATGACCGCGATGCGGTCGGAAAGCGAGCGCACCTCGTCGAGCTCGGCGGAAACGAGCAGCACGGCGGTACCTCCGTCGCGCTCCTGGACGATCCGGCGGTGGATGAACTCGATGGCGCCGATGTCAACGCCGCGCGTCGGCTGAGCCGCCAGAAGAACCTTTGGTTTGCTCCCCATCTCGCGGGCGACGATGACCTTCTGCTGATTGCCGCCGGACAGGTTGCGCGCGGCCACGTCGATGCTCGGAGTCCGGATGTCGAATTCCTTGACGAGCTTCCGAGCCCAGTCGCGGATCGCGACGAGCTTCAGGACCAGCTCGTGCCACGAGAAGGTGAGGCTGCGCTCACGTCCCAGGATTGAGTTCTCGGCGATGGAGAAGCTGAGCACAAGCCCGGTGCCGCGGCGGTCCTCCGGGATGAATGCGACGCCCGCGTCGCGCTCGGTGCGAGCGTCGTAGGTGGTGATGTCACGATCTCCCAGCAGGATGTGGCCGCCCGTCGAGCGTCGCGTGCCGGCGATGACCTCCATCAGCTCGCTCTGGCCATTGCCCTCGACTCCCGCGATGCCCAAGATCTCGCCCTGGCGCAGCTCGAAGGTGACACCCTTCAGCGCCGGCACGCCACGGTCGGAGTTGGCGCTGACATCCTCGACCTTCAGCACGACTGCGCCCGGTTTCGCCGGCTTCTTGTCGACGCGGAGCAGCACCGCGCGACCGACCATCAGGGTCGCGATCTCCTCCTCGCTTGTGTCCCTGGTCGTGAGGTGGCCGACGACCTTGCCGCGTCTCATCACCGTGATGCGGTCTGAGATCTCGAGCACCTCGCGCAGCTTGTGGCTGATGAAGATGATCGTCTTGCCGGCCTTGACCAGGTCCCGGAGCACGACAAAGAGCTCGTTAGTCTGCTGCGGAGTCAGCACGCCAGTCGGCTCGTCCAGGATGAGGATGCGGGCGCCGCGGTACAGCACCTTCACGATCTCGGCTCGCTGCTGCAACCCGACTGGCAGATCACCCATTCGGGCATCCGGATCGAGCGCCAGGCCGTACCGCTTGGTCAGGTCGTTGATCGCCTTGCGCGCGCGTGAGTGGTCGTAGAAGTCCGTCCCCGTCACGGGCTCGCGCCCCAGCATGATGTTCTCCCCGACTGAGAAGACCGGTATGAGCATGAAGTGCTGATGCACCATGCCGATGCCCAGCGAGATGGCATCGCGCGGTCCCGCCATGTGGACGGGCTTGCCGTTGATGTGGATCTCGCCTGAATCGGGGTGGATGAGCCCGTACAGGATGTTCATCAGCGTCGACTTGCCGGCCCCGTTCTCGCCCACGAGCGCGTGGATCTCGCCCGCGCGCACCTCGAGGTCGACGTGATCGTTGGCGACCACCCCAGGAAAGGCCTTCGTGATGCCGCGCATCTGAACGGCGAGGTCGGTGGCGGTGGTTGTGCTCATTCCGAACCCGCCGCGTAGGGGATTCCGTCAGCGGCCGGAGGAGTGCTGCGCCCCACCAGGCCTGCCAGCACGACCAGCGTGATGAGGTACGGCAGCATGCTCAGCAGGTACTGCGAGACGTGGATCGTCGAGTTGTTGGCGTATATCGCTTCGCCGAGACCGAAGATGATGCACGCGACGAACGCGCCGCGCGGCGTCCACTTGCCGAAGATCATCGCCGCCAGCGCGATGTAGCCGCGGCCGTCGGTCATGTTGGGCACGAAGGTGTTCGACACGCCGATCGCGAGAAAGGCGCCCGCGAGCCCTGACAGGAGACCGCTGGTGATCACCGCGCCGTACCTGATGACGTAGACGTTCAGGCCGGCGGTGTCGGCCGCCTGCGGGTGCTCGCCCACTGCACGGATGCGCAAGCCCAACCGCGTGCGGAACAACACGATCTCGACAAGCACGAGCACGATCAGCGCGATGTACACGACGACGTTCTGCTGGAAGACGACCTTGCCGATGAACGGGATCGCCGATAGCAGGGGGACGTCCCAGGTGGGGAGGGCCTCTGCCGGGACGACGTGCCCGACGTCCTGCAGCCCGTAAATCGTGCGCACCAGGTAGACCGTGAGTCCCGCGGCGAAGATGTTGATCGCGATCCCGCTGACGATCTGGTCGGCGCGGAACCGAATCGATACGACCGCGTGGATGAGGGCCATCAGCCCGCCGGCGATCATCGCCACCAGCACCGCGATCCACGGGCTGTGCCAGTTGAGGTCCGCCCACACGGCGAAGAACGCGCCGGTGAGCATCATGCCCTCCATCGCGATGTTCACGACCCCGCTGCGCTCGGAGATGACGCCGCCCAGCGCAGGCAGCAGCAGCAGCACCGCCGACACCATCGCCACCTGCCAGAGGTTGGCGGTGACGAGGAGCTGCAGGATGTCGGTGATCGCGCTCATGTTGTGGTCGTCCCTTCCTGGGGCGGCGCGACCGCGGCCTCCGTCATGAGCGCGGCGCCGACCGCGGCGGGGGCGGGCGCCGAGGGCGCCTGACCCAATCCCGGGATCCGCAGCCTGATCGCGTTCAGGAAGTTGGCGGCGATGCTGAACAGGATGAGCGCCTGCAGCACGAGCACCAGCGAGCTCGAGATGCCGGCGTCCGCCTGCATCACGGCCCCACCCGCGTGCAGGGCGCCGAACAGGATCGCGGCCAGCACGATGCCCACAGCGCTCCCGAGACCGAGCAGGGCGACAGCGATGGCGTCAAAGCCGGTCGTGTCGCTGAAGTACTTATCGGTGAGGTTGTGGTCGACGCCGGCAATCTGGATCGCACCCGCCAGGCCTGAAAAGGCGCCGGCGATGAGCATCGTCACGATGATGGTCCGCCGCACGCTCACGCCCGCGTAGCGCGCGGCTTTCTGGCTCTGGCCGGCGGCGCGGATCTCATATCCGAGCGACGTCCGCCACAGCAGCACGGCGAACACGGCCACCGCGACCAGCGCGATGACCAGCCCGACGTGCACGCGGTAGACGCTGGCCGGCAAGCCGAAGATCTGGAGCGTGTCGCTGTTGGGCAGGAAGGTTGCGAGATGTGCGCCGTCGCCGATGGGCAGCGACTTCGAAGTCCCCTCGGCCAGCTCCAGCGGCCCGCCGATGATGAGGAACCGCAGCAGCCACTGGGCGACGTAGTTGAGCATGATCGTCGTCACCACCTCGTGGGCGCCGACGGTGGCCTTGAGCACGCCGGCGATGCCGGCCCACACGGCGCCTGCCAGCATTCCCCCGACCAGCACTGTCGGCAGCAGGATCACCGCGGGCCAGTCGTGGAGCTTGATGCCAAGCGCGGTGCAGGCCATCGCGCCGGCGAGCAACTGGCCTTCGGCGCCGATGTTGAAGAGGCCGGCGCGGAATGGCAGGGCCACCGCCACACCGGTGGTGATGAGGGGGATCGTGTAGACGATCGTGTTGGCGATCTGCAGGGCGGGATTCTCGCCCTGTGTGCATGCGATGCCGAGGCCACCGCAGAGCAGGCCCTGATAGGCGTCGATCGGGTTGCCACCGGTGACCGTGACAACGATCGCGCCCACGACGAATGCGAAGAGGACGGACGCGAACGGCATGGCAAGGCCGCGCGTGAAGCGAGCGGATCTTGCCGACAGACGAGGTCGGGGACGAGCAGCCACGCCGCCCGCCCCCGATGCCTTGGCTATGCGGGAATGTCCGCCGGCGGAGTCATAGAGCCCGCCTTGATGGCCGCCTGGACCTTGTCCAGCTCAGCCTGGATGTCGGAGGGCAGCTGAATGTTGTCGAGAGAGTAGCCCGCGCCGTTGTTGGCGATGCTGAAGGTCAGGGCCCCACCCTGGAACTGGTTGTTGACCACGTTCTTGATCGCCGTGTACGTGGCCTGGTCGACTTTCTTCAGGGCGCTGGCGATGACTGACGCGTCGGCGTCCTTCTGGTCAGCGTCGACGCCGATGCTGTAGACCTTGGCCTGGCCTGCCGCCTGCAGCACACCGAGACCGCAGCCGCCCGCGACCTGGAACAGGATCTCGGACTTCTGGCCGATCTGGCTCTGCGCGACCGACTTGCACTTCGCCGGGTCGGTGAAGTTGTTGGAGTATCCAATCAGCACCTTGATCCCCGGGTCTTCCATCGTCGCCGCCCACTTGAAGCCCGCGATGTAGTGGTTGACGGGCGGAATGCTCACGCCACCCACCGCGCTGATCACGTTCGTATTGCCCGGCGCCTTCTTGTTCTTCTCGAGCATGCCGGCGATGACGCCCACCATGGCGCCCGCGTCCTGCTCCTTGAAGAACAGCGACTGGACGTTCGAGTGCTGCAGGTCCTTGCCGCTGGCGTCAGTGCCGGCGCCGTCGATGATCGCGAAGTGGACCTTCGGGAAACTACCCGACACCTTGCCGACCGCCTCCTGCATCAGGAAGCCGACGCCGATGACCAGGTCGTAATTCTTGGACGCGAAGTTGGTCAGGTTCGGCACGTAGTCGTCACCGGTCTTGGACTCCGTGACCTCGCCCTTGACGTTGAAGTCGGCGATCGCCTTCTGCAGGCCTACGTAGGCAAGGTGGTTGAAGCTCTTGTCGTTCAGGCCACCAATGTCGGTGACGAGGCCGACCTTCACCTGCTTTGCGGCGGGACCTGAGGACGTGCTGCCGCAGGCAGCCACGACCATCAGGACTGCGCCCACCAGGGCGAGATACCGAAGCTGCGAACGGCCCATATTCCGTGCCCCCTTCAAAGAGCTAACCCAATGAGACTGGGCCGGCCACGGGGGTTCAATCCCTCTTCGTTTTCCGGTCCGGCCGAGATTGTAGCTTGTGGCGGACAGACCGGCGGGCCCGCCCATCGAGCGAGCCCAGCAGGGGGCTCAGTTCGGTGATCTTTTCGAGCCGGAACCACCCGTCACCGGGCACCGAATCCTCGTCGACCTGCTCGTGCTGCCAGGTCACGTGGTAGGGGATGTGGACCGCGCGGGCGCCAAGCTCGACCACCGGCACCACGTCCGACCGCAGCGAGTTGCCGACCATGACGAATTCGCCGGCGTCGATGCCGCGGCGGCTGAGCACCCGCCGGTAGGAGTCGACGTTCTTGTCGCTGAGGATCTCGACACCCCCAAATCTCTCCGCCAGGCCCGACCTGGCGAGCTTGCTTTCCTGGTCGAACAGGTCGCCTTTGGTGATGAGCAGCAGCTCGTGATTGCGGCTCACGTCCAGCAGAGTCTCGCGCACGCCTTCGAGCAGCTCGGTCGGCTCCCGGAGCATGCGCTTGCCCCAGTCGAGGATCACCCTCAGGTCGGAGGCGGGGATCGTGCCGTTCGTGATCTCGATGGCGGTTTCGATCATCGACAGCGTGAAGCTCTTGATGCCGTAGCCGTACAGGCTCAGGTTCGCCATCTCGGTGTCGAACAGACGGGCGTCGACTTCGGCGTTCGGCGCGTGACCCCGCAGGAGGTTGCGCAGCGCGGCCTGCGTGAAGTTGAAGTGCGTCTCGTTGTGCCACAACGTGTCGTCCCCGTCAAACGCCACGACCTTTATGGGCATCGCGCCGTTCAGCCTACGAGGTCAGGCGATCGATCTCCGCGAGCTCGCCCTGGCTGAAATCGAGCCTGTCGAGCGCTGCGAGGTTCTCGTCGAGCTGCTTGACGGAGCTCACGCCGTTGACGGTGGAGGTCATGCGCGGATCGCGCAGCACCCACGCGAGCGCCATCTGCGCCAGCGACTGACCGCGCCGGCGCGCGATGTCGCGCAGCGGCGCCACCGTCTTGACGTTCCGCTGCACAGTCTCTTCGTCCAGCGAGTAGTGCAGCGTGGCGCGCGAGCCGGCGGGCACTCCGTCTGCGTAGCGGTCGGTGAGCTGGCCCTGCGCGAGCGGCGAGAACGCGATGCAGCCCACGCCCTCCTCGTACAGCGCATCGAGCAAAGCGGGCTCGATCCAGCGGTTGAGCATCGAGTAGACGGGCTGGTGGATCAGCAGGTGGACGCCCATCGCGCTGAGGATCTTTACGGCCTCATGGGTCTCCCTCGGCTGGTACTGCGAGATCCCCACGTACAGCGCCTTGCCCTGATGCACCGCGGTCGCCAGCGCCCCCATCGTCTCCTCGAGCGGGGTCTCGGGATCGGGACGGTGGTGATAGAAGATGTCGACGTACTCGAGGCCCATGCGCGCGAGGCTCTGGTCGAGGCTCGCCAGCAAGTACTTGCGCGATCCCCAGTCGCCGTACGGACCTGGCCACATGTCCCAACCGGCCTTGGTCGAGATGACGAGCTCGTCGCGATGGCCGGCGAGGTCGGTGCGCAGCATGCGTCCGAAGTTGGTCTCGGCCGAGCCGTAGGGCGGGCCGTAGTTGTTGGCCAGGTCGAAATGCGTGACGCCCTGCTCGAATGCGCGACGGATAATGGCGCGGTTCTCTTCAGTCGGTTGGTCGCCGCCGAATCTCTGCCACAGCCCGACGGAAAGGGCCGGCAGAAGCAGCCCGCTGCGCCCGCTGCGGCGATAGATCACGGAGAAATTATCGTGGCCGGGAGGCGCTCGCCTCCCGGCCGCATCTATTACGCGGCGGGCTTTCCCGCCAGGTACGCGGAGCTCGACACCACCGAGCACGCGAACGTGATGCCTGTGTCCACCTCGCGGATTCCGCCCGAGGCCTTTTTCTTCTGGAGCTGGTCAAGGGTGGTGATGTGTGTCACGGCACCTGTGCTGGTGAAGAGCTCGACGTACACACGCCACGGCACGTTGAAGTCGCCAGTCCGAGGCATGCCGACCAGGTGGTCATGGCCCGGGACCAGGTTCGGGTCGCTGCCGTAAACGAGACCCTCGACCGAGGTCGCCACACCGGCGATGACTCCGCCGTGGTCGGGGCAGTTGCCTGGCACGCCCATGCAGTTGAAGGTTCCCGGTGTGCCGGGGGGATAGACGATCAGGTACAGCGGGGCCACTGCGTTGTGATTGACGGTGTTGATCGGGTTGTCCGCGCCCAAGGGCGCCAGCCGGTTGGGGGTGAGCAGATAGACGATGGTGCCGTTGAAATCGTTGTAGGCGGGCTCGATCGTGGCGTTGCCAAGGGCTCGCTCTCCGCTCGGCAAGGTGTCCGCTCCGACGGTACTCGGCAGAAGTCCGAGC
>VBIA01000111.1 GCA_005879985.1 Chloroflexota bacterium | reverse complement strand
ATCTTCTCGCGCAGCGGCATGTCTGACGGATAGAGGAAGCGGAACGTGCTCGGCTCTTCGGCGGCCTCGGCCACCATGTGCGCAAGCTCGGTGGCGCCGGGGCCGCCGTCCACGAAGTTGTGACACACAGCCGAGCGCACCCCGATCTCGTCAGCGATCTCGCGCACGGCCGAATGCTCGGACGCGTGGTCGCCGGGGAACGCGTTGATCGCGACCACCGGAG
Organism: Chloroflexota bacterium; assembly: GCA_005879985.1. Lineage (GTDB taxonomy): Bacteria > Chloroflexota > Dormibacteria > Dormibacterales > Dormibacteraceae > CF-118. Next base: position 10,394 of record VBIA01000111.1, on the reverse strand, counting down.
TCACCCCGTGGAGCTTGATGTTCTCGACCTGCTTGCGGAGGTTCGGTGCGCCGGCCCATACGTCGTCTGGATTTTCTTTGAGCATCTCCGGAGGCAGCGGACGGCCGGCCACGACGCGGTAGCGGCCCGAGTGCACCTTCAGCGCGCGCACCGTCGCCACGACCACCGCTGCATCCGGCGCCAGCCCAGAGGCCCGGCACTTGATGTTGAAAAACCGTTCGGCGCCCATGTCCGCGCCGAACCCCGCCTCCGTCACGAGGAAATCGCCGCAGCGGATGCCGATGAGGTCGGCGATGACCGACGAGTTGCCGGTCGCGATGTTGCCGAACGGCCCCGCGTGAACCAGCACCGGCGTGTTCTCGAGCGTCTGCAGGAGGTTGGGCTTGATGGCGTCGCGCATGATCACGGTCATCGAGCCGGCGGCGAAGATGTCCTCGGCGGTGATCGGCTTGCCGATGGTTGTGTTGCCGATGACGATGCGGCCCAGCCTCGCGCGCATGTCCTTCAAAGACGTCGACAGCGCAAGCACGGTCATGACCTCGGACGCGGCGGTGATGTCGAACCCGGTTGAGCGGATGACGCCGTCCTCGCGCGTGCCCAGCCCCACGATCACGTTGCGCAGCACGCGGTCGCTGACGTCCAGCACGCGCCGCCACGTGACGCTGTCGCGGTCCACGAGCGTCTCGTGGTGGTGGATCTGGTTGTCGATCATGGCCGCGAGCAGGTTGTGCGCCGCGGTGATGGCGTGCATGTCGCCGGTGAGGTGCAGGTTCAGCCGCTCCATGGGCACGACCTGGCTGTAGCCGCCGCCCGCGGCGCCGCCCTTGATGCCGAACGTCGGGCCCATCGACGGCTGGCGGATGGCGACAGTCGCCGGGCGGCCGATGTGTGACAGCGCCTGGCCAAGACCGACCGTCGTCGTCGTCTTGCCCTCGCCGAGCGGCGTAGGCGTGATCGCCGAGACCACCACGTACCTGGCCTTCGGCCGGCCGGCGAGCTCGTCGATCGCCTCGAGCTTGATCTTCGCGACGTCGTGCCCGTACGGCTCGAGCAGGTGCGGTCCGATGCCCATCATCGCGGCGATCTCGGGCATCGGCAGCAGCTTCGCCCGACGGGCGATCTCCAGGTCGTTCGGAAACGTCACGGCCACACCACTCCCTCCTACCTGTCTAACGCAATCTCGCCAGCATCTGCTGCCGCCACTGCTCCGTGGGCTCGATCTCGTTGAACGTGAAAACGTGGATGCCGGCCACCTTCATGTCCGGTCGCGCCAGCTCCGGCATCAAACCCGTCGCGAAGCGCTCAGGAGCGTAACCGCCCGGCTGGATCATGCGCATGAGCCAGTTCGTATGGCCGCGCAGGAACCGTGCCGAGTCGGCGATCCCGATGCGCGTTGACACGCGCAGCAGCTTGGCCGGATCCGCAACTCCCGCCATGCCGATGAAGATCGGCAGCGGCACCCGGCGCTTGCGCACGCGCGCGACCCAATTCTTCACGACGCGCACGTCGAAGCAGAGGTTGCTGACGATGTAGGTCGCCTGGCGGCGCTTGTCCCACATCGCCTGGATCGTGAGGTCGTCGTCGATGAAGCCATGGCGTTCCGGGTAGCCGGTCACGCCGATCTCTTTCATCGCGGGCGCATGGCCGGCGATCGCGTCGAGCAACGAGATCGAGTCGGGGAACTCGCCGGCGGCCTCCTGCGAGTCGCCGGCCACGACGAAGACCCGGCCGCCGATGGCGTCGAGCCTCGCGAGGATCTCCTTGAGGTGCGATTCGTCGCGCACCAGCCGCGCGGCCAGGTGCGGCACCACGGCGTAGCCACCGGCGGCCAGTTTCTCGGCGAGCGCCAGTGTCGCCTCGATCCCGCGCCGCGGCGACGAGGTGACCGTGATGGTGACCTCGGTCGGGACGTTGCGCAGGACCAGGTCCCCCGCCTCTTCGGAGGGCAGGACCTCGTAACGAGGGTGGGACAAGAACCGCCTCAGCGCCTCCCTGGAGGCGGAGTCCAGCCGCAGGCGTGACGGCTTGGCGGGCGGGCCGGCGATCATACCCTCTGCTGTCGCACTATACGCCCCTGTCGCGCGTGGCGCAACGCGCGACGCTTAGGCACGCAGCGGGTATGGCGCGGGCAGCGTGAGGATGACGTTGCGGTCGGCCGACGTTCCCGCCCGCGTGGTCACGGCCCCCGCGATCGGGTCGTTGAGCGCCAGCTGCCGGTGCAGCCCCGCCATCTCCTGAGGCGAGAGCGCCGGCCCGGGATCCGCCGGGCCGTCGTGGTCGACCATGGTGCAGGCGATCGCCAGGCGGCCCGCGCCCGCGTCGAAGATCTCCACGACCCTCCCCTGGCCTGGCCAGTCGACCATCGAGCCGGTGGTCACCTCCCAGAAACCGACCGACGAGCCCTCGCGGTTGGCGTGCGGCTGCACGAGGTTCATGTGGACATGCCCGTTCAGGCACAGGACCACGTTGGCAAACCGGTGCAGCAGCCGCAGCACCTCATCGGCCTGGGCCGCGCCCGCCGCGCGATCGTTGCGCAGCGTGAACAGCGGGTGGTGCGACGCGATGACGACGAGACGGTTCGTGTTCGACGTGCGCACCGTCTCTCCGCCGCGGTCCGTGTAGATGGCGTGTACCTCGACCAGCCTCTCCTCGAGCCACGCGAGCTGCTCGCGGTTGATGCACCCGTCCGCGCCGCCTGCGCGGCACGACGTGTCGAGGACTATGAGCCGGACGGAGCTGGTGTCGTGCACGTAGTACGCGGCGCGGTCGCGGCGGTTGGCCGCTGTGAAGCCGTGACCGTAGGGCCTTGCGCCCGGCCGGAAATGCGCTTCGACGAACGCACCGATGTCGAGCGGCCTGCGGTTGGGGTCAGCCGTCACCGCCACGGTCGCGCCGGACATGAAGTGATGAGGTCGTATGACGAAGGTCTCCAGCGCTGTCGCCGCGTCAAGGCCCTCGGGGACGCCGATGGGCTTGCGCCCCGCGACCATCGCGCGCGCCAGCTCCGGAGTCACGATGCCAACGCCCTGGCACAGCTCCTCGTGGTTGCCGTGGCCTCCGATCCACGGCATTCGCAAGCCCTGCGACTCGAACGGCCTCATCGCCCGGTCGAGCAGACCCGGCACAAGCGGAAAGCCGTACGCGATGCGGAACTGGTCAGGAGCGGAACCGCTGCCCTCCGGCTTCCAGAAGATGTCGTCGGGCCAGCCAGGCGATTGCACCGACTCGATCTCGAGCCCGCCCGAAGCCGGGGTCACCATGCCGCCTTCGAACAAGGCCATGTAAATGGCGAACTCATTGGCCTGCGCGTTGTCGATCGCGTCACCGGTCATGACCAGGAGCTCGAGCGGGCTGCCGCTGACTGGCGCCGCCTCGATCGCGTTCATAGCCCGCACCATTGCCGCGATCGCGTGGGAGTTGAGCGCCTCCTGCGGCCGCTGCATCGTAAGCAGCTCGCGGAACCGCGCGTCGCCGGCGAAGCGATTCAAGAACTCGAATCGCGCGGGCGACTCGACGTCGGTCACGTGCAGGTCCGTCATGTGCCCGATCGCAAGCAGCGCGTTGCCCCGCGCCCGAACGTCGTGGCCTGTCGGGCCGGTTAGCTCGGTGCGCAGCGAATGGCGTTCGCCTTCAGTAGTGACCAGCGATCGATACGAAGACGAAGACCCCGCGCGCAGCACTGGACCGGACACGATCCGCTCGTGGACGGTCAGCAAAGGGTCAGGCTTCGGCCGCGGCTGTCTCGTCCCTCGCGATCAGGACGGGGTCGGGGCGCAGAGTCAGGCGCACACGTGAGCCTGCCGGGTGCGCCGACGCCTGCGACGTCGGCATCTGCGCCAGCACGATCACATCGCCGAGGTCGACGGTGACCCTGCTGGTCGCACCGAGGAAAGCCACCGCGATGACTGTGCCCACCAGCGGCCCGCCGCCCGCGTCGCCGCCCGCGTCGCCGTCCGACCCGAGAGACACGGCCTCGGGGCGAACCAGGGCCACGGCCTGCCCGTCCGGAGTGTCGGGTCTCACCAGCGGCAGCCGCGTGCCGCGGACGATCACCTCGCCGCCCTTGACGTCGCCTTCAATCCGGTTGGTCAGACCTACGAACTCGGCGACGAACGGCGTCGCCGGTCGCGTGTAAATGGTCGTCGGCGGGCCCAGCTGCTCCAGCCGTCCCTTGTTCATCACGCCGACGCGGTCGGCGATGGCCAGCGCCTCCTCCTGGTCGTGCGTGACGAACAGCGTCGTGATGCCGACCTCGAGCTGCACGCGCCGGATCTCATCGCGCAGGCGACCGCGGACCTTGGCGTCGAGCGCCGACAGGGGCTCGTCGAGCAAGAGGACCTTGGGCTGGATCGCGAGCGCGCGCGCCAGGGCGACGCGCTGCTGCTGGCCACCGGAAAGCTGGTGCGCGTAGCGGTCCGCAAACCCGGAAAGGCCGACGAGCTCGAGCATCGCGTCTGCGCGGCGCTTGCGCTCCTGTTCGTCGACGCGGCGCATCTGCAGGCCGAACGCCACGTTCTGTCTCGCGGTCATGTGCGGGAAGAGCGAGTAGGCCTGGAAAACCATGCCGACGTCGCGCCTGTTGGCGCCGAGGGTCGTGACGTCGGTGCCGCCAAAAAGGACCTTGCCGCTCGTTACCTCGTCGAGGCCCGCGACCAGCCTGAGCGCGGTGGTCTTGCCGCAGCCCGACGGGCCCAGCAGAGCCACCAGCTCACCCGGGGCGAGCGTGAGCGACAACTCGTCGAGCGCCACGACGCCGGCAAACACACGGCGCAGGTGCTCGAGGCGAACCTCGACACCGGTGGCTGCGGCCCGAGTGATGGTTCCCATCTAAGCCCGCTGTCCGGGGGAGCGCACCTGCAGACGCCCGCCCGCAAACGACAGGATCATCAAGAGCACAAACGCGAACAGCAGCGAGGCGACGGCCACCGCGATCGACGTGCCCGCGCTCACCAGCGACACGTACTGGATGGCCACCTGCAGGTTCTCGTAGTTGAGCAGGTTTGCGAACGTGTACTCGCCGAGCACGAGCGAGGCCGAAAGCAGGCTCGCGTTCAGAATCGCCGTGGGCATGTTCGGCACCACCACGCGCAGCATCACCGTGCCCCACCCCGCGCCGAGGCTGCGCGCCGCCTCTGTGAGGATCTTGAGGTCGATGGCGGCGAGCCCCGCGTCGAGCGAGCGGTATGCGTACGGCAGCACGAGGATGAGGTACGCGAATGAAAGCGCGAGGATCGAGTCGGTGAAGTTGAGGCTGATCCAGATGTACAGCGGTTTGATGCCCACTACGAGCGCGATCGCGGGAACGGTGAGCGGCATCAGGCAGATGAACTCGACGATGCGGTTGAGGCGAGGCAGGCGCAACCGCACCCACACCATGGTCGGGAGCAGCAGGCCAAGCATCAAAAGCGACGTGATCAACGCGAGCTCCAGGGATACGGTGATCGCGGTCGCAAGCTCGGGCGTGCTCGGGATCGCGGCCCACGCCGAAAACGTTCGCGCTGAGTTAATGCCGATGCCGCGGGTCGAGAACTCGAACATCGCGCCGATCGGGACGAGGAAGAACGCTGCGGCCAGCGCGAAGATCACGAAGCGCAAGGCCTGGAGCCTGATGCGGCGCGAGCGGGTCATCGCAGCTTCACCTCAACCACTGGGAGGTGCGGCGCTGGAGCAGCGCGTACAGGCTCATCACGACCAGCACGACCGCGACCATGGCCAGCGCGAGCGCCTTGGCCAGCCCGGGGGAGCTCGAACCGGTCTCGCTGGTGAGGAGGGCCTGCACCTGCAGCGGCAATATCACCCCGCCCTGCGTCAGCAGCGCGGCGGCGGTGGCGTAGGCGGAGAACGCGTTCGCGAACAGCAGCAAGGTGCAGCCGAGGAATGACGGAAACAGCAGCGGACCGGCGACATAGCGCCAGTAGTGCCACCCACTGCCACCGAGGCTCTCCGTTGCTTCGCGCCATTGCGGCCGGATGCCATCCAGTGCCGGGATGAACACCAGCACCATGAGCGGGATCTGGAAGTAGAGGTAGATCAGCGTCAGGCCCGGCAGGTCGAAGAACCAGACGCCGTTGGGGTACATCTCGATCCCGTGCTGCTGCAGCCACAGGTACACGATGCCTTCGGTGCCGATGGTCGCGACGAAGGCGAACGTGAGCGTGACGCCGCCGAACTGCGCGACGACACCGGCGGCGGACATCACGGACCGCCTCAGGAATCCCTTGGGATCACCCGTCGCAACTGCGTAAGCGAGAAGCGCACCAAAGATCGCGCCCAGCACGGCGCTGATCGTCGAGATCTCGATGCTGTTGACGAACGACTTGAACATGAACGGCCTGTTGATCCCATCGAAGTTCGAGAGCGAGATGCTCCCGTCGGGACCGACCAGCGAGCCGGCCACGATGATCGTGGTCGGGAGCAGCAGGAAGATGCCTACGTAGATGAAAAACGGGACGACCCCGAGCCAGGTGAGGGGGAGCCGCCGCCCGCCTCCGAGGGGGCGAGCGGCGGCGTTGAATGCCGGGTTACCGGCTGCCGTCAAGCGACGGCCTGCGACCAGTTGGCGACGACGTACTGGCTGGCTTTGGACGTCTGGTCACCGCTCGGCACCTGAGGCGTGCCGGGGACGGCTGGCAGCGCCGCGGCAGCGGCTGTGTCTACGGTCCCTGCGGAGGTCATGGCCGCCTGGCGGACAGGACGCGCGCCGCCTTTCAGCCAGAGGTTCTGGCCCTCGTTCGAGTAGAGGTACTCCTCCCAGAGCCGCGCGGCGGCGGGGTGCGGAGCCTGCTTGTTGATCGCCTGGCTGTAGTAGCCGCCGATGATGGCGTTGCTCGGCACGAAGATCTTCCACGTCGGCACGTCCTTGCCGTGCGACGCGGACAGGTAGTCCCACTCGAACAGCACGGGGGTCTGGCCCGACTTGACCGTGGCGGCGGTACCGACCACCGGCACGTAGTTGCCCTTCTGCTTGAGCTGTTTGAAGAAGTCGACGCCCTTGCTGACGTCATCCAGCGATCCGCCGTTCGCGACCGAGGCCATGATGACGCCGTTCAGGCCCTGGTTCGACTTGGTCGGGTCACCGGCGAGCGCGACCTTGCTCTTGAACGCTGGGCCAAGCAGGTCCTGGACCGAGGTGACGGTGACCTTGCTCGAGTCGTACCCGATGCCCATGTAGCCGCCGTAGTCGTTGAACCAGAGGCCCGTCGACTCTTTGGCGCCGTTCGGGATGTCGCTCCACTCCTTCACCTGGTATGGCGCGAACTTGGCGGTGTTGGCCAGCGCCACGGCCTGGCCGACGTCGACCACATCAGGCGCGCGGCTGGTGCCGTCGAACGCGTTGACCTCGTCCTGGCTGCTGCCGTTCGGGTTGAGCGAGGTGATGTCGATTCCGTACTTGGCCTTGAAGCCAGTGATGATGGCGCCGTAGTTCGCCCAGTCGGGCGGCAGCGCGATGACCGTCAGCTTGCCCTCGGCCTTGGCGGCCGCGACAAGCGCATCCATTCCGCCCCAAACGATGGAACCGATGCCAGTTCATGCGTTCAACTCTCCCCAGTGACGAATGGCTGCAGGAAGGGCGCCCCGCGGGGCAGCGCTATATTGCGCCAGCCCCGGCCGTGGTGCAAGAAAGCATGAGGGCGCCCGGGGGAAAGATCGGTTAAGTCTTGGGGACGTCCCGGGCCCTGGCCTGGGGCCGGTAGCCGAGCCGCCGCGAAAGGTCGTCGGCGGCCTCGCGCGTGCGCGCGACCAGCTCACGCAGTGACTCGTCGCCGAAGCGGTGGGCCGGGCCGCTGACGTCGAGCGCCGCGACAACGTCGCCGCCGGGCGCGCGCACCGGCGCGGCGATGGCGCTCAGCCCGACCTCGAGCTCTTCTGTGGTGTGCGCGTAGCCGGCTGCGAGGGCCGCGTCGAGCTGCGATTCCAGCTGCGCGCGGTCGACGATGGTGCGCGATGTGCGCCGTTCCAGCGGCCTCGTCAGGAATCGCGAGCGGATCGCCTCCGGGCCGAAGGCAAGGATGACCTTGCCGCTCGCCGCGCAGTGCGCAGGCGAGCGCGTGCCGAGCCAGTTGACGCTGACCACCGAGGTCGAGCCCAAGGCCTGCTCGACGGGCACGATCTCATCGCCGTCGAGCACGTCGAGCGTGACCGTCTCGCTGACGGTGCGGGCGAGCGCTTCGCAGACCGGCCGCGCCGCGAGCCTCAGGTCCGCCTCACCGCGAACCGCGCTGGCCAGCTGCACCAGGCGGCCGCCCAGCCGGTATTTGGCGGTTCGCCGGTCGCGCTCGACCAGGCCGTGGCGTCCGAGCGTGGCCAGCAGCCGCAGCGCGGTCGAGCGGTGGACGCCGAGCTCGCGCGCCACCTCGGCCCCAGCCTTCCAGCCTCCGACCGCAAGCACGTCGAGGATCGCCACCGCGCGGTCCACGGAGCGGATGAGGGCGCCGTCCCGGCCCACCTCGACACCGTTGCTCATAGCGCAACACTATACGGAGGATGTAGACTGCTGTTGGGCTCTGAGCATCTGTTGGGCGATGCGCAACAACAAGCTGCTCTGACACCGCCTGGAGGTCCGCCATGAGCCGCGAAGAGGAGATCCGCGCGGAGCTTTTCGAGCACACCCTCAATGGACACGCGCCCGAGGTCAAGGCCCTGACAGAAGAGGCGCTGGCCCTCCACATGGACCCCATGGACATCCTCTTCAAGGCCCTGATCCCGTCGCTCGAGGAGGTGGGGCGTCGCTTCGAGAAGGGCGACTTCTTCGTCCCCGAGATGCTGATCGCCGCCCGGGCCATGCAGGGTGCCCTTGTCATCCTGCGACCGTTGATCGCGGAGACCGGAGCCAAACCTGTCGGGCGCTACGTCATCGGCACCGTGAAGGGCGACATCCACGACATCGGCAAGAACCTCTGCGTGATCATGCTCGAGGGCGCCGGATTCGAGGTCTTCGACCTTGGGGTCAACACGCCGCCCGAAAAGTTTGTCGACGCGGTCAAGACTCACGAGCCCGACATCGTCGGCTTCTCCGCGTTCCTCACCACGACCATGCCGATGTTCAAGGCGAACATCGAAGCGCTGCAGAAGGCGGGCCTGCGGGACAAGGTGCACGTCGCGGTCGGCGGCGCGCCGGTCACCGAGGAATACGCGAAGCACGTCGGCGCCGACAGCTACGCGCCCGACGCGTCAATGGCAACGCGGATGGCCAAGCACCTGGTCGGCGACCGCAGCGGGCAATCACAGGGCGCACAGGCGCTCGAGCAGGCCGTGATGAAAATCGACGAGACCCTCAGGAAGGGTTAGTGCACACGGTTCTCTCCTCGCGCTCGCGCGAGGTCGTCGTCTCCATCGACCGGCCCTTCGTGATCATCGGTGAGCGCATCAACCCCACCGGTCGCAAGGTGCTCGCCGCCGAGATGAAGGAAGGCCGCATGGACCGCGTGCGCGCCGATGCCATCGCGCAGGTCGGCGCCGGCGCGCACATGCTCGACATCAACGCCGGCGTCCCGATGGCCGACGAGCCCGCGCTGCTGGTCGCGGCGATCAAGGCCGTGTGCGAGGTGACCGACGCCCCGGTATGCATCGACTCCTCCGTGGTCGAGGCCCTCGAGGCCGGGCTGTCTGCCTACCAAGGCAAGGCGCTCGTGAACTCCGTGACCGCAGAGGAAGAGCGCATGGAGCGCATCCTGCCGCTGGTCAAGAAGCACGGCGCCGCGGTCATCGGCATGGCCAACGACGAGACGGGCATCTCGATGGTCCCTGAGGAACGCCTCGCGCTTGCGCGCAGGATCATCGAGCGGGCGGCGGACTACGGGATCCCGCAGCACGACGTGATCATCGACCCCATCGCGATGACAGTCGCGGCGGACCCGCAGGCGGGCCAGATCACGCTCGCGACCATGCGGCTCATTCGCGACGAGCTCGGCAACAACACGACGTGCGGCGCATCCAACGTGTCGTTCGGCCTGCCCGACCGTCCAACGGTCAACGCGGCGTTTCTGCCGGTCGCGATGTACGCCGGCCTCACATGCGCGATCACGAACCCGCTGATCCCGGAGGTGCGGCGTGGGGTGCTCGCGTCGGACCTGCTGCTCGGGCACGACGAGTACGCGATGAAATGGATCAAGGCCCATCGCGCCGAGCAGGCCGAGATGTCGGCGAAGGCGGGACCAACGCCGTGATCCAGCGCAAGCTGGAGGTCACCTACCTGCCCTTCGACCGGTCGACGAGGGTACCTCCCGGCACCACCGTGTTCAGCGCCGCGCACTGGATCGGCCTGCCCATCGACTCCACGTGCGGCGGTCGTGGCACGTGCGGCAAGTGCAAGGTGCGCATCCTGGGCACGCCGACCGAGATCACAGACGCTGACCACCGCGAGCTGCGCCAGGACGAGATCGCCGGCGGCTGGC
>VBIA01000129.1 GCA_005879985.1 Chloroflexota bacterium | reverse complement strand
CGCCAACTGGAATATCTATGGCCCCGCGACGCTGACGGCAGGCCCTGGCTGCATCAACGCTGGTAATCCGCCTCAGTGCGTGACCCGCTGGACGTACTCGGGCGGGCACCCGACTGTCGCACCTAAGCTGGTTATCGACGCGTACGCCCAGTACTGCGATCGGCTGACAGGGTGCTATCCCGTTCCGTCAAGCCCGCCCCTGAACTGGACCGTGACCGTCAAAGGTGGCGTCATCACGATGTCAGCCGGCGGCCTCCCGTGCACGCCAAACGTTCCTTACGCGGCCATCCTGACTCTCGCCCTCGTCGACACGACGACGTGTGCAACCACCTCTCAATCCAATCAGGCCAAGCTCACGGTTTTCCTCCAGAACAACTGCTGAGCGCGAAACCCTAGGCACATAAAGAAGTCTTTATGTCTTATCCTATAAAGCAAGCTTTATGTTTCCACTTGGACAGCGGGATGAGCGACACGAGCTGAGCGACCACTTCCTGGCCCTGGCCAACGTGACCAGGCTGAGGATCCTCGAGCGGCTCGGCGAGGTGGGCGAGGAGAACGTCAACGACCTCGCCGTCCACCTCCGCATGAGCCAGCCCCGCATCTCGTGGCACCTGCGGATGCTGAGGGTCGGCGGTGTCGTCCGGACCCGCCGCGACGGGCGGCAGGTCTACTGCTCTCTCGACGTGGAAGGCATGGCTCGCGCCCGCGAACTGCTGGACGAGCTCATCGGAGTCACGCAAAAAATGAAAGCCAGTAAGGAGGTTGGGGCATGAGAAACGGCCGAAAGAACGGCCATCGGAACGGAAAGGTCCGAGTCGCGATCGTGGGGGCCGGGAACTGCGCGTCCTCTTTCGTGCAGGGCGTGCACTACTACCGCGATGCGTCGACCAAGGATTTCGTTCCAGGCCTGATGCATGTGAATCTCGGCGGCTATCACGTACGCGACATCGAGTTCGTCGCGGCGTTCGACATCGACAAGAACAAGGTGGGCAAGGATCTCTCGGAGGCGATCTTCACGGCGCCGAACAACACCGTGAAGTTCAGCGACGTGCCCAGGCTCGGCGTGAAGGTCGACCGCGGGATGACACACGACGGCATCGGCAAGTACGTGGCCGACCTGGTCGAGAAGGCGCCCGGCCCGACGTCGGACGTCGTCGGCATCCTGAAGAAGTCGCAGGCGGACGTGCTGGTGAGCTACCTCCCCGTCGGATCCGAGGAGGCCACCAAGTGGTACGTCGAGCAGGCGCTGCAGGCCGGCGTTGCGTTCGTGAACTGCATTCCTGTCTTCATCGCGCGCGAGCCCTACTGGCAGCAGCGCTTCGAGGAGAAGAAGCTGCCGATCATCGGCGACGACATCAAGTCGCAGGTCGGCGCCACCATCGTGCACCGCGTTTTGACGAGGCTCTTTCGCGAGCGCGGAGTCAAGCTCGAGCGCACGTACCAGCTCAACTTCGGCGGCAATACCGACTTCCTCAACATGCTCGAGCGCGACCGGCTGATGTCCAAGAAGATCAGCAAGACGCGCTCTGTCACGTCGCAACTCGACTACGACATCGGCAAAGACAACGTGCACATCGGACCATCCGACTACGTGCCCTGGCTGCACGACCGCAAGTGGGCGTTCATCCGGCTCGAAGGGCGCAGCTTCGGCGACGTGCCGCTCAACGTCGAGCTCAAGCTCGAGGTGCACGACTCGCCGAACTCGGCGGGCATCGTCATCGACGCCGTGCGCTGCTGCAAGCTCGCGCTGGACCGCGGCATCGGTGGCGCCCTCGAAGGCCCCAGCTCGTACTTCATGAAATCCCCCCCGGTGCAGTACAGCGACGCCGAGGCGCGAGTCTTTGTGGAGGAGTTCATCGATGGTGGTAAGGCCTCCGAGAACGGCCGCGTCCGCCGCACCGCGAGGAGCAAGCCGGCGGCCGCAGCTGCTCGCCGCTAGTTACTCCGCCGGAGCGCGGATACTGCGGGCTGTTCCGGCGGGGCTGCGCTACGCGGCTTCCACGCCGGGCGGCGCCGCATGGTTCTGGCTCAGCCGCGCCCAGCGGCGGGCGGCGCTCGTCAACTACGCGGCGGTCCTCGATCGCGAGCCGTCCGACCCAGAGGTTGCGCGCGTCGCCAGGCGGGCATTCCAGAACTACGGCCGCATGCTCACCGATTTCGTGCTGCTCGGCGACCTCAGCAAGGAAGAGGTGCTGGACCGAGTCGCGGTCGAGCACCTATCCCTCCTGGACGAAGCGATCGACAAAGGACGAGGTGTAATCCTCGCGCTGCCACACATGGGTTCATGGGACATGGCGGCCGCGTTCGGCGCCGCGGCCGGCTACGACATGGTCGCCGTGGCCGAACGTTTCCCAGGCTCGCTGGACGACGCGATCGTCCGCAACCGAAATCGCTTTGGGCTCAGCGTGATCACGCTCGGCAGGTCGGCCGTACGCCAGATCAGAGAGGCTTTGGGCGCGAACCGGTTCGTGGCCCTCGTGTGCGATCTGGAGCAAGGCCCGGGAGTGGAGGTTCGATTCTTCGGCCGCCGCGCCGTCGTGCCGGCGGGGGCGGCCGCGTTCGCCCTCAAAACAGGCGCGCCAGTTCTGATCGTGCACACGTATGCCACGAGTCCGGGCCGCTACCACATCGTCGTCGAGAAGGCGCCCGAGTGGCCGGGAGTCGTACATCCGAGCGAGGCCCGACCAGTGGTACGCGTTCAGGCCAATATTCAAGAACTGAGGGATGCAGGAATGGGGATGGCGCGGGTTCAAGATCGTGCAGTCGATCATCGAGAGGCTGCCTCGCGCCTGGGCCTACGCGCTTGCGGTGTTGGCGGCGCGGTTCTCGTGGTGGTTCTCGCCGCTCGCCCGGCCCCGACTCGAGTACAACCTGAAGATTGCGTGCCCGGAGGCGAGCCCCGCCGAGATTCGCAGGCTTTCGTGGCTCAACTTTCGGAACCACGCCAAGGCGTACGCCGACCTGATGATGCTGCCGCGCACGCGCGTGGTCGAGATGCGGCCCCTGATGCATGTGGAGGGCTGGGAATATCTCGAGCAGGCCCGGGCGATCGGAAAGGGAATCATGGTCGTCTCGTGCCACATGGGCTCGTACGAGGTGACGGCCGCGATCTGGTCGGCGACCCTGGCTCCGGTCACGTTCTTCGCCGAGGAGCTGGAGCCGCGGCCGCTGTTCGAGTGGTACCGCGACACCCGAGCGCGGCTGGGCATCAGCGTTCTGCCTCTCGACCTGGCGGGCCTGCGCAAGGTGACCCAGGCGCTCAGGGACAACGAGCTGGTGATAACGGCGATCGACCGCGACATCACCGGCACCGGCCGGGTGATGCCGTTCTTCGGCCGGCCTGCTCCCATCCCCACCGGACCCACGGCGCTCGCCTTGCGGATGGGGACGCCGCTTCTGCCGGTGTGCGTCTACCGGCTGCCCGACGACTCCTACAAGGTGGAGGGGATGCCCCTGATCATCGCCGAGAGAAGCGGCGACGACGATGCGGACGAGCTGCGCGTAACCCAGCAGCTGCTGCGGCAGATCGAGGAGTTCATCCGCCGCCATCCGGAGCAGTGGCACGTCCCACACCGGATCTGGGAGGGAGGCCCATAACCGGCGCCCTCGGAGTGTGCTCATGAAGGTCGGGCTCGTATCGCCTTATGACTTCGCTTCGCCCGGCGGCGTCACCGACCACGTGCGGTACCTGGCGAAGGCGCTTGCCCACATCGGCCACCCGACGCAGATCTTTGCGCCGTCAAGCCGCAGGCACGCGGACTCGGACGGCACGATCTTCCATCGGATCGGCACCCCGATCGCGATCCCGGTCAACGACTCGGTGGCCCGCATCACGCTGAGCTTTCGCCTTGCCAACCAGGTCCAGTCCATCGTCCAGCGCGAGCGTTTCGACGTGCTGCACTTCCACGAGCCATTGATGCCGGCGAAGCCGATGACATTGCTTCGCCTCTCGACGCTGAGGCCTTACCTCGAAAGGCTGCATCGAGGCATCGCGGTGAGCGAGCCCGCACGCACCTTCTTCAGTCGTTACTTCCCGGACTTTCCGCTGCGAATCATCCCCAATGGCATCGACACGTCGGTGTACCGGCCCGGGCTGTCGCCAATCCGGCATCTGCGCGACGACAAGGTCAACATCCTTTTCGTCGGACGCCTCGAGAAGCGCAAGGGCCTCGGCGATCTTCTGCGGGCATACGAGCTCATGCGGTCACGTGTGACCAATGCGCGCTTGATCATCGTCGGCGACGGACCGCTTCGCGGCAGCGCGGAGTCGTTCATCTCGCGGCACCGGCTGCCGGACGTGGTGATGGCCGGTTTCGTGCCCGACTTTGTCCTGCCCCGCTACTACGACAGCGCCGACATCTTCTGCGCGCCGGCGACTGGCAGCGAGAGCTTCGGCATCGTGCTGCTCGAGGCGATGGCCTGCGCGCTGCCCGTCGTCGCCACGGAGGTTCCGGGTTACATGTCGGTGCTCGAGCCTGGGAAGGACAGCCTCACCGTGCGGCCCAAGAGCTGGGCCGAGCTGGGCGCGGCGCTGGTCATCCTGGCCCGCGACCCCGAGCTGCGGCGGCGCATGGGCGCGGCTGGAAACGAGAAGGCCCAGCGGTACTCGTGGTCGTCGGTCGCCTCGCAGGTGGTCGAGGTGTACGAAGAGGCGCGCGCGGCCGCGCGAGGTCTGGTGGAGAGCCATGTTCACGACGCGGTTTGAGGCCTGGGTCCGCCGTCACGCCGAGCGATTGATGTCGGCGCTCGGTCGCCTGCCCGTGACGCCCAACCAGATCACCGTCGTGGGCACGTTGTTCACGTTCCTCGCCGCGGTTCTCGCCGCGTTCGGGGAGCTGCGCTGGGCCGGCGTCGTGCTGGCGTTTGCCGGCACGTTCGACATCCTCGACGGTGCGCTCGCGAGGTCCACGCACAGCGCCTACCCATATGGCGCGTTTCTCGACTCGACCCTCGACCGCTACTCGGAAGGCGCCATCTACCTCGGTCTTGCCGCCTACTTCGCCGGCGCGGGCGGCGGCGCGCTGCAGCGGTGGCTCATCCTGGCGACCGTCGCGGCGCTGGCGGGATCGTTCCTCGTGAGCTATGTGCGAGCCCGCGCGCAGAGCCTGGGCTTCACGTGCGAGACCGGCATCTTCGCCCGGCCCGAGCGCATCGTGGTGATGGTCATCGGGCTGATCCTCGGCGGCTGGGTTCTGTACGCGGTCGTCTTCTTGCTGGCGGGGCTCACGAATCTCACCGCCCTACAGCGGATCCGCGAGGTGTGGCTTCAGGGTCGCGCGCAGCGGCTGGAGCGGCAGCGCGAGGCAGCCGCCCGATCGACTACAACGGCATCCGCCCAACGACTGCCATGAGCGCGGTGTCGAGCGTCGTCGTCAACTTTGCCGATCCGGCCAGGTAGAAGCGGCGCAGGGCGCCCGGCTCAATCGGTCGCGTCAGAACGTCGATCGTGGCTTCGGCCGCCTGATCGGACGTGATGTAGCCCGCCCTGAACGGCGGCACATCCTCCGGAGCCATGAACTGAACCATGTTGCGATCGATGAGCTTGCCCATGCTCGTGTCCGAGATCAGGTGGCCGATGAGGACCGCCGCGCTGAATCGCGAACCCCACTGGTGGGCGGCCTCGTCGAGCCACTCCTCGAACTGGGTCTTGCTCTCGGCCACCGACCAGTAGAACGCAGGACAGTCCCCGCGGCGGACGCCCTCCGACCACAGGCTCGAGTAGACGATGATGCGGCCGCCATCGCGCAGCATCGGCACGAGCCGCTCGAAGAGCCATCGCGGGCCCTCGTGGTTCACCTCGAAAGCGCTCGTGGCGTTACGGTGCACCAGGCGATCCAGCTCGTCGCGTTGGCGGGCGATGGCAGCGTCGCGCTGAGGCCCTGGCTCGGTGCGGCGAAGCGCCGCGGTGGCGCGCAGCAGCGGGCGAAGCAGCGGTTCGAGGCCGCCGGCAGCGCAATGCACGATATCGGTGGGCCGGTTCAGAGCCATCTCGAGCCTGCCCAGCGCGGCCTCCAGCGAGTCCGGGTCGGCGAAGTTGGCGATGAACGGAGCCACGCGCTCGCCACCCATGGGCGCGACTGCTTCCGCGTAACTGGTTTGGCTGCGGGAGCCGATCAGCACGTCGGCTCCCAGACGGTGCGCCGCCTTCGCGACCGCGAGCCCGGTGCCGCTGGTGCCGCCGGTGACGAGGATGGTCCGGCCGGCGAGATTCACCGGCTCAGCTTATCGACGGATACTTTTCAGGATGTCTGACCCCTTTGCAGTCGTCGTCGGGCACACGCAGGCCCTGGCGCAGCTGCGGGCCGAGCTCGCCGGCGGCCGGCTGGCGCATGCGTACCTGTTCGTCGGAGAGGCTGGGCTCGGCAAGTCAACCGCGGCACGTGCTCTCGCCGCCGCCTTGCTGCCGGAGGCGCCGCTGGGGCGAAATCCCGACTACTGGGAAGACGACCGCATCAAGCCGCTCTCGATCAACGAGATCCGGCTCCTGCCCGACAAGCCGCCCGAGTTCCACGAGCTGTCGCTGCAGGCGTTCCTGAACCTGAAGCCCGCGATCGGCGCGCGGCGCGTGGCGGTCGTGGCGAACGTCGGCAGGCTGCGCGACCAGGACCAGGGCGTGCTCCTCAAGACGCTCGAGGAGCCGCATCCGCACCGCGTGATCATCCTCACGACGTCGAGCCTCAATCCCTTTGTCGTGCTGCCGACGGTGGTCTCGCGCTGTCGTCGTGTGTTCTTCCACCCCGTGCCCGCGCCGGACATCGAGGAGTTGCTCACTCGCAACGGCGTGCAGGGCGAACGGGCGCGTCTTCTCGCGGAGCTGGCGCGCGGCCGGCCCGGCTGGGCAATGCGCGTGGCCGGCGACGAAGGCGTGATCGAGCTGCACCGCGACTGGACGCGGCGACTCGAGGAGGTGTTCGGCGCGCCGGCCGACGTGCCGCTCAACGTGGCCGAGGAGCTCGACGCGGCGCAGATGGCGTGGCGGCGCAGCGAAGGCCAGGTCGAGGACCCGGCGCTTTTTGCGCTCGCCAGCTGGCAGGTTGAGCTGCGCCGCCGCATGCTCTCGACCCGCGGCAAGGAGCAGGGTCGCTGGGCCCGGCTGGTGGAGCTCTCTTACGACACGCTCGGTTACCTCGAACAGAACGTCAGCCCGCGGCTCGCTTTGGAGACCTTTCTTCTCGAGTGCAGGAAAGCTTCCTGAAGAAGGCGCTCCGCGACTTTCACCCCTACCTCCCCGGCGAGCAGCCGCCGGACGGCGAGGGGTGGGTGAAGCTCAACACCAACGAGTCGCCGCTCCCACCGTCGCCGCGAGTGCTCCAGGCGATCCGCGACGCGGCCAACGACGAGCTGCGCCTGTATCCGAGCCCGACCGCGGCGCCGGCACGACACGCCATCGCCGCCTACCACCATGTACAGCCTGAGCAGGTCGCGCTCGGCAACGGCGGCGACGAGCTCATCGAGATGTGCTTCCGTGCGTTCGCGGGCGCCGGCGATCGCGTTGCGTACCCGACGCCAACCTATCCACTGCTCGAGCCCCTGTGCCGCATGCATGAGGCTGTGCCCGCGCCGCACGCCACAGGCCACGAGAGGGTCTGGTCCAAGGACTTTGTCGACGATCCGGCCCCGCTCAAGTTCATCGTCAATCCGAACTCGCCTACCGGCACATGGGCCGGACCGGTCGCGGTCGAAAAGGTGATCGAAGCATCGACTGGCGTCGTGGTCGTGGACGAGGCTTACGTCGATTTCGCCCCGATGTCGTGCGTGGGCTTCATCCCGCGCTACCAGAACATGCTCGTGCTCAGGACCCTGTCGAAGTCATACGCGCTGGCGGGCATGCGCATCGGCTACGCGCTCGGCAACCCGGACCTCATCGCAGGGCTCGCGGCGGTCAAGGACTCGTACAACGTCGACCGCATCGCCATCGCCGCGGCCGTGGCCGCGATCGAAGATGACGCGCACCACAAGAAGATCGTCGACCATGTCGTCTCCGAGCGCGAATGGCTCGGCGACCGCCTGCGCGAGCAGGGCTTCGAGGTGGGGCCGTCGGCGGCCAACTTCCTTTTCGTCAAGCCGCCGGCGGGCAAGCACGGCGCGGCGATGGCCGACGCGCTGCGCGAGCGCCGCATCCTCGTGCGCAGGTACGATCTCGATCCGATCGCGGGCTGGCTTCGCATCACCATCGGCACGCGTGATCAGCACGACCGCCTGCTCGAAGCCCTGAAGGAGATGTGATTTGGCGACCCACACCCCCACGCGCGACGAGGCCTGGGAGCTCGTTACCTCGATGACCCAGTCCGAGCAGCTGCGCCGGCACATGCGCAGCGTCGAGGCCGCGATGCGCGCGTACGCGCGGAAGTACGGCGAGGACGAGGAGCGCTGGGCGGTGCTCGGGCTCATCCACGACTGGGACTACGAGACCGGGCCAACGCTGGACCTCCATCCGATGCGCGGCATCCAGATGCTGCGCGAGAAGGGCTGGCCGGAAGACGTCCTCGACGACATCGCCTCTCACGCCGACTACCTGAGCGTGCCCCGCGACACCAACATCCGCAAGGCGCTCAACGCGGTGGATGAGATGTGCGGCTTCATCATCGCCTGCGCGCTGGTGAAGCCCGACAAGTCGCTCGGTTCCGTCGAGCCGAGCACCGTGCGCAAGAAGATGAAGGACAAGGCTTTCGCGCGCGGCGTGCACCGCGAGGAGCTCATCGCCGGCGCCGAGTCGCTGGGTATACCCTTCGACGAGCACGTAGAGAACGTCCGCGACGCCCTCAAGCCGGTCGCGCAGGAGCTGGGGTTGAATCCATGAGCACGCCGCCCGTGCCGGGCAAGCCGAAGGTTCTGCTCATGCATCACTTCCTTGATCCGGGTCCGGCCATCCTCGCAGAGGTCGCGGAGGTCATCACTTACCCGAGCACCAGGCCGCTCGACGAGCAGAACATCCGCGAGGCGGCTGAAGGCTGCGTCGGAATCGTCAGCCAGCTCAAGGATCCGATCCGCTCGATCGTGCTTTCGACACCGGGCCTGCGCTGCGTCAGCAACGTGGCCGTGGGCTTCGACAACATCGATGTCGACGCCGCCACCGCCAACCACGTGTGGGTCACCAACACCCCTGGTGTCCTGGATGAGGCGACGGCCGACTTTGCCTTCGCGCTGATGATTGCAACCGCTCGGCGCGTCGTGCAGGGCGACACTTTCGTGCGCCAGGGAAACTTCAAGGGCTGGGAAATCGACATGATGCTCGGCCACGACGTGCACGACGCGACGCTCGGCATCATCGGCATCGGGCGCATCGGTCGCGGTGTCGCACGGCGGGCGACGGGTTTCAACATGCGGGTGCTCTACTCCGACCAGCAGCCCCTGCAGCCCGACGTGGAAAAGCAGCTGGGCGCGACGCGTGTGGACCTGCCCAGGCTGCTGGCCGAGTCGGACTTCATCTCGGTCCACGTGCCGCTCACGCAGGAGACACACCACCTCATCAGCACGGCGCAGCTCAACCAGATGAAGCAGTCGGCGATCCTGATCAACACCTCGCGCGGGCCGGTGGTCGACGAGGCCGCGCTGGTCGAGGCGCTCAAGACGCATCGCATCGCCGGCGCGGGCCTCGACGTTTTCGAGCGCGAGCCGGCTGTCCATCCCGGTCTCGTCGCGCTGCACAACGTGGTGTTGGCGCCGCACATCGCCAGCGCGACCACGCGCACCCGCTCGGAGATGTCGGCGATGGCCGCGCGCAACATGGCCACCGCGGTGCGGGGCGGCGGCCGTCCGCCGAACGTGCTCAACCCGGAAGCTCGGCAATAGCTCGTTACCGGCTGCTGGCCCTCGACCTCGACGGCACGATCCTCGACGCCCGCCTGCAGCTCGACCCCCGTGACGTTACGGCGCTCGAGCGAATCAAGGGCGGCGGCGTCACCGTGATCGCCACCACCGGCAGGCCGTTTCCGGGCGCGCTGCCCTGGGCGCAGAAGCTTGGCCTGGACGGTCCGATCATCTGCTACCAGGGGGCCGAGGTCCGGACGCTCGACAACGAAAGGCTGCTCGACCACGGCATCCCCCACGACGTGGCCATGGAGGTGATCCGATTCGCGCGGGATCGCAACCTGCACGTACACGCGTACCGAGACGACGAGCTCATCGTCGAGCGCGACCGGCCCGAGGCCCACAGGTACTCCGAGCACGCGGGCATGCCGATCCACCTGGTGCCCGACCTCGACACGGCCATGGGACCGACGACGCCGAAACTCGTGATCGTCGCGGACCCCGCGGATCTGGAGAGGCTGCTGCCGCAGGCGCGAGCTCGCTGGAAGGGCAAGCTCAATGTCGCCACCTCGACGCCGGACTACCTCGAGTTCACGAACTACAACAGCGACAAGTCGGAGGCGCTGAAATTCCTGTCTGAGCGCCTCGGTGTGCCGCGTGAGCAGACCGCCGCGGCTGGTGATGGCCGCAACGACGCGTCGATGATCGCGTGGGCAGGCCTGGGGGTCGCGGTTCGGGGGTCGCCGGACGAGGTGATCCAGGCGGCCGATGGGCGGACCATCTCGCCACCCGGCCACGGTGGAATCGAGCAGCTGGCCAACCTATTGTTGAGATAGATGGCGACCCTGCTGCTCGTACACGCGCATCCCGACGATGAGGCCATCTCGACAGGCGGCGTGATGTTGAAAGCGCGTGCGGGCGGCCATCGCGTGGTGCTCGTCACCGCGACACGCGGCGAGGTGGGGGAGATCTACAACATGGACGAGGCGTCATCGCGTCCTCGCCTGGGCGAGATACGCGAGAAAGAGCTGGAGGACGCGGCGCGGATCCTCGGCGTCAACCGCGGCGAGTTTCTGGGCTACCGCGATTCCGGCATGGCGGGCACCTCAGACAATCAGAACCCGGCGTCGTTTCATCAAGCGTCTATTGACGAAGCAGCGGGAAAGCTGATCGAGGTCCTTCGCGAGGAAAGGCCCGAGGTGATCGTCACGTACCCCGAGGACGGGACCTACGGCCACCCCGATCACATCAAGGCCCACCATGTCACCAACGCGGCGCTGGACAAGATGCTCCGTGCCTCGGAGAGCTGGACGCCGAAGAAGCTCTACTACGCCGCCATTCCGCGCTCGATGATGCAGGCGTTCATGGACCAGCTACCCGAGGACGTGAAGCAGCAGCAGCAGCAGTCGAGCAGCCAGATCATCGGGACGCCGGACGAGCTTGTGACGACCGCCGTCGACGTGAGCGATTTCATCGATCGCAAGAGGCAGGCATTCCAGGCGCATGTCAGCCAGAACGATCCGAACTCGTGGTTCGCGACGATGCAGGACCAGATCCTCAGGGTTGCGTTCGGGACCGAGCACTACCAACTGGCCCGCGGCAAGCCGGGCATGGCGCTCCCAGAGGACGACCTTTTCGCTGGGGTCTAACCCCACCTCCCCACTAGTGGGGAGGTCGGCGCGAAGCGCCGGGTGGGGGCGTCGGGTGAGGGTCGGTAAACTCGATCCCGCCATGGAAGTCCTCAAGATCACGCCGCGCGGGTACTGCCACGGCGTGGTGGATGCGTTCCGAATCGCCAAGCGCGTGCGCGAGGAGACGGAAGGCCCCGTGCATATGCTCGGCATGCTCGTGCACAACACGCACGCCACCGACGACCTGCAGCAACAGGGCATCGCGCTGGTCGACCAGCCGGACCGGCTGCGCGGGCTCGAGCACATCAAAGAAGGGACCGTGATCTTCACCGCCCACGGGGTGTCGCCGCAGGTGAAGCAGCGGGCGGTCGAGCTGGGCCTGAAACCGGTCGACGCCACGTGCTCGGACGTGGTGCGCACGCACGAGCTCGTCGCCGACCTCGCGCGCAACGGCTACGAGGTCGTCTACATCGGACGCAAGGGCCACCCCGAGCCGGAAGGGGTGGTCGGCGAGGCGCCGGGCAAGGTGCATCTGGTGCAGGACCCGGCCGACATCGACGCGCTCGAGCTGCAAGGCGATCGCGTCGCCGTCACGTGCCAGACCACGCTGTCGGTGTGGGACACCGAGGACCTCATCGGACGCGTGAAGGCGCGCTATCCGCAAGCCGAGGTGCACAACGAGATCTGTCGCGCCACGCAGGAGCGCCAGGAGGCGGCGGTTGAAGCCGCCAAGCTCGTCGACCTGGTGATCGTGGTAGGCAGTCCGCGATCCTCCAACTCGTTGCGTCTGGTCGAGGTCGTGAAGAAGCTCGGCGGGAAACCGGCCTACCTGGTCGACCGGATGGAAGACCTGAACACCGAGTGGTTCAAGGGCGCGAAGAAGGTCGGCGTCACGAGCGGCGCTTCAACTCCCACCCAGCTGACTCGACGGGTGATCGAGCACATCGAAGCGATGGAGCCGCCGATCTAGTAATCCCCCTCACCCTGACCCTGCGCGCCGGGCGCGGTCAGGACGCGTTACTCGCGCTTAATTTGTGCTCCCCCGAGGGAGAGGGATTCATGGGGTTCGGCGCAGTCTCTTCATCACCCGCGAGAGCGGGTTCGCGTTCCCACGATTCGCAGGCGACGCGGCCATCGCCTCGCTGCGCCCCTCGGGCTCAGGCAGCGCGGGTTGTGTGGGAGCGGCGCCAGGCTCCGCCTGCGCAAGCAGGCCGTTGCCGTTTCCCGACCCGCTGCTCGAGCGGCGTCGTCGTCGCCTCCGCGTCCCCGCCGGTCGCTCGGCCTGGACAGCCGGCTGTGGCGCAGCAGCAGGGGCTTGCGGCGGCTGCTCGGCCGCCCCGCCCCGAGCGCGCCTTCGGCGCCGGCGTGAGGGCGCTGCGGCCGCGGCCGCGCCTGCTTCGGTCTGCTGGCGCGCCGGCGATGCCGCCCGGAACACGCTCGCGCCAACGTCGCCTTCGGCGCACACCGCGCCGTCGGTTGTGTGTACATCCACCCGCCACACGGCGATCGAGGTCCTGGCTCCGCCCACCGGCGCGCGCTTCTGGGTCAGCGTCCACCGGGCGTAGATGGTGTCCCCCGCCACCACTGGCTTCGGGAACTTCCAGTTCGCCCATTCCCAGGCTGCCACGTGCGGGATGGGCATGTCCATCGAGGCAAGGCCGGCCGCCACCGCCACGACAAGCGCCGGCGGCGCGTGGCGCGCCGAGCCGGTCGACGCGTCGACCGAAAGCGGGGAGAAATCGCCCGAAACGGCCGAGAACAGCGCTATCTCGGAGTCGGAGATGGTCCGGCGGCGGGTCGTCCACTCACCGCCCAGGGGGAGGTCGTCGAAAGAGGTGAGATCCAGTTCGATCGAGTATAGCCGCCCGGTACTTGGGACCAGGTCGCAGGGTCCGAGCGTTAACCTATCTTGTTTTACCGGAAGGAGAGAGAGGGTGGACCTGATCGTGGCGGCGTTCGGTTTGTCGGCGCTGCTTCTGGTCGCCCTCGTGGTCGTGCTGGTCCTCTTCCTGCGTTTGCGCGGCCACACGAGCGAGGTGGAGCAGGCTTTGGCCGAGCAGAGCGGTTCAAAGGAGCGCGCCGACATGCTGATGGCGGTCGCCCAGGCGGTCAACTCCTCGCTGGCGCTCAGCGACGTGCTGCACGTGGCTTTGACCCAGTCGGGTCGCCTGATGGGGGCGGTCGCGGGCGCGATGTACCTGGTCACGCCCGGCAAGGCGGAGATGCGGCGCCAGTCCGACTACAACCTGACCCACAACGCGCGAGGCGCCGGGCGCAAGCTCGACGAGGAGCCCCTGCGCTCGGTGGTGACCGCGCAGCGTCCAGTGGTGGCCCCGCTGGACAGCGAGCATGCACCGGGTCTTGAAGGTGGCGGCCATCCGACGCACGTCCTGGTCGTTCCCGTCCAGCGCGCGACCCAGCTCATGGGCGCCATGGAGCTGTACCTGCCCAAGCCGCGCCAGCTGCGTGAGGACCAGATCGAGCTGCTGCAGGGCGTCGCGGCGGAGGCGGCGAGGGCGATCAGCCACGCCCAGCTCTACCAGGCCCAGGAGGAGAACGCGCTCACCGACGAGCTGACCAAGCTTCCGAACCGCCGCTACATGGCGCAGCGGTTCCTGCAGGAGATGCAGCGCGCGCGGCGACATCACAAGGGTCTCGCGTTCCTGATGCTCGACATCGACCACTTCAAGCAGATCAACGACACGTACGGCCACCTGCACGGCGACGCCGTGCTTGCCGAGCTGGCGCGAATCCTCACCGTGGCCAAGCGCGAGTCCGACGTAGCAGCTCGTTACGGCGGCGAGGAGTTCGGCCTCATCCTCAACGAGACCGGGGAGACCGGCGCCATGACCCTCGCGGAGCGCATCCGCGAAAAGGTCGAGGCCGCGACCTTCCCCGGCGGCCTGAAGCTCACGGTCAGCATCGGCGTCGCGACCACCGACGACGAAGCGCTGTTCACATCGCTGATCGAGAAGGCCGACCAGGCCCTCTACACGGCCAAGCAGGCGGGGCGGAACACGGTGCGCGTGGCGGACATGCGCGGGGTGGGCGCCCGCCGGGAGTAGCTCCCGACCTCGGATTAGTCTTGGAGGTCGGATGCCCCACTACTGCGTCAACTGCGGCGCCGAGCTGGTCCCGCGCGAGGTCGAGGGTCGCCTGCTCGAGGGCTGTCCCAACGACGACTTCGTGCTGTGGCGCGACCCCAAGGTGGCGACCGCGGTGGTCGTCGAGGCTGACGGAGGCGTCGTGCTCGGGCGGCGCGCGATCGAGCCGGCGCTGGGTCACTGGTGCCTGCCCGGAGGCTTCGTGAACGATGACGAGGGCCCGCTCGAAGCAGCCGTCCGCGAATGCCTCGAGGAGATCGGCGCCGAGGTCGAGGTCACAGGCCTCATCGGCGTCTACCACATCGCCAAGCGAGAGGCCCCGAGCATGGTCGGTGTCGGCTACCGCGCGCGAGTCGTCGACGGCGGGCGCCTGGCGCCGGGCAAAGAGATGCTCGAGCTGCAGGTCTTCGCCCTAGACGACCTGCCTGACCTGGCATTCCCCAGCCACCGGCAGATCCTCAGTGACTTCGTCAGGTCCCAGGCGTCGCGGGCGGAAGCGGAACCTCCGCCCGCCGGCGCAGGGGCTCGGCGTGCATCGCGGCCATCACCAGCGCGAGCGCGATCGACACAGCGGCGCACACGGTGAAGCCGGCGGCGTAGCCGTAGCTCTGGATGATCGGCCCGAACAGGATCGGGCCTCCTGCCAGCGCGAGGAAGAGCACCGTCCCGTAGAAGCCCATCGTCACGCCGCGCGTGGACGTGGCGGACAGGTTCCCGAACACGACCCCGACCGCCACGAAGGCCGTGGCCATGAAAGGAGTGGCAACGATCATCAGCACCGCAGGCGCGACGAATCCCTGCAGATGACCCAGGACGATCGTCGCCGCCGCCCAGACGACGGTACCGGTGAAAACGATCGGCCATCGGTGCGGGGCCCAATCGACGATCCGGCCGCCGGGAATGCGGGCCAGGCCGTTGG
Source organism: Chloroflexota bacterium (assembly GCA_005879985.1). Taxonomy (GTDB): domain Bacteria; phylum Chloroflexota; class Dormibacteria; order Dormibacterales; family Dormibacteraceae; genus CF-118. Next base: position 14,808 of record VBIA01000129.1, on the reverse strand, counting down.
CGACCGCCTGCACCGCCAGCAAGAATCCGACCTGGGAGCTCGGAAGCGCCAGCGCCTCGCGCCCGAAGATCGGCAGGAACGCGCCAACAGTGCCCCACGCTAACGTCGCCGACACGAGCCCGATGACGACGGGGACGAAGGCTCGCTGCGCGAACAAAGCGCGAATCGGCGTCATCAGATCGAAGCGACCCTGTGACTGACGCGTGGCCGGAGCGGCGATGGCGCCTGGAACTGCGAACAACAACACCACCGTCGTCAGGGCGATCACAGTGCGGACGTCTGGAATCACCGCCACCATCAGCCCGGCGATCGTCGGACCGAGAAAGAAGCCGGCCTGCATGGAGAAAGTCAGCCAGCCCATCGAGCGGCCGAGGCGGTTGGCGGGCACCGACTCGGTCACGGAGCTGAACAGCGAAGCCTGCTGCGCGCCCGCCCCAAGGCCGCCGACGATCTGCCACACGAACAGCGGGAAGACCGACGTGGTGGTGGCCGTGGCCAGCTGCGACCGGCCGAGAGGATCAGTGAGGTCCACAGCAGCGTACGGGCGCCGATGCGGTCGATGAGCAGGCCTGACGGCAGCGAGAGCAACGCGGCGGCGAAGGTGGCTACGGAGAAGAGAGCGCCGACCTCGAAGCGGGACGCGCCCATGTCGTGCGCGTACAGCGGGACAAGGAGGCCGCGCGCCGCGATCGCGGCAAACGCGGCGCCCGCCGCGACGTAGAGAGTCAGCGCCCTTCTAGATTCGAGGACGCTCAACCACACCGTGCCTAAGATACCGGCGCATGGTCCGAGAGCGAGTCGGCGACTGGCGCTCGGCATGGCGCTCGGTGGTTGCCGGCGTGGCGGCCGGTTTGCTGGTCATCGGAGTACTACAAACCGGAATTCTCGACGGTCCATTCTTCGCGGCTCAAGACCGGCTGTTTCCGGCTCCTCCCCCTGACAACGGAATCACGCTGGTCGCGATCGATGCCAGATCAAAGGCCCAGCTCGGCGCCTATCCGTGGGACAACGGCTATCACGCCCAGGTCATCAACTATCTGGCCGGCTTGCACCCGAAGGTGATCCTGTTCGACGTGATGCTCAACCACTCGACCGTCGACCCCGAGAGGCTGCCGCCTCCACCGCACGTCATCACCCAGCAGGATTTCGAGAAAGCCAGGACGGACCGGCTGCTGGCCCAGGCGATCGAGGACGCCGGCAACGTGGTGCTGGTCTGCACGTCTAGCGACGGGCCGATCGACGCGCTGGAGGTGGGCGAGCCCATCGCCGACCTGGGCTTTGCGAGTCCGGATCCCGCAAACGCGATCAGGGGGATGTCGCTGCAGGTCAAGTCGACGTGCGCTCAGAACGAAGCGCATGAGAGCGCGTTCGTGGCGGCGTTGCGCATCGCGGAGAAGAACCAGGATCCGATAGAGGTCAAGGGCGACGCGGCCCAGTTCGGCAGGCATCGGATCCCGCTGGTCAATGGGCAGATGCTCATCAACTACTCGCTCGGCGGCAGCCCGACCTGCTCTTACATCGACGCTTTCAACGCTGCCTGCCCGCATCCGGACCAGATCAGGGACCACGTCGTGGTCATCGGCACCAAGCTCATCGACGCCGGCGACGTCTACTCGCAGCCAGTGGCCTTCAAGCACGACTCGAGCTTCTGCCCGAGCACGCGGCCTCAATGCATGGTCGACAACCAGAACTACGGCTACAGGATCATGGCCGATGCGGTGGCGACCGTGCTGCAGGATCGCTACATGACGGTCGAGCCGCGCAGCTGGACCATCGGTGCGTCGCTTCTGCTCGCTCTCATCGTCGGCCTGGCCGTCTACGGTCTTGGTTTTCGCGCGGCGATCATCGCCACCGTCGACATGCTCGGGCTCTATTACGTCGCGGCGATCGTGATCGCGCAGCGCGATCTGCTGATAGATCCGCTCTTTGCGCCTATCGCGATGGCGCTCGCGGCGTCGTTCTCGCTCGGCGCGCGCTACGTCCTGGTCGAGCGTGAACGGCGGAAGGTCGAGCGCATCTTCGGCCAGTACGTCGATCCGCGCATCTCGCGACAGCTCGCCGACTCGCGTTCGATCAAGGACGTGACCTCGAAGGGCGAGCGCCGCGAGCTCACCTTGATGTTCGTCGACATCCGCGGCTTCACGGCGATGTCGGAGGCGATGACCGCCGAAGACGTGCTCGCGGTAATCCAGGAATACCTGAACGAGATGAGCGCGCTGATCCTGAAGTGGGACGGCACCATCGACAAGTACGTCGGCGACGAGATCGTGGCCCTCTGGAACGCACCGACCCACCAGCCCCAGCACGCTCTGTGGGCGGTGCGGTGCGCATACGACCTCATCAATCAGGCTTCGGTGGTGCAGCGGCAGCTTGCGGCGAAGGGATTGCCGCCCATCAGTTGGGGCATCGGCATCAACACCGGTCCGGCAGTGGTGGGCAACATGGGCAGCAAAGACCGCCTGCAGTACACCGCCCTCGGCGACACGGTCAACACCGCTGCGCGTTTCTGCAGCGTGGCACCCGCGTTCACAGTGCTGATCGGCGAGAGCACGTATGAGGCGTGCAAGCAGTTCGTGGCGGTGGAACAGGTGCCCGGCTTGCAGTTGAAGGGCAAGTCCGCAGACAAGTTCCGCGTCTACCGGGCCGTGTCCATCCGCGAGGAGGTGGGCTCGCCCTGGGTGCCGTTCCCGACCGAGGCCGCCAGCGACACGTACACGAACATCAGGCGCAGCTACGGCGCGCAGCTGGTTTTTGCCGCCTCGACGCCGGGCGACCTCGAGGAATGAGCCTCGCCCGCGCGGCCGCGCTCGTCGCGGGCGCCCGCCGCGGCGTCGCCCTCACCGGCGCGGGCATATCCGCCGAGAGCGGCATTCCGACATTCCGCGGCGAGGGCGGGCTGTGGCGGCAGTACGACCCCGTCAAGGTCGCGACGCTCGAGAACTTTCTCGAGGACCCGGCGCAGTACTGGCTGGTCGCGCGCGAACGCGGCCCTGCCGTGATGGCCGCCCGGCCGAACGCCGGCCACGTCGCGCTGGCGGAGATCGAGGTCGCAGGCCACCTCGCCGCGGTCGTGACCCAGAACACCGACGGCCTCCATCGGGACGCCGGCAGCCGCCGCGTCATCGAGCTGCACGGAACTGGGCGGACGGTGCAGTGCCTCGACTGCGGAATCGTCGAGTCGCGCGGCGACGTTCAGGCGCGCCTCGCCGACGAGATGCCGCCGCGATGCGCCGTTTGCGGAGGCACTTTCATGAAGCCGACGGTCGTCTTCTTCGGCGAGCAGATGCCCGCCGACGCAGTCGCTCAGGCCTTCGAGCTCGCCCGCGATGCCGATCTCATGCTTGTCGTGGGCTCATCGTTGGTCGTCTTTCCGGCGGCGGACATCCCCCTGGTCGCGGCGCGTGCCGGCGTGCCCATCGTGCTGATCAATGCCGAGCCGACGCCGATCGACGACCTGGCGGCCGTCGTCATCCACGGGCGCTCGGGCGAGGTGCTGCCCGAGATCGCGCGGCTGGCCCTCGTTGCCTCAGGTGGATGACGTCGCCGGCGCCGATCCGCTGACCATCGACGACCAGCGCTCCGTCCTCGGCGATGTCCTGCGCGATGCCCTCGAAAGTGTGCCCGGGCAGCGCCACGCGCACGTGCCGACCGAGCGTGACCGAGAGCTCGCGCCAGTGGTCCAGGATCCGGCCGCTCGACGCCGATGTCCACACGCTCAGCTCGGCGCGCAGCCTGTCCAGCAGCTCGTCGCGCAGCCGGCCCAAACGAGCAGCGCCCGGCGGCGCCGACGTGAGGTTGATGCCGATCCCGACGACGGCCTTGCCGCCGCCGACCTCGACCAGGATCCCGCCCAGCTTGCGGCCGCGCAGCATCAGGTCGTTCGGCCACTTGAGCCTGACGTCGGGCCCACAAGCTTCCGCCGCGGCGACGCCTGCGGCGAGGCTGAGCAGCGGGTGCGGCTCGAGCACGAACGACGCCAGCAGCGCACTGCCCGGCGGCGCCTCCCAGCGGCGGTCAAGTCGTCCGCGGCCGGCGGTCTGGTGATCCGCGACGACGATCGACCCGATTGGCAGCTCGCGCGCGACCTCCTGCGTCGAGTTCACCGAGGCCAGCCGCACGATCCGGAGCTCTTCCACGACCGGAGCTAAGCTTGCACGGGATGCAGATCCACCGTGCCGTCGTGCTGGTGGCGATGATGCTCATCAGCGTCGGCGCGCTCGTGCTGCTGCTGAGCAACGCGGACGGCAAGAGCCTGGTCGCGCTGGCCGTGGTCGTCCTGGCCGCGATCGCCGGCGGGATCGGCTTCAGCTGGAAGCGTTACTACCGCCGCTAAGTTAGAACCGTAGGTGTTGCGGCTGGGGTACAAGGCGTCCGCGGAGCAATTCGGCCCGCGCCGGCTGCTCGACTTCGCGATCGATGCCGAGCGCGCCGGATTCGACAGCGTATTCGTCAGCGACCACTTCCAACCGTGGCGCCACTCGGATGGGCATGCGCCGTTCGCGTTCGCGTGGCTCGCGGCGGCGGGCGAACGCACGAATCGGGTGGTGCTTGGTACCAGCGTCACCACCCCGACCTTCCGCTACCACCCGGCGATCGTGGCGCAAGCGTTCGGCACCCTCGGCTCGCTGCACCCCGGCCGATTCATCTGCGGGCTCGGCACGGGCGAGCATCTCAACGAAGGCGCGCTCGGGGTCGTATGGCCGGACAACAGAGAACGTTTTGCGCGCATGCGCGAGGCTGTGAAGCTCATCCGCCAGCTCTGGTCGGAGCAGTCCGTCACCTTCGCAGGCGAGTATTACAAGACGCTGAACGCGACGATTTACGACCGCCCTGAGCAACCGGTTCCCATCTACATCGGTGCGGGCGGACCGCAGGTCGCGAAGTACGCCGGCCGAGCGGGTGACGGGCTCATCTGCACGTCGGGCAAGGGCATGGAGCTGTACAGCGAGCAGCTACTGCCTGCCTTTGCCGACGGCGCGAAGGACTCGGGCCGCGACCCGAGCATGCTCGACAGGATGATCGAGATGAAGGTGTCGTACGACACCGATCGTCACCGCGCGATGGAGGACACGAAGATCTGGGCGGCGCTGGCGCTGCCGGGCGAGCTGAAGGCCAACATCAACGATCCGCGTGAGATGGAGCGACTGGCCAAGACCGCCGAGGAAACCGCGCACCGCCGCTGGCTCGTCTCCGACGATCCTGAAGAGCACATCGCCCAGCTGCGGCCGTACCTCGAGCTCGGCTTCAGGCACCTGGTGTTCCATCACCCGGGCGAGGACCAGTCGCGGTTCATCGAGCTGTACTCGAAGCAGATCTTTCCGCGCCTGCGCCAGGAGTTCGACGACTGATGAAGGACTGGGTGATCGTTCTCGTCAAAGACTTTGCGTCAGCCAAGCAGCGACTTGGGCCGGCCCTTGACGTGCGCGAGCGTCGATCGCTGGCACGACGGAACGCACGGCGCGCCATCCGCGCCGCGGCGGCAGGCTCGCACCTGCTGGTCGTGGCCGGCAGCGACGAGGTTGGCGCGCTCGCCGAGAAGCTCGGCGCCGAGTACATCGTGGAGCCGCGCCAGGAGGGCCAGAACACGGCGGCCAGGCGGGGCATCAGCCACGCAGTCGCGCGGGGCGCGGATTCCGTGCTGGTGCTCTCGAGCGACCTCCCGTTCGTGACGCGCCGGTCGGTACAGCGGCTTCTCGCGAATGCGGCCGCCGAGCCTGGCCCGGTGGTCGTTGCGGTCCCCGCCGTGGGTCGCGGCGGCACCAACGCGCTGTACCTGCGCCCGCCTCACGCGATCAACCTGCATTTCGGAGGCGATTCCCTGGCGCAGTTCCGGCATGACGCCGAGACGAGGAACGTTCGCTTCCTGGTCCATCATTCGACCGAGATGGCGCTCGACCTTGACGAGCCCGACGACCTGGAACGCTTGCGGCGCGCCGTGTGAGGCGCCTGGAGGTCCTCGCGGTCGAGGGCCTGCCCGAGGTCCATCCGGGCGACGACCTGGCGCAGCTGATCGCATCCCACACATCGCTGGTCGACGGCGATGTTGTGGTGGTCGCGCAGAAAGTGGTCTCCAAAGCAGAGGGCCGTTTGCGACGCCTGTCTGACGTGACGGCGAGTGCCGAGGCCGAACGCATCGCGCCGCTGCTGATCGCCGCGCCGGACCCGCGCTTCGTGCAGATCGTGCTCGATGAGAGCGTGCGAGTCGTGCGCTCTGAGCGGATCCTCATCACCGAGACGCGCCACGGGTTCGTTTCGGCCAACGGCGGTGTGGACCACTCCAACGTTCCTGGCGACGATGTGGTGACGCTGCTTCCGGACGATCCGGACGCCAGCGCGCAGCGCCTCTGCGAGCGGCTGCGAGAGCTGGCAGGTGTAAACGTCGGCGTCGTCATCTCCGACACATTCGGGCGGCCGTGGCGATTGGGGATCGTGAATGTCGCGCTCGGGCTGGCCGGCGTGCCGGCTGTCCGTGACCTGCGCGGAACGTTTGATGACGCGGGCAAGAGCCTTCACGCCACCGTGCTCGCTGTCGCCGACGACCTCGCCGCCGCGGCCGGCCTCGTGATGGGCAAGACCAATCGCACGCCGGTCGTCGTGGTCCGCGGCTTCGACGGCGTGGGCGAGCTGGGAGCGGGCCGGGACATGGTGCGACCCCCGGGCGAGGACCTGTTCCGCTGAGGGTCGTCGTCATCGCCGGCGGCACCGGCGGAGCGAAGCTGGCCGCGGGCTTTGACGCCGTGCTTCCCGGCGGCGATCTCACGGTGATCGCCAACACAGCTGACGATGACGAGTTCTGGGGGCTGCTGGTCTGCCCTGATGTCGACGCGGTCATCTATCGCCTGGCCGGAGAGTTCAATGAGACTGCCGGCTACGGTCAGAAGGACGAGACCTTCAACGCTCTCGACGCGCTGCGCGCGATGGGCGAGAAAACCTGGTTTCGAATCGGAGACAAAGACCTCGCCACGCACGTGCTGCGCGCGGAGATGCTGCGCCGAGGCGCGACGCTCACCGAGGCGTCGCTCGAGCTGTGCCGAAGGTTCAGCCTGAAGTCACGCGTGGTGCCGATGTCGGACGATCCGGTGAGGACGCGCTTCATCACCGACCAGGGCACGCTGTCGCTGCAGGAGTACTTCGTACGCGAACGTCTCGGGCCGGCGCTGCGTGCAATCGATTTCGACGGGCTCGAAGCCGCGCGCCTCTCACCCGCCGCCGGCGCTGCTTTGCACGACGCCGAGCTAGTGGTGATCGGCCCGTCCAATCCGTTGATCTCCATCGATCCGGTGCTCGAAGTCATCGGCGATCGCATGCGTCGCGAGGTTGCGGTGGCTGTTAGCCCGATCGTCGGCGGCCGCGCGCTGAAAGGCCCGACGGTGGAGATGATGCGAGCGATGGACCTCGATCCATCACCGGTTGAGGTAGCGCGGCGCTATCGGGATCGCTGCTCCGGATTCGTCCTCGACGCGCGCGACTCGCAGCTGCGCGAGCAGATCGAGAAGATGGACTACCGGGTGCTGGAGTGCGACACCGTGATGGATGACGGAGGCGCGAGACTCGCGCGCGAGATACTCGGGTGGTCTACGTGACCTTGGAGTTGGCAACCATGACCAGCACGCCGATGAGCACCATGACGAGGCCCACCACCAGCACCGCGTACTGAGCGATCGCCATCGCCGAGTTAGGCGCCCTGACCTCTTCGGCGGCGCCCTCCTCGGTCGCCGCCTCGCCTGATGCCAGCTGCCACGCGGATCCTGTCGCGGCGGCCTGCTTACCCTTCTTCTTGCCCTTGCTTTTCGGGGCCGGCTCCTCGGCGGTTGCGTCCTGGCCCTCGCCGACCACGGACCACGAAGCGCCCCCACCGCTGGGAGTCGCCGCGGGCTGAGGCGCCACCCTCGGTTGGGCGGGTGCCGGGCTCGAGGCGGGAGCGGGGCTCGGATTCCACGAGGGCTCCGCGGGCGCCGGCGTCCATGAGGGCTCCTCCGCCGGCGGGGCCGTGAAAGTCTCGGCCGGCTTGAAAGGCTCGGCTGGTGCGGCAGGAGGCGTGTAGGCCGGTGGCGTGTACGCCGGCGGCGCGGCGGCGGGCGGCGGCGAGAACGCGGGCGCGCTGGTCGCCGGCCCGACCTCCCATGCCTGCCTCGGCGCCACCGCCGGCGCTTGATACACCGGCGCGGCCGGGCCTGCGGCGGCGATCTCGGCCGACGTTGGCGCCCGGCCCGAACGGCCATGAGGCGCGAGCGTGCGGGATCGGGCTGCCTTGACCTTGTGCTCGATCTGGGAGCGACGCGACGAGTACATCGATCGCTTCTCGGTCGACTTATGACGCATCACGAACATGACGGCCACGATGCCGATCAGGGCTACTGCCGGCCCAGCCAGCAGGTACGGGGACATAGGCGCCGATTATCGGTGATCAGTCCATGTGTGACAATCGCCGAAGTGTCGCTTTTTGAACGACTTGAATCTGAAATGGTCGATGCGAGGCGCAAGCGCGACGAGAACGCTCTCGGCACGCTTTCGCTATTGAAGAGCGAGGTTGTGCGGGCGAGCAAGGAGCCTGGAGCGTCCGGCTCGGTCGACGACGACCTCGTCCTGCGCGTGGCGCGCAAAGAGGTGAAGAGGCGCCAGGAAGCGATCGACATCTACCGCAAAGCCGGACGTGACGAGTCCGCGCGGCGCGAAGAGCAGGAGATGTCGATCCTGCGCGGCTACCTGCCTGCGGGTTTGAGCGAGGCGCAGATCGAAGCGGAGGTCCGCGCGGTCATCGCGGAGCTGAAGCCCGACGGTCCGAAGGCGTTTGGGGCGGTCATGAAGGAGGCCAGCGCGCGCCTCGCGGGTCGTGCCGAGGGCGGGCAGATCGCGGCCGCGGCGCGCAAGCTTCTTGCCTCCTAACGCGACCGGCGCGAAGGCCAAGCCGCGCAAGAAGCGGCGTCCGAATGCGCTGCTCAGACCGCCTCCGCCTCGTGGTGCTCGAACGCGCGCGCAGCTGGCGGTGGAGCGTTTGCGCGACCTCTATCCCGCCGCCACAGAGCTGGCGCACGAGGGTCCGTTTCAGCTGCTGATCGCAACGATTCTTTCGGCGCAGACCACCGATCGTTCGGTGAACCAGGTGACGCCGATTCTGTTCGGGCGCTTCCCGACCGCGTTGGACCTGGCCGGCGGCGACCCAGCGGAGGTCGAAAAGATCATCAAGGCGACCGGCTTTTTCAGGACCAAGGCGCGTCGCATCATCGCGGCGAGCCGGACGCTGGTGGAGCAGTTCGGTGGCGAGGTCCCGCCGCGCATGGAGGACCTGGTAAAGGTGCCCGGCATCGGCCGCAAGACGGCGAATGTGATCCTCGGCGCGGGCTTTGGCATTCCCGGTTTCGCGGTGGACACGCACGTCACGCGACTGACGAACAGGCTGGGGCTGGTGAAGACGCGCGTGCCCGAGAAGATCGAGGCGCAGGTCACGCGCATGGTGCCGCCGAGCGAGTGGACCGCGCTGTCGCTTCGCCTGATCTTGCATGGCCGGCGGGTGTGCGTGGCCCGGCGGCCGCGATGCGAGGAATGCGTGATGAACGACTTCTGCCCGTCGTCGTGCACCCTGCCGAAGCGCCGCCGCACCCAGAAGTAACTGCCCCTTCGTGGCCCTCCCTCCTCCCGGCCGTTCCTGCGCGCCAGGCGCGACCAGGTAGGGATTATTTTGTGCCCCCGCCGGCCAACCTGGCGCCATTGCACCATTCGAAAAGACCAGGCGCAGCCCAGCCTGTTAAGGCGGCGAACATTTGTTCTAGACTGTTGGGATGGCCGAGCTCGAGGCACGGCGGGCCGACATCCACTACGACGAGATCGAATGCAAGTCCGCCCTGAACCCGGTTAAGGGCATGGGCTTCAGCTGGTCGCTCAACCCGTACGTCGGCTGCGAGCACCGCTGCTCGTTCTGCTACGTCCGCGCTTACGAGCTGCGCGCCGATCGCCCGCACGACGACCGTTACGGCAGGACCATCCGCGTCAAGATCAACGTCGCGCAGGTGCTGCGCTGCGAGCTGGCGAAAAAGTCCTGGAAGAAAGAGACCGTCGTCATCGGTGCGGCGACCGATCCGTACCAGCCGGCAGAAGGCCGCTTCAAGCTCACGCGTAGGTGCCTCGAGGCGCTGCGCGATTTCAGCAACCCGACGGGTCTCATCACCCGCGGCCCGATGATCGTCCGCGACATCGACGTGCTGACCGAGCTCGCGAAACGGGCAGACCTGGGCGTGACCTTCAGCATCCCGACGATCGACATGGACGTCTGGCGAAAGACCGAGCCCGGCACTGCCCCGCCGCAGCAGCGGCTGCGAGCGATCGAAAAGCTCGTCGCCGCGGGCATCAAGGCGAGCGTCGGCATGGCGCCGATCCTGCCCGGTCTCTCTGACAGGCCCGAGCAGATCGAGGCGGTGGTCAAAGCCGCCCGCGCCGCGGGGGCCACCGGCGTCTGGGGCGGCATGCTGCACCTGCGCCCGGGCACCCGCGAGCACTTCATGACCGTGCTCCAGCGCCACTGGCCGGAGCTTGTGCCTAGGTACGAGCGGATGTACAGAGACCGCCCCTACCTGCCGTCGGCTCTCACCGAGCCGTCGATGCGAGAGGTGGCGCGGCTGCGCGAGATCCATGAGGTGCGCGATCGCCGCCACATCAGGCTGCAGCCCCCTCCACCACCCAAACAGCTTTCGCTGCTGACTTAGCATTCTTTCCCGAAACACATGCGTGGTCCCATCGCCGTGCTCGCCGGCCGGGTTGGCGGCTTCAAAAAGGTCGAGATCGCGCGACGCACCGTGCCCTGCTACAAGAAGGTGATCGAGAAGGAGGGAGAGCAGCTCGCCCTGTGCATGCTGGTCGACTCCGGCAAGCTGTACCGCTTTCCATATGAATCCTCGAAGGGCATCAAGAGCCTCGAGCTGAAGGCTCGATTCCTGCGCGGAGAGATGGAGCACCTCAGGCTTCGGGAATTTCAGCCCGGCCTGTGCCGCTATGTCGAAAAAGCCGGGTAAGCCGTCCGAGTCTCTCGTCCAGGAGCTGCTGGCCGAGCGGCGCCAGCTCAAGGTCGCGCTCGAGCGTGCCCGCCTCGAGCTGGCCGACGTGCAGGGCAACGCGGGCGACCAGGACCCGCGAATCCCTGAGCTTCAGACGGAGCTCACGCGACTGCGCACGCAGCTTGATGAGACCAGGGCGGAGGTGAACCTGCTCCGCACGGAGCGCGACGAGCTTCGTGACGGCATCACCCAGGCGATCGCGCAGCTCAAGGCCGAATAAAAGGAAAGGCCCCGCGCCGGCAGGGCCTTTCAGCAATGTTCTACGCGACGCTTGTTACTTCGCCCAGGCCTCGATCATCGGCACGTACGAAGCCGCCATCGATCCAAGCACCGGGAAGTTGACGCGCCGGCCGCTTGCCTGGAACGCGAGGATGACGCCCACGAGCCAGAGCAGGAACCAGACGAGTCCCCAGATGAAGAGCAGGATCCCGAAGAAAACGACGATGATCGTGAGCACCCAGAGAATGATGTAGACGGCCAGCGCAGCCCCGTGGATCACCACAGCCTGGGCGGCGTTGTACTTGACGTCGGGATCGTCCTTGCCTGCGAAAAGAAAGATGAGGCTTCCGATTGGTGGGAAAAGTCCCCAGGCAAGAATCGTGTACAGGTTCTTGTTGCTGGCCGAGCCCCCTGGCGCTGCGCCCATTGGCGCCGGCTGCCCGGGTGGCGGCGGCGGGATCTGCGACATTGATTTCCTCCTCTAATGCGGCTGGCGATTTGCGCGCCGATTATCGGTTTAATGCCGCCAAAACGCCATACCCGTGACAAGTTCCTCTGATAGGCTCCGAGCGAGATGACCGACGGAGGTCCATCAGGGGGCGATGGCGGCCGCGACCGCACAAACGTGCCGGCGACGCCTGGCGAGCTACCGAACCCGCCGACGCCGCAGCCTCCTGGTCAAAGCCCGCAGCCGGCCAGCAGCTTTCCCGGCCAGGAGGCCGCCACCATGCGGCTGATCCCGACGCTGCCGAAGCCCGGGGTCACGCCTCCGCCGAGCATGGCCGAGAGGCACATCGGCAAGTACGTGGTCAAACGCGAGCTGGGACGCGGCGGCATGGGCGCCGTGTACCTCGCGGAGCAGACCGGGCTCGGCCGTGAGGTGGCGATCAAGGAGCTAATCCCGTCGGCCGCCGCCGACCCGATCGCGCTGAAGCGCTTCCTCCAGGAAGCCCAGGTGATGGCACGGACCAGCCACCCGAACCTGGTCCAGGTCTACGACATGGAGCAGATCCAGGGGGCGAACTACATCGTCCTGGAATTCGTCCGCGGCAAGTCGCTGCGCGACTGGCTCAACCGAGGGGCCATACCGCCGCCCCAGGTTTTCGCCGTCATGCACGGCGTCCTGCAGGCGCTCGACTACGCCCACCGGCACGCGATCGTTCATCGCGACATGAAGCCCGAGAACGTCCTCCTCTCCGACGAGGGCGATGTCAAGGTGGCGGACTTCGGCATCGCGCGCCTGACAGACGACTCGGCCGGGCCAGGCTCAACCGCGACCAAGACCGGCACCACCGTGGGCACGCCCCAGTACATGTCGCCGGAACAGGTGGCTTCGAGCAAGGTCGACGGCCGCAGCGACCTGTACTCGGCCGGGATCATGTTCTACGAGCTCATCGTCGGCGAGCCACCCTTCACGGCATCCGAGGCCGACGGCCCCTTCACGCTCATGGCCAAGCACGTGCAGGCGCCGCCGAGGCCGCCCTCGGTGCTCAAGCCGGGGCTGGACCCGCAGCTGGAAGAGATCATCCTCAAGTCGCTTTCCAAGCGACCCGAGGATCGCTACCAGAACGGCCAGGAGTTCGACGAGTCGGTGTCGGGCGTAGCAGACCGGCTGTGCCCGGGCTGGCAGCGCAGCCTGGATCCCGGAGCCGACCTGTCGAAGATGGTCCCACGCCCGACGTCGACGCTGCCTCCGGGCACCATCACGGCGGCCGCGCCGCCCACTCAGTACGCCTCGCCGCCGCCGATCCAGGCGGTCTACAACCCCACGCCACCGGTGAAGCCGGTGGTCAAGAAAGCATCGGGCGCTGGGTGCATGAGCCTGCTCGTGATCACGTTCGGCCCGATCGCCGCCGCCGCGATCCTGATAGCGGTCTCGCACTAGCCGCCGGCAGCAATCGTTTCAGCTCGGCGGCCATCGTCTCGAGCGGCGCCACGCTTTGTTCGGCGCGACACAGGATGAGCGCGCCCTCCATGCCCGCGAGCGTCGCCGTGGCGACGGCAGCGGCACGAGCGGGCGTGAGGCCGGCCGCCCGCAGCTGACCGGTCAGCAGGTCCACCCACGAGCGGAAGGTGACGCGCACCAGGGTCATCGGTCCGGTTTCCGCCACGTCAGTGTCCACCGCCACGCCCGCGACCACGCACCCGGCGCGACCCCCCGAGCTGACCACCACCTGCCGCCACATGTCGATGAACCAGTCCAGCACGCCTTCGGGCGTCGTGGCGGGGCACTCGCGCTGATGGGCGAGGACGCGCTCTGACGTCCACTTGATTGCGTCGGCCGCGAGCTGCTCCTTGCCCTCGGGGAAGTGGTGGTAGATCGAGCCGCGGGGCGCTCGGCTGTCAGCCAGCACGTCTGAGAACGACGTACCGGTCACGCCCCTGGTGCGGATGAGCGAGGCTGCGCTTCGCACCATGCGCGCGCGGCTGTCACTCGTCATTGCCGGCCTTGACTATGACGCAAAGCATAGCTAGGATGATGGGCGTTATGATGCTCGTCATAGTTTCACCTTTGGGAGATAGAGAAAGATGCCGATGATTGACGTGTACGCGAAGGTGGGGACGTTTCGGGACACGAGGTCGCTGGCGAGAGACCTGGCCGCGGCGGTGATGCGTTGGGAGGGAGTGCCGGAGATCCCGCTGTTCAAGGACAACACCGCGGCGTTCGTGCACGAGATGTCCGCAGAGGCGATCTCGAATGTGTCGGGCGACGGCGGCCACGTGCGCGTCCAGATCCTGACACCGCTGGGCGTACTGGACCGAGCGAAGCAGCTGGGCGTGGTGGAGGAGCTCACCAGCATCGTCGCGGCCGCCGCTGGCGACCCGACGCTGGCGGAACGCACCTGGGTGCTGCTGGTCGAGTCGCCGGACGGTGGGTGGGGCATCGCTGGGCACGCCAACACGAACGCCGACATCGCTGCCGCTGCACGGAAAGCCCTGGGCCGGGGGTGACGAGCTAGCCCGGTCCGTCCTGCCCGTCGGCCGGCGCCGCCTGAGCGGCCAGCGCCTGCTCGGCGTCGGTGCCGATGAGGATGTCGCGCGAGGCCAGCATCCCCGCGGCAAGGATCGTCTTCTGAGTGAACTGCTGGGTGAACTGGCGGTGGGACTCCGACGCCATGTCGGTCGGGAACTGCACCCACGGGGCGCCGGTCGACTCACGGATCGCGGTCACCTGGTAGATGCGGAACGTCTCGGCTGACTTCCCCTTGAGCTGGACGCCGGGCACCAGGTCGACGGCGATGAAGTCCTTGCACATGTCGTAGGTCTGCTGGCCGATGAGGAGGTGGTACGCGGGCGCGTTCGCGCAGAAACGCGCGGCCGTGTTGACCGTGTCACCCAGCGCGGTGTACTGGAGCCGGCTGTGCGAGCCCATGTTGCCCACGACCGCGGGCCCGGTGTTCACGCCGATGCCCCAGCGGATCGGCGGCAGTCCCTTGGCCATCAGCTGCTGCTGCAGCTCCGGGGCGCGGTTGATCATGTCGTACGCGCATCGCACCGCCAGCAGCGCATGGTTCTCCTGGTCGCGCGGCGCGTTCCACAG
>VBIA01000231.1 GCA_005879985.1 Chloroflexota bacterium | reverse complement strand
GCTGATGTGTCGCAGACCTTCGGTTGATGCGTCACAGCTACTTCGGGTGATTTGTCACGCTCCCGCGCATGAGGGAGATGAGCGTGACTGAGCAAAGGTACAAAGCGGTTCAGGGAGTGCTGGCCGACGGGCGGACGGTGAGCGAGGTGGCCAGCCAATGGAGTGTCTCTCGGCGGACGTTGCACCGCTGGCTGGGGCGCTATGAAGGCGACGGCCTGGAAGGTCTGGGCGAACGTTCTCATCGGCCGGCGCATTGCCCGCATCAGATGCCGGCTGCAATTGAGGTCGTGGTTCTGGAGATGCGGCGAGCTCATACCTATTGGGGAGCGCGCCGAATCGCTTTCGAGCTGCGGCGGAAAGGGCTCGAGCCTGCGCCCTCAGAGTCGGCGGTGTATCGCTGCCTGGTCCGGGCCGCAGTCATCGATCCAGTTACCAGGCGCCGGCGCCGCGAGAGCTGGAAGCGCTGGGAGCGCGGTGGACCGATGGAGCTCTGGCAGATGGACGTGGTTCATGGCTTCCTGCTGGCTGACGGCACCAGCGCCAAGGCTCTAACTGGAATTGACGACCACTCCAGGTTCTGCATCTCGGCCCGGCTAATGGTTCGGGAGCGCACCCAGGCGGTCTGCGACGGCTTCAGCTCAGCCATGCAGACCTATGGGGTTCCGCAGCAGGTCCTGACCGACAACGGCAAGGTCTTCACCGGGCGCTTTGCCCAGCCACCGGTGGAGGTGCTCTTCGACCGCATCTGCCGAGAGAACGGCGTCGACCACATCCTGACCATGCCCCGCACGCCGACCACGACGGGCAAGATTGAGCGCTTTCATCGCACCCTCCGAGTTGACTTCAACACCCGGCAGGTCTTCCGCAACCTGAAGACAGCACAGGAGGCCCTAGATGAGTGGGTGAGCTACTACAACAGCCAGCGGCCGCACCAATCGCTGGGCGACCTGACCCCCGCCAGTCGCTTTCAGTCCAACGATGGCGCGGTCCGGCATCAGCTGAGACACCCGGAGCGCAATGGCGAGCAGTGGGTCTCCCGCCGGGTGGCGCCCAACGGAATCGTCTGCGTCGACTCGCAGCACATCAGCGTGGGTAAGCACTATGGCGGCGGCACCTGCGACGTCCTGGTCACCGACGGACTATTTCAGTTCTGGGTCGGCAAGGAGCTGCTGAAGACCGTGGCCCGAACGAAGGCGGGAGAGATCCGCAAAAAGCACGCCGAAGGCACCCGGCCTAGGCGATAAATTTCAGTGGGAGCGAGACAGATCAACCGAAGTAGATTCACGACGGATCAACCGGAGGTCGACACCCCGGAGCCAAATTTGAACTCAAATTTCGTCTGCGTGCTGACCACCGACGGTGCTAGTGCAGCAACAGTGCAGCAACAGTGCAGCAACCGCCGCCTTGTCGGTCCTCCGCTATCGACGAATCGCTGGCCACTTTCTGCTCGCTCGCTGGCTCAAATAGCCCGGAGATTTGGGCCCAACCGACTCGCACTACCTCCCTAGTCTGCTGTCGTGAGTCGCGAATATCGAGCGCGGATTGGTCTCCAGGCTGACCGAGCGAGGTGTATGGAAGCCGCCGAAGCGCATGTAGTTCTCGCAGCGCACGCGGAGTGTTCAGCGGGGCTGACGTCTCATGACCTCGGGCGCCAATCGGTCAATGGATCGATCGTGAGAACGATTTGGACTCTGACGTTGAGTTGGTCCAGCAACAACAACACTGCGCTGCTTAGCGTTCGAGCTCTGGAGGCTCCCTCAGGACCTCTTGTATCTTGTCCGCGGCATCACGTCTCATCTCCGGGATCACGTGCATGTAGGTGTTCATGGTTGTTGTGATCTGCGAGTGCCCGAGGATCTCCATCACGACCCTAGCCGGCACACCCTGAGCGAGCAGGAGCGTCGCGCAGGAGTGGCGCAGGTCATGCAAGCGCCGCTGAGGGAGTCGTGCTGCATCCAAGAGGCGGTGCACAAGTTTCGACACGCCGGTCGGATCAAGTGGTTTGCCATTGGGACGAACAAACAGTAGGTCCAGGCTGTTCCAATCCCCGCGCTGA
>VBIA01000128.1 GCA_005879985.1 Chloroflexota bacterium | reverse complement strand
GAAGCTCAGCCCCGACGGACGCCGCCTCGCCTGGCTCACGTGGAACCACCCCAACATGCCATGGGACGGGACCGAGCTCTGGGTCGGCGAGCTCGCCGCCGACGGGGCGATCAGCTCGTCGACGAAGGTGGCCGGCGGTTCGAGCGAGTCGATCTGCCAGCCAGAGTGGGGACCTGGCGGCGAGCTTTACTTCATCTCCGACCGGACGGGCTGGTGGAACCTCTACTGCGTGAGAGGTCATCGCGACGAGGCGCTTTGCAACGCGGAAGAAGAGTTCGGTGGACCGCAGTGGGTGTTCGGTCGATCCCACTACGCGGTGCTGGGCGAGAACGAGATCGTGTGCCTGCATTCGAAGTCGAACGTTCACAAGCTGTCTCGCCTCGACCTCAGGACCGGCGTGCTGTCACCGGTGCAGCTCCTCTATTCGTTTCTCGACGGCGTCCGCGTGAGCGGGCGCAAGGCGGTGATGTTCGCGGCGTCGCCGACGCATTCCCTGCGCGTGCTGACCGTCGATCTCGACACCGGCGCGGAAGAGGTGGTGAGGGCGACGGTGACGACGCACATCGATCCGAACCACTTCAGCATCCCCAAGCCGATCGAGTTCGCGACCGAGGGAGGGGTTACCGGGCATGCGCTGTACTACCCGCCGCGCAACGCGGACTTCGAGGGTCCACCAGGAGTGAAACCTCCGCTGGTCGTGCACAGCCACGGCGGACCTACCAGCGCCGCGCTGCCCGTCTACAACCTCGAGTACCAATACTGGACGAGCAGAGGTTTCGCGCTTGTCGACGTCAACTACCGCGGCTCGACCGGTTACGGACGCGAGTACCGCGACATGCTCCGCGGCGAGTGGGGTGTGGCCGATGTCGACGATTGCACCAACGCAGCGCGACATCTGGTCGACAAGGGTCTGGCCGATCCCGAGCACGTGGCCATCACAGGCGGATCAGCGGGAGGATTCACGACGCTGCTGGCGCTGACCAAGAAAGACTTCTTCCGCTCGGGTGCATCGCATTTCGGCGTTGGCGATCTCGAGTCGTTCCGGAAGGAAACGCACAAGTTCGAATCGCGCTACCTGGAAACGCTCGTCGGGCCTTATCCCGAGCGCGCCGATGTCTATCGCGAGCGGTCGGCGGTCAACTTCGCCGACCACCTCAGCTGCCCGATCATCCTTTTCCAGGGCCTGGACGACAGGGTCGTGCCGCCCGACCAGTCCGAGGAGTTCGTGGCCGCCTGCCAAGCGAAGAAGCTTCCCCATGCCTACATCGCGTTCGAAGGCGAGCAGCACGGATTCCGGCGCGCGCCCAACATCCGGCGCTCGATCGACGCGGAGTTTTACTTTTACTCGCGCATCTTCGGCTTCGAGCCGGCGGACGCCATCGAGCCGGTGACGATCGAGAACTTTTGACACCATTACGCGTGCCTGATGTCGGCGTGGCGGAACGGCAGACGCGCCAGATTTAGGATCTGGTGCCCGAAAGGGCTTGGAGGTTCGATTCCTCTCGCCGACACCACTTGTTGCCCTGGGCGGGGACACCCTCAGCGCCTGTAGCCTAAACTCACGGTTTCTATGGCTGCAGTGGTCGCACAGGTGTTCTGGAGATTTCGGCTGAAGGCATGACCACTTCCAAGAACGGCGCAGTCAAGTACGGCGGATTTCGCATCCTGCGTGAGGTCGACCAGGACGGCCTGGGCACCCTCTATGAGGCCGAGCATCCGCGGCTCCAGCAGAAGGTCGCCCTGCGGACCGTCGGCGCGGCCGCCGCGAGGGACGTGACCCACTCGAGGCGCTTCCTCCTCGAGCTTCGCTCCTATGTATCACTCGACCACCCCGCCATCCCGCGGCTGTACGAGCTCGCCTACAACGGCGACTGCCCGTACCTCGTCACCGAGATCGTTCCAGGCAAGACCCTGGACGACATGCTCACCGATTCGACGCAGCGCGAGCCGCGCGGCGTCGTCGAGCTGCTCGAGCCGATCGCGTCTGCGCTCGACTACGCGCACTCGCGGGCGACGGTGCACCGCGACGTGAAGCCGGCGAACATCCTGCTCGCCGACGATGGCCGCACGATGCTCACCGGCTTTGGCCTCGGCACCATCGCGTCATTCAGCAACGGACCGGGGGCAGCCGGGCCGATGGCGCCGGACTACGTTGCGCCGGAGCGTCTCGTCGGCCGCGAGGTCGACTCGCGCGCGGACGTGTACTCGCTTGCCGCCGTCATCTTCCACGCGGTCACCGGACAGCGACCGTTCACGTCGCGCAGCTGGATCGAGACTCTGAGCCGGCGACTCTACGAGCCGCCGCCCAGCGCGAAGGAACTGATGCCCGAGCTGCCTGAAGAGTTCGGGCAGGTGCTCCAGCAGGCGATGGATCGCGACCCATCGCGCAGGCCCGCAACTGCCGGCGAGCTGCTGCAGGGCCTGAGTAACTCGCTCGATCCGCCGGAGCCGATAGAGGAGCCAGTGCACTGGCTCCATCCGCACATGCATCGCGGCAGCATGGTCGTGAGCGGTCTGCTGGTGCTGG
>VBIA01000127.1 GCA_005879985.1 Chloroflexota bacterium | reverse complement strand
TGATCGCGCCGGCGAGGTCCGAGCCGGTCCACGAGTGCCGCACAGCGCCGTTCAGCTCGATGTTTGCGGTCGCGCATGGCTCGAGGGTCGCGACGCTCAAGAACGGCACCTCACCGTTCGGGTCGAGCCCGCTGATGCCGATGACGTCGAGCTTGAAGATGCCGCCCGGTGGGTCGGGGATCGTGATCACGATCGGTGACGGACCGGTCTTCGTGTACACGTGATTCGCCGGATCCGTGATTCGGAGCTCCATCAAGCTGCCCGGATAGGCGAGCGCGGCTTTGAAGTCGCTGCCGCCGGCTGACGGCGCCGCGAATGCGTAAGTGAACTGCTGCACCTGGCCGTTGTGCAGCAGCCCGCCCGTGAAGTCCTGCTCGGTGCCCGGTGTGGTCTGGGTCTCGACCTGCTGCATCGCCGCGACTTCCTGACCGAACGGGTCGTTGGGGTCGGGCGTGATCGGCCCGGGCGCCCCGATGTTGCCGTTGGCGTCGACGGTTACCTGCTGGCCTTCGGTGAGGTGGACGTGCCCGCTCTTGCCGTCCACGTCGAGGCCGCCGATGAAGAGCTTGATCACGACAGTTCCGTCGACGTTGACCAGTACCTCGAACAGCGTGCCTCGGACCGAAGCGGTGGTGGTATTGCCTACCACCTGGAAGGTGGCGCCGCCTACGAGCTTCTGCACCGAGTTGAGCGTCCGGCCGAGCTTGTCGGTCACCGAGATGTCGTGCACGCGCCCGTCCTTGGCGAAGTGCGACGAGTTGATTGCGATCTGTGTGTTGTTGGCCAGGCGCGTGATGGTGCCATCCGGGAACTGGATCTGGGCCCGGCCCTTGGCGTCCGTCTTGACGGAATCGCCTGGCTGAACAAAGGTGCCGGAAGCCGCCGAGGAGAAAGAGCCACCCGAGTGGGCGACACTCGCGTCCGGCACGAACGTGGTCAGCACCGCGCCCACCGTGGTGTCGGCTGAGGCGATGACTCCGAGGGTGACGATCCCCGCCGCGACCAGCACGATGACGACCACCAGCGCGATCAGGATCCGGAGGCCGCCCCGACCCTTCCGCTTTGGAGTCGCCGGAGTTCGTGCTGCCATGCGCCGGAAACCTTAGCAGTCGGGAAGGCGGCTCCGACCACGGATAAGGGCTTTCCGGTTAGCGGTGGCCCTCGATCACCATCGCGTTCCCCTCCGGCCCGACGCACGAGTAGACGCGGTCGACGATGTAGTCGGTCGGGATGGAGCTGATCGACGCGCCGTAGGCTGTCAGCTTCGACACGACCTGCGTGGTCAGGTTGATGCCCTTGACAGTGATCTGCGTCAGCACCGCCCCCAGGTTCGGGGTCGCCGCATAGAAGTCGATGGTCCAGGACACCTCCACGCCGCCGAGGTTCGAGTAGTAGTAGATGCGCGCCGAGTTGCTCGAGACGCCCTGGACCTGGATCGTGATGCCGGTCGAGCCCGAATTGGCCAGACCACACGACAGCTGCGCGTTGCTGAGGATCTCGCGCACGTTGGTCCCCGTGTCGACCTTCTCGCCGCCGCACACCGCGTTGGTCGACCACGCGACCGCCCAGGGCTCGCCGCCCGGGACGTTGACGGCGCTCACGATCGCCCGCCACAGGCCCGGCGGGCCATCGATGTGCCCGACCACCGGCGAGCCGCTCTGCCTCGACCCATGGACGACCCCGTTTGGGTCGGTGACCGACAGCGTCATGAAGCTGCCTGGATAGCAGAGCGCGACGCTGACGATTCCGCCGCCAGAGTGATAGTCAGACTCGGCAGTCTGCCCGGTTGCCAGGTTTTCCCCCGTGCTGACCTGCATCGTGCCCCCCGAGTTGCCGCCACCGGAGACTGCGTTCTCGCATTGGGCGACGAGCTGATAGGGATCCTGCCGGTCCGGTCGGATGGCGCGTGGTGCGGAAAGCGTTCCGTTCTTGTCGGCGTCGATCTCCCGGCCCTTGGTGAGCGTGACGGTGGTCTTGCCGCTCACGTTCACGGTGCCGTCGAACACCTTGATCAGGTTGCTGCCATCGCCGCGCACAAGCACCTCGAACTCGGTGCCGCGAACCTCGGCGCTGACCGAATGGCCGCCCACGTTGAAGTCCGAGCCACCCGTCAGATGCTGGACGACGCTTAGCGTGCGTCCGATCTTCTGCAGGAGCGTTGCCGATTTCAGCTGCCCAGCGTTGGTGAGCTGCGCCGCCTGCACTGTCACGGTGGTGCTGGGCGACAGGCGCGTGAGTGTCCCATCAGGAAACTGGATGGTGGCGCGCCCAGCATCGCCAGTGCGAACCGAGCTGCCGGCATCGAGTGACTGACCCGATGCGGCCGGCTTGTAGTCGCTGTCATTTTTCCCGACATCGACCGGCGTGCTGAACACCAGCAGGGCCGCGGGCGACGCGACCCCCGCCTGAGCCTGGGCGACGAGGAAGAAGTAGCCGCTGCCCAGCAGGAGCGCGGCCACGATGACGATGACGAGCAAGCAGCCTCCGCAGCCCATGCCGCAGCCAAGGCAGCCTTTCGATTTTGCCGGCGGCGGTACGGCGGCCGCTGTCTGCGGCGCACGTGGTGGGGCGCCTGGCGGCTGGACGGCCATCGCGGCCGAACTCTAACTGGATGTCGTGGCGAAGTCGACGATTAGTCGCGAAGGGCTTGTCTTGGCCACGAACACCCTCATGCACGCGGCCGAGCCAAGGCCCAATCCCCATCCGACGTAGCCCTCGAAGTCTTCAGTGAGCCGAGCCTCTTTGAGGACGCGAAAGTCGACCTGGGTGAAGTCGGTCGGTCCGCTGTACGTGCCGGCCTGAGTCGCGGTGTGCAGCTGAACCAGGACGCCGGCCGTGCCGCTGAGCGCGATCGTCTGCCCTGAGCCGCCCTGCGAGAACACCGGCTTGGACTGGCGCTTCACGGTGAAGGCAGGCACGGTGCCGTCGAACTGGATGACGAAACGATCGAAGCCGGGCTCCCGCGAGACGCGGACATCTGTTACGCGCACCGTGCCGGGGGTGCCGCCGCTCGAGTCGGCGCAGGTGAACGCCTGCAGGTTGTCGCCCGGCGGGGTCGGTGGAGTGATCGGGGCCGGTGATATCACCGGACCCGTTCTGCCGTTCGAGGCAGGGGCTTGCGAGATCGATGCTGCCGGCGCGGACGCTGTGCTGCATGCGGCCAGCACGACGGCCAGCGCGGCCAGGGCGGCGGCGCGCACCGGCGAATGATAATCATCGTCCGGCCCCTGTGAGTACGCGCCGAGGTGGCGGAATGGCAGACGCGTCGGTCTCAAAAACCGATGTCCGCAAGGACGTGGGAGTTCGAATCTCCCTCTCGGCACAAGTTCACATGATCGAGATGACGATCTCGTCCTGGCCGACGACTATCCGGTCGCCGTCGGCGAGTTTTTGCGCCGTCACTCGGTGATCGTTGACCATCGTCCCGTTGATGCTGCCCAGGTCTGTCAGGACGTAGGCCCCGTCCTTGAACTCGATTTCAGCGTGGCGGCGGGAGGCAGCCGGGTCGTCGAGAACGACCTCGTTCTCAATGTCACGACCCACGGACGCGACTCCGGTCGGCTTGATCCTGAACTTGAATCCCATGTCTGGGCCCGATCTCACGATGAGGATGGCCATCGGCGGAGCTGCGGCCGGCATCACGCCGAGGACCATCGTCTTCTCGTGCCGGCTCGCGGGCGGCTGTGAGGGCCGCGGCGGTGGTGGAGCCGGTTGGGCAATGGGCGGCGCCTGCATCGCCGGCGGCGGCGCGCTCTGCATCGAGGCTGGTGGTGGAGCCGGCTGGGGCATGGTCGGCGCCTGCATCGCCGGCTGCTGGGCGTGGGGTGCGGGGGGCACTGTCGCCGCGGCATGCGAAGCCGGGGTCGATGGCGGCTGTTCGGGTCGCCACCAGGTAGGCAGCTCTTTGGCCGTGGGCGAAACCTGCCAGTCCGCTGGAGTGGGCGGTTGGGTGGGCACCGAAGAGGGCGGCACGGGCGCTGCTGGTGGCGCTGGTGGTGACGGCGGAGAGGGCGCGGTCTCCGACTCGGCACTGGGCGGCGGCTGCGCCGCTGCCGGCTTGGGTTCCTCCGGCTCGGGCGCCCACCAGCCAGGCAGCGACGCCGCCGTGTGGGAGTCCTTCCACGCCGGCTTGTCTGGGTCGGCCGGCTTGTCCTTCCGTTCGTCGTCGCTCATCCCTGACCTCCCGATTGACCAACGGCGACGGCCGGAGCCGGCCGCGTGGCGTACTTCAGCTCGTGCAGGCGCCGCATTTGCGCCTCCACATCCGTTCTGACGACCGGTGAGTGGGCCATGAGATCGATGAATCCCTTGCGCTCGAATGCGATCAGCTCGCCCGCGGTCGTTGCCCTGACCGTTCCGTCGCTGCGGCCCGTCAGACAGCCCACCTCTCCAAAAAAACCGCCCGGTCCGATGCGCGCGATCCGATGCGGGACGCCATCGGCGCCGGCTAACTCGATCTCGACCTCGCCACTCGTGACGATGAAGAACGACGTGGCGGGCTCCTCCTCGCGCAGGATGACCTCGCCGGGCCGAACCTGGCGCCAGCGCAGCCTGCTCCACATGCCAACCAGGTCGGCCTCACTCAGCTCGGGCAGGGCGCGGTGCAGATATGGAAGCTGGAACAGGCGCTCCAGCCGCCGGTCGCTGTCGCCGATCACCAACCGCACGGGCCGATCGCGCAAAAAGTAGTTCCACGACCAGTTGAGCATGATGCTCATGCGGTTGCGGAAGCCGGCGATGCTCACGAGGTGCAAGAAGAGCCAGACGAACCACCCGATCCTGCCCTTCATGCGGACAGGGCCGGCCTGCACGACCGCGGTGTTGCGCCCGACCGTGGCCATGATGCCCTTGTCGCTATAAGCGAACTGTCGCAATGGCCGGTTGCGGACGAGGGCATTGATGTTCTGGGCCGCCACCAGGCCCTCCTGGATCGCGACTGGGGCGAGCTGCGGCAGCTGACGACCGCCGCCCGCGTCGAACGCCGCCAGGTCGCCGATTACGAAAACCTCGGCGTGGCCTGGCACCTGCAGGGTGGGCCCTACTTTGATTGTGTGCCGAGCCCCGCCCGCGATTTCAGACAGGCCCTCAGCGATCAGCGCTCCTTCGACGCCGGCGGTCCAGATCACGGTGCCGACCGGGCGCACGGTGCCGTCGGCGAGCTGTATCTCTCCGTCGCGCACCTCGACGACGCGAGTGTTCAAAAGCACCTGGACACCCATCCGCTCGAGCCTGCGCTTCGCGGCTTCACGCAGCTTTGGCTCAAAGGGCTCGAGCAGCGCAGGCCCGGACTGCAGCAGCAGTATCTCCGCCGCACGGGTGTCGAGCTCCTTGAAGTCGCGCCTCAGCACTCGCGCGATCAGCTCGGCGAGGGCCCCGGCACACTCCACGCCCGCCGGCCCGCCGCCGACGATGGCGAACGTGAGCAGCTCTTTGCGTGCGCCCTCGTCGACAACCCAGTCCGCCGACTCGAAGCGCGAAAGGATGTGATTGCGAAGCAAGAGGCTGTCGGTCAGCGTCTTCATCGCGTAAGAGCGTTCTGCGATGCTCTGGTTGCCGAAGTAAGTGCTGGTGCTGCCGCAGGCCAGCACGAGAAAGTCGTAGGTGATGCTGCCTCGATCAGTGCGCACGGTGCGGCGTTCGAGGTCGACCACCTCGACATCGCCCAGACGAAACTGCGCGTTCGGGATCTTGCGCATGATCGCGCGGACCGGGTAGGCGATGTCAGCGCTGTCCACCGCGGAGGTCGCCACCTGGTACAGCAGTGGGCTGAACTGGTGGTAGTTGTTGCGGTCGAGCAGGATGGTTCGGACCGGCGCTCTGGCGAGCGCCTTGGCGCAGCTCAGCCCAGCAAACCCTGCGCCGACGATGAGGACCGTGGGAGGTGCGGCCAAGCTCAGTGACCGTCGGCCGGCCCTGGTCCCGTCGTCGCATATTTGAGATCGTGCAGCCGGCGCATATCTTCGTCCACGTCGGCGCGCACTTTGGCGTCCGATTTCATCAGCTCGGTGAAGCTGCGCGAATCCAGCGCCAGCAGCTCTGTGTGCGTCTTGGCGCGGGCGGTGGCCGCGTTGCGGCCTGTCAGAATGCCAAGCTCGCCGAAGAAGCGGCCCGGCGCAAGGGTCTCGAGAGTGCGCTCCCACCCCTCCTTGCTCGACACGACCAGCTCGACCTCGCCCTTGGTGACGATGTAGAAGCGGTCGGAGGGGTCGTCCTGGCGGACGATCACGTCGCCGGCCTGCGCCACCACCCGCTCCAGACGATTGGTGGTCTGGACGAGCTCCTGCTCGCTCAGGTCGGGAAGCGCCTTCGCCAGGAACTGGTCATACGCGTGCTCGGTCTGCCGGGCGAACGCGATGAGCATCGGCGTGACGACCATGAAGTTGTAGAAGAAGTGGAGGTACGGCCGGTAGAGGGGAGAGCCGATGACACCCTGGTAGCCCATCACGCCGGTCAGGCCGCCCATGAGATAGAAGGTCCTGTCGGTGTTGTAGATGTAATAGAGGTAGAGATGCTCCACCTCGTGGAGGCTCGCAAAGATGAAGGCCACATAGAGCCAGCGGTTGCGCGAGAACTTATAAAGGCAGATGGCGAGCCCGAGCCATACTGAGGAGTCCCAGACGACGTGGACGGTCTCGAAATCGAGCTGGCCGAACACTCCATGCGAGCTGGCCAGGTTGCCGCCCGTCGCATACAGCTGAACTATCTGGATCGTGTGTTCGGCGAGATGGCCGAGCTGCAGCAAGACGAAGGCGAGCAGGAACGCAAAGAAGCCGTAGTGCTCGTACTTCCAGATGTACTCGAACGCAAAGACGAGAATCCAGGGCAGGATCGTCACCGCCACGATGCCGTAGAGGGGGTAGCCCTGGACGATGGCGCCGATCTGAAGCAGATAAGAGATGGCTGCGGTGATGAGCACCACTCGGATCGGTAGGCGCTGCACGTGAAAGACGCCGGGGAGGTTCCATCTGCTGGGGCGTACCACCGCCCTAACCCCTCAGTACGGGGGCGCTCCCCGCTTCCCTGGCCCGGCGTTCTCTGCGGTGCTTGAGGATGATGAGGAAGAAGACGAAGGCGTCGACCGCTACCACGATCGCAGCCGCGCCCGCAGCAACCATCCAGTGCTTCTCGCGCATGTCCTGGGGCGGCACGACCAGCGGGTGCAGGCCCACGGTCTGGGCCAGCCAGTAAGCAAGCGAGAACGCTCCGATGGCGACAACGACGAAGACGGCGGCTTCGACATAGCCCCGTTTCATTCCCCAGGATCCTCCCTAGTCACGCGGTAACTTGACGACGCGCGGAGTATAAGGCGACCCTGAGAAAATGCCAGACCTCGCCGCCTGGCGGCCTCAGCCGTGGTCCGGTACGCTCGGGTACGGTCGGGAGACGGACGCCTTGGCCTGGTCTTTCTGAGTAGGTTGCGGCCTCAAGTGCGTTGATTAGTGCAGGTTGGACGCTGCCCCGCTCAGCGTCCAATCTTTCTTTACCAGGCCCCGCCGCCTCCGCCGCCGCCGCCCCCGCCTGAGAATCCGCCACCCCCGAAACCAGAGCTGCTTCCGGAGCTCGGCGGAACGTATGAGATCGCCGCGGAGATGCTCGTGTTCATCGACTGCAAGCTGCTGGCGAGCAGCGCGGCCTGAAACGGTCCCCGGCCCGAGTACCACGCGTTGGTGGCGCTCGTGTCGATCCCCTCGAACGCCTTCGCCCACAGCGCCACGCATCCGAACACGATCGCGTAGGGGAGCAGCTCGTTGAAGATCCCGGCCTTGGCCGCGAACTGCTCGCGATATTTCTCGGCCGTTGTCATGTAGAGGCGAAAGCCCAGCGTGTGCTGCATCAGGTCGCGACCCGCGGCGGTGCGCTGCGGCATCGCGGGAAACGACGCGGCCATCACCAGTCCGGTGATTGAAACCGCGACTCCGAAGAGGCCCCACCCGAACGCCTGGCCGAGTATCAGGACCAGGGCGATTCCGATCGCTATCACCGCGACACCGGCGCAACCCCATCCGATGCGCGCGAAACGCGGGTTGCTCGTGAACAGCTTGCGGGACGTTGCGTCCGAGTAGATCTCGTTCTCGGCCCTCACCAGAGTGGGCCGGAAGTCGCCCCTCAGCTCGGAGAGCCTGACTTCCTGGCGGCCGGTGAACATGCCGTCGAGGATCGTCTTCTCGTATGGCATCAGCTCGCTCACCGGCGCGCCCTTCCAGGTGAATTCCCAGTCCTTCGATTGGGGCAGCTCGGTGATCGTGATGTGACCGCGCACCGCGAGGTCGACGATGGTCGCGGTCACGTCCTTCGGATCCGCGCTCTCATCGAGGATCAAGCCGAGCTCGGCCGGCCTCATGTTCTGCGGCGGACCGAACTCCACGGCCACCGGCACATGCTCGAACAGCGGCTCAGTGCGCTGCCTCGGATCGTTCGTGAGGTAGTACTGGGTCAGGTACTCGCGATCACGGCCGTGCGCCCACCAGTTCCGTCCGACCAGGCCCAAGCCCAAGAGCAGTGTCAGCGCGAACGCGCCGATGGTGAACGGGTTGATGTCGAACGCGCCGTCGGGAAAGAAGCGCAGCCGGTCTTCGAGCATCGGCGGCGGTACGTTAACCGCGCCCTTGACGAGCTTGACCGCGATAGACATCTGCTCGCCCTCGGCCAGTGGCCGCGTCGAAGAGAAGGTGAGGAAATTATTGATTGCGCTTGTGGGGCACGCTTCGTGCGAGCCGGTGGGCCCCTGGTAGCAGGCAAGCTCTGTCCAGGCGCCAGCCGGCGTTGTGACGTGCGCAGTGACTGACTCCTTCGGCACCGGCCACAGGGCTCCATCGACGTTCCAGAACAGCTCGTCGTGGTCGCTGAACGAGTTCATCGCGCCCTCGACCGTGTAGTGGATCATGTAGACCTGATCGCCTGAGACCATCACGCTCGGGTCGCCGATCTTGATGACCTCGTTGTAGGAGTCGACGTACGCGTCGAACGGCAGATCCTTCACCCCATCCGTGACCGACTGGACCTGCAGGTTGTAGTAGCGGTCGTGGTTGTCGTCATACCTGTAGCGGAGCGGGATCGTGCGGAAGATGCCGTGATGTTCCTGGGAGAAATTCACCCGGATGGTCTCGAGGATCGTCAGCGTCGAATCGCGATTGACGGTGATGTCGCTTTGAAAGCTGGTGATGACCCATCCCTCGTCCGCGCTGACCGGCAGTGCCGCGGCTAACAGGGCGATGGCGACGGCCACGCTCACGAGGAGGAGGCGGCCGGCCGCTGCGTTCATCGCGCGCGATCTTACGTATAGTTGCCGTCCCGTGACCAACATTCGCCACGACATCCGCAACGTGGCGATCATCGCGCACGTCGATCACGGCAAAACCACTCTGGTTGACGCCTTGCTTAAGCAGAGCCACACATTTCGCGAGAACCAGCAGGTGGGGACGCTGATCATGGACACGAACGACCTGGAGCGCGAGAAAGGGATCACGATCCTCGCGAAGAACACCTCCATCCGCCACGGCGAGGTCACCATCAACATCATCGACACGCCCGGCCACGCGGACTTCAGCGGCGAGGTCGAGCGCGTGGTCAACATGGCGGACGGCTGCCTGCTGCTGGTCGACGCCGCGGAAGGGCCGATGCCGCAAACACGATTCGTGCTGCGCAAGGCGTTCGAGGCCGGCCTGCGCATCATCATCGTGATCAACAAGGTCGACCGCGCCAACGCCGACCCGCACGGAGCGCTCGAGAAGGTGCACGACCTGTTCCTGGAGCTGGCCGAGGACGCGGATCAGCTGGAGGCCCCCGTCGTCTACGCGATCGCCAAGCAAGGCCGCGCAGGATCGTCACCAGACACGCTGGCGCCTGACCTTGAGCCGCTCTTCGGCACGATCATCGAGCGCATCCCCGGACCTGTCGTCGAGCCGGGGGCGTTTCAGATGCTGGTCGCCAATCGAGCGTATGACGACTACACAGGGACGATCGCGATCGGCCGCATCACGCGCGGCTCCATCGCGCCGGCCGACAACGTGGCGGTGCTCGATGCGTCGGGTGCGGCGAGACCGGCGAAGGTCGCGCAGGTGCTGATGTTCCGCGGCCTGGAGCGCGTCGCGGTCGAACGCGCGACCGCCGGTGACATCGCGATGCTGACTGGCCTCGAGGACGTCGCCATCGGTGACACCGTGACGGATCCGGATTCTCCTGAGCCGCTGCCCCGCATCGAGATCGACGAGCCGACCGTCAGGATGACCTTCGGCATCAACACCTCGCCGCTGGCCGGGCGCGAGGGCGTGTTCTCAACCACCAGGCACCTCCGCGCCAGGCTGTTGAAAGAGCTGGACACGAACCTCGGGCTGCGCGTCCAGGACACCGGTGCCAGCGAGCGCTTCCAGGTGAGCGGTCGGGGCGAGTTGCATCTCGCGGTTCTCATCGAGACCATGAGGCGAGAGGGCTACGAGTTCGAGGTGTCGCGGCCGGAGGCGATCATCAAGGTCGTCAACGGCGTGCGCGTGGAGCCCGTCGAGCGCCTGACGGTCGACGTGCGCGAGGAGCACCTGGGGGCTGTGACCGAGGCCCTGGGCAAGCGGCGAGGCGAGATGATCGAGATCGTCTACGACGGCCGGGGTGGCGTCCGGCTCGATTACGTGATTCCGACCCGAGGTCTTATCGGGCTGCGCAACACATTCCTCACGCTCACCGCCGGCGAGGGCCTGATGGGCTCTATCGCTCTGGGGTACCGGCCGTGGGTGGGCGAGTTCCGCGAGCAGCGCAACGGCGCGCTGACGGCCTCGTCCCCCGGCACCGCCCTGACTTACGGCCTGGCCGGCGCGCAGGAACGTGGGACCACGTTCATCCTGCCTGGGGAGCAGGTCTACGAAGGCATGATCGTCGGCGTCCAGAAGCGTCCGGGCGACATCAGGGTGAACGTGTGCCGGGAGAAGAAGCAGTCGAACGTGCGGTCCTCAACCTCGGACATTTCCGTGAGGTTGACCCCCGCCTCCAGGCTCAGCCTCGAGCAGTCCCTGGACTTCATCGCCGACGACGAGCTGCTCGAGGTGACGCCCAAGCACCTGCGGCTTCGGAAGCGGCACCTCACCGAGGTCGATCAGTCGCGTGCGCGCCGCCTGTCGGCTGAGGTCTCGAGCGCCAGCCGGCCGGAATAGGCGGTCAAACATCTGGGTATAGTGTGTTGAGCCGGCACAGCGCCGGCGCTCACGGCGGTCTCCAGTTTCTCGAACAGGCCCGTCAGGTTGAGTGGAACCCTGTTCGAGAGCGTAGGAGATGGAAATGCCAGCAGGCACCATCAAGAAACTGGTTTCGGACCGCGGCTTCGGCTTCATCGCGGCCGAGGACGGGAAGGAATACTTCTTCCACCGCAGCTCCACCGAAGGCAACTTCGACAGGCTGCAGGGTGGCGAGAAGGTTTCCTTCGAGATCGAGTCGAGCCCCAAGGGGCCACGCGCGAAGACCGTCCGCATCGTCTAAGGGACGAACCAGAAAGCCCCGGGCGCAAGCCCGGGGCTTTTTTTGTTTTCTCCCTCCCCGCCATGCGGGGAGGCCAGGAGGGGACGTTCTCCGAGTCGATGGCGGTACGCTGCTGGTGGTGGGCGGTGGGGTACGGGTCGAGGAGCTCGACCTTTCGATCCGTGCCTACCACGTCTTGAAAGTGTTGAAGATGGACTTCATCGAGCAGATAAACCTCGATGCCCTGGATCACGCGTGGGGTCGCGAGGTTCGTCCTGAAATCGCGGAGAGCCTTCGACGCTGGCGCGATGACACGGGCGAGGCGCCCTCTCCAAGTCGGCGATAGCGGACTTCGATTTCCAACTTCGGATTACGGGATCAGAAGGTAATTCGAACCGTTGACAGGAGACAAATCTGTCCCTCCCCGCCGGCCGCCACGGCCGTGAGCCTATTTCAGCTCTTCGGGAACAACCTCCAGCGCGACCAGCCTGTCCTCACGGACGATGCGGATCGACAGCTTCGAGCCGATGCGCGCCTCCACCATCAGCCTCTGCAGGTCTCCGGCCTTGGACACAGCCGAGCCATCCACTTCGACGATCAGGTCTCCGCTGCGCAGCCTCGCCGCAGCGGCGGGGCTGTCGGAGACGACCTCCTGCACCTCGACGCCTGCCTTGAAGCCCGTGCGCTGGGCGATCGACGGCGCCAGGGCTCGTGTGCCGCCGGCGATGCCGAGGAACGCCCGGCGCACGCGTCCGTTGCGCATCAGCGCTGCCAGGATCGCCTGCGTCGTCCCGTTGATCGGCACCGCAAGGCCCAGGCCCATGCCCGCGACCGCGGTGTTCACGCCGACCAGCCGCGCCTGCCAGTCCGCGAGCGCGCCGCCGGAGTTGCCGGGATTCAGCGCGGCGTCCGTCTGGATCACGTCCTCGACGAACCGCCGGTGCCCGTTGCCGTCGGCGGTCGCCAGCGAGCGGCCTAATCCGCTGACGACCCCCGACGTGACGGATCCGCTGAAGCCCATGGGGTTGCCGATGGCGACCACGAGCTGGCCAACCCGCAGGCTGTCCGCGTCGCCGACCTCGATGGGGCGGAGGGTGGCGGCGCGGGCGCGACCGATCGCGAGGTCGGAAAGCGCATCCGCGCCGACGACGTCGAGCTCGTACTCGGAGCCGTCGATGAAGGCGGCCGTGGCGGTGCGTGACTGGGCGACGACGTGGGCGGAGGTGACGATATAGCCGTCGGGGGTGATCACCACGCCGGAGCCGGCGCCGCCGTCCCGGACGCCTGCCCGGTGGACGCGCAGGCTGGCCACGGTGGGGAGGACGCGTTCGGCTACCGCCACGATAGTGGCCGAGTACGAATCCAGTGCCTCGCGCTCTGTGGCCGGGGTGCCCGACATGGCGCTTACAACATTACCCAGTAACGAACCGCCTAAACATAGCCAAGTTAACGCCCCCACCTGACCTCCCCACACGGTGGGGAGGGAAGGGCCCGGACCTCCCCCACGCGGTGGGGAGGGAAGCGCCGCTCGCTTACGAATTCTTCACATTCGGCTGATTCTGGCCAGACCGTTGAGGCGCTAACTGGCCTCATGGCGTTGGCGAAACAGGTCCTGACGCGCCGCCAGGCGCTTGTGGCCGCGGTCGCCGCGGCGCTGGGGGTCGGGGCGGTGCGCCTGGTGACCCCGACCCTGACCAACATCTCGACCGGCGCGGGCATGGACTGGGCATCGCCGCTGGGCTCGGAGTCGGCCCGCATCATGCAGCTGCTCCGGCGCGCGACCTTCGGCTACACGCCGGCGCAGCTGGAATCCGCGCTCTCGGCCGGCTACAGCAAGACCGTCGATCGCCTCATCGAGACGAAGCCTGCCGAGCCGCCGGCGCTCGCGGCCGCCACAACGCCGGGCGGCCGGTTCGCTGTGACGCAGCTGCAGCAGTGGTGGGTCGACCACATGCTCACGACCCCGACGCCCTTCGCCGAGCGCATGACTCTTTTCTGGCACGGCCATTTCACTAGCGACTACCGCAAGGCCGCCGACAACACGTTCATGTACTGGCAGAACCTCACCTGGCGCCGCATGGCGATGACCAACCTGGGCTCGATGCTCATGCAGGTCACCACCGACCCGGCGATGCTGCGCTACCTCGACCTCGCGACCTCGGTCGCGTCAAGCCCCAACGAGAACTACTCGCGCGAGCTCATGGAGCTCTTCGCGATGGGTGCCGGCAACTACTCGGAAGAGGACGTGCGCCAGGGCGCGCTCGCGCTGACCGGGTGGCAGCTGCCGCGCCCGGACTCGACCGCTCCTGCCAACGGCACGGGCCGCATGCTCCCCGTTTTCACGAGCCAGAAATCCGGCGTCTTCAACCAGAGGCGCGCGTTCAACGGCTCGGTCACCTACCTGGGCAAGACCGGCGCGCTCGACACCGAGGGCGTCATCGATCGCATCCTGGCCCAGCCCTCCACGGCGCCATTCATCACCACCAAGGTGCTGCAGCACTTCGTGACCGGACAGCCATCGTCGGGCCTGGTGACCCGGCTCGCCGGCGCATTTCGCCGCAGCAACTTCGACATGAAGACGCTCATGCGCTCTGTTTTCACGAGCGATGAGTTCCTCGCCGCAGGCGCGTATCGAGCGCTGCTCAAGTCACCGACTGAGTTCATGGTCCAGGCCGCGCGAGCTCTCGACGCTACGAAGCTCTCCAAGCTCATCGTGGCGTCGGGCTCGGGCATGGGCCAGACGCTGTTCGATCCGCCCGACGTCGGTGGATGGCCCAACAACGAGGCGTGGATCTCGTCCAACACAGTGATCGAGCGCGTCAACTTCGTAACGGGCGCGCTCGCGCAGGCCACATCGCTGCCGCCGTCGTCAGACGCGATAAAGCATCAGCTCGACGGCGTCGTCGGTCCGCAGACGGTGTCGATGCTCAACAGCTCGACGGACGAGCGCACCCGGTGGTTCGTGGCGCTCGCCTCTCCGGAATTTCAGCTCAAGTAGGTGCACGTGACATGAAGGACGAGATCGGCATCAACCAGCTCAAGCGCCGCGACTTCCTGCGCGCCGGGCTCGTCTTCGGTGCGGGGGCCGCGGGCCTGGCGGCCGGTTACGCCGCGGTGCCCGACGCGTTCGCGCGCGCCGTCTACGCGGCCAAGAAGGAGGGCATCACCAACGACAACGTGCTCGTGATGATCCAGCTCGCCGGCGGCAACGACGGGCTGCGCACGCTCGTGCCGCTGGCCGACCCAACGCTGCATGACCTGCGGCCCAAGCTCGCGGCGCCGATGGTGTCGCAGGCCCTGCCTCTCAACAAGGACTTCGGTCTCAACCACAACCTCCCCGGCATCAAGGGCCTGTGGGACAAGGGCAAGGTAGCGATCGTGCGGGGCGTCGGCTACCCGAGCCCGACCTTCTCGCACTTCGAGTCGATCCGCATCTGGGAGACGGGCGACCCGACGCGCCGCCAGGTGGATGGATGGCTCGGGCGCACCCTGGCTACGTCTTACGACTCGAACGGGCACCCGCTCACCGGCTGCGCGTGCGGCGCGACCGACGTGCCCGGAGCGCTGCGCGACCTGCAGGCCACGATGACCGTGATCCAGGAACAGAAGACATTCGGTTTCACCGGCGGAAGCGAGGTGGAGGCGGCGGTCGGCGCGCTGTACAAGGGCACGCCGGGTATCTACGGCGCGCTGTTCGACACCGCAATCGCGACCGCGACCGAGACTGTCGCGACGCTCCGCACCTCGGCCGCGTCGTATCAACCGATGGCGGACTACTCGGACAACGTCAAGCTCGTCTACTCGTCGAAGAACCAGCTGGCCGCGGCGCTGCAGCTGGCGGCGGAGCTCATCGTCACCGGCACCGGCGTGAAGCTGCTCCACGTCACGCTCGGCGGCTTCGACACGCACTACACCGAGCTGAGCCGCCACGACGATTTGATGGCGTACCTCGACTCGGCGGTCACCGCGTTCTACCAGGACCTCGCCGCGCATGGCAAGGCGGACAACGTGCTCATCGCCACGTGGTCGGAGTTCGGCCGCCGGCCGAAGGAAAACGCGAGCGGCGGCACCGACCATGGCGCGGCCGCGCCGCTGCTGCTCATCGGCGACCCGGCCAAGGGTGGGCTGTACGGCGGCGAGCCGAGCCTCACCGACCTCGACGCCACCGGCAACCTCAGGTACGCGGTCGACTTTCGCTCCGTGTACCAGGAGATCCTCGGCGGTCACCTTGGCGCGGACGCGAAGTCCATCCTCGGAGCAAGCTTCGACTCGGTCCCGTTCCTGAGGTGAGCGACCGTCGTCCGCTGCTGCTGAAGATCGGCGCGACGGTGCTGAGCCTGCTCGCGACCGCCGCTTCGGCCGCGTACGTGACGGCCCACGTCAAGAACCCGAGCGCACCGCTGCAACCATCGGTGCTCTCTTCGTCCGTTCGGCCGGCGGATGTCCAACCGGTGACGTCGACCTATGCGTCCTGAGCTGCACTTCCGGGCGATGGGCACGACGTGCAGCCTTTTCGGCGACGGCGACCTGGTGGATGGCGAGCGCTGGGTGCGGAGCTTCGCCGCCCGCATCACGCGATTCGACCAATCGAGCGAGCTCTCTCACCTGAACGCTGCCGCTGCATGGGTCGACATCTCGCCCGAGCTCGAGCAGCTGCTCCGCGCGTCGCTGCGTGCGTTCGAGATGAGCGGCGGCCTTGTCAACGTCGCGGTGCTGCCGTCGATGATCGCCATCGGCTACACCCGCCCCCTTGCGGAAGGTCCGACGGCTGCGCGCCTCGACCAGGCCCATTCCGCACCTTTGTTGCCAAACGTGCTGAACGTCAAGCGCGGAAAGGCACGTTTGGCGCCAAACGTGCGAATCGACCTGGGCGGCGTCGCCAAGGGCTGGATGGCCGACCGGCTTTGCGAGCGCCTCGGCGCCAACTCGCTCGGGAACCTGGGAGGCGACCTGTTCGCGCGCGGCGAATGGCCGGTCGAGATCGCGGGCCAGACCTACCTGCTGCGCGACCTCGGCGTCGCCACCAGCAGCACGCGCCGGCGGCGCTGGGGGGACATGCACCACGTCATCGATCCGCGAACCGGCCTTCCCGCGGCATCAGGACTCGAAGAGGTTTCAGTCGCGGCGGACACGGCCACCGCCGCCGAGGTCATCGCCAAGACCGCCCTCATCGCCGGCCCCGACCTCGCGCCCGCGTACTGCGCCACCCATGCGCAAGCGTGGTGGCTGTCGTGACCACCGATCAGTTCGTATGGGTGCTGGCCCGAGTGTGCGGGCTTGCCTCCTACGCGTCGCTGGCGATCGCGCTTCTGACCGGCATCGCGCTGCGAACCGCCGTTCTTGACTGGCTCGGCAGCAACCGCGCGCTGCGCTCGCTGCACGAGTACACGACGGTGCTCTGGATCCCGCTTGGGGCGCTGCACGTCATCGCGCTGCTGCTCGACCACACCGCGCGCGTCACGCCCATCGACGTGATCGTGCCGTTCCTGGCGCCATACGGCACGCTGGCCATCGGTCTGGGCACGCTGTCGCTCGACATCCTGGTCCTCGTCACGGTGACCGCGTGGATGAAGCGCCGCATGAAACTACCCGCCTGGCAGTGGCTGCACCGCCTCGCATACGTCGCGTTCGCGCTGATGTTCGCCCACGCGTTGCTGGGCGGCACCGACTTCAGCGACCCGCTCGTCTCTGCGATCACGTGGGGCACGGCCGCAGGGCTCATCACGCTGGCCGTGTTTCGGCTCAGAACGCGGCCTGCCGGCGCAAAGTAAGGATCTCGCCCCTCAGCTCCTGCTCCGCCTCGAGCGGCGTATCGATCTCCTGGCGCTCGCGATGCCAGCGCTCCATCGCGAGGTCGAGCTGCGCTGTTTGCAATCGTGCGAGGCGCACGTAGGCGCCGAGTCCGCCCTTGTCCAGCGCACGCAACCGCTCGCCAAACCGGCGCCAGGGGCTGGCGAGGATGTCCACCTCGGCGGGCAGCACCGCGCCGGCGCCGCCGCCCGCCTCCTTGTGCAGCTGCTCGTACAGGGCGCGGCTCTCGTTGCGCAGGCCCATCACCAGCAGCACGATCACCGCGGCCGTGAAGGGCCCGGTCATGACGATAGTGCGCAGGTGCACCTCGACCAGGCCGAACAGCGACGTCTCGATTGGGAAGAACGTGAGCCACGCGTCCCACGAGAAATGCGCGGCGATGGCGACCAGGAACCCGGTGAGGATCGCGATGACCTTCTGCCGGCGCGACGGCAGCTGGCGCGCGATGCCTATGCCCGCGCCGATCAGCGCGGTGTAAGTGGCGTGGCCCATGAAGAGTCCGAGCACCTGACGCGCGTACCACTGAAATCCGGCCGCGATGCCGCCTGAGCCCTCGGGGCTCAAGATCGCGTACAGGTTCGTCATGTACGTGATCGTCTCCATGAAGTTGAACCCGAGGCCGACCGCCGCGCCGTAAACGATGCCGTCGACGACATCGTCGAACTCATTGCGCATGACGAGGAACAGCAGCAGCACCGCAACGCCCTTGCCGAGCTCTTCGAACATGCCGGCTGAGAACGCGTTCGATGCGTCGAGGCCTGGTCCCGGCACCAGCGTGTTCACGGCGACGGCATCCCAGAACGTCTCGGCCCAGATCACGAGGCTCGTCGCGACGACCGCGCCCCACGCCGCCGCCACCAGCACCAGCCGCCATGGCTCCTTCTCGTTGCGGTCGATGCGGCGAACGACCCACAGCCCGAACGCGGTGGTGGGCACGCACGCTAGCGCGCAGACGGCCGCGACGCCCGGCCCGGCCGACTCGGCGAAGAGGAACAGGTCACTGATAAGCAGCCACAGCATCGCCGCGAGCCCGAGCAGGACGCCGGCGCGAATGAGGTGGCGTCTGCGCGTGACCGCGTCGCGGTTGAAAGCGCGCGCCTGGATGTATGTGCCGAGCGCGATCAGGGCGACAGCGACGAGCCCGTAAAGAGTCGCGCGCCCAGGGATCGTGTCGATGAAGACGTAGTCGAGCAATGAGTTGCCGGCGACCACGAGAAGGACGACCGCGCCGATGACGACCGCGAGGATGTAGCGCGCCGGCCGGTTGCGCGGTCGAGGATTGGCCGCGGTGGGCGTGCTGAACGCGCTCATCAACGTTCCACGTACACGACCCGGCGTCCGATCACCTCGACGGGCCTGCCGTTGTCGAGTCTTTCGATGGCGAATATGTACTCGCCGGGGAGGTGGTACTTGAGGCCCTGCGGGACCTCGGCCGGAACGATGGTCTGGCTGCGCAGCTGGCTAGGCGTGCCGGGCCCGACCGAGCCGACGACGTTTTCGAAGCTGTCGAACCACACGGCTTCGACGGTGATGTTGTCGGGCAGCCCGGACCAATCCACGACCGCGGCGAACTCTTCGTTGCGCGCGAAGCGCTCCCGGTCAGGGCCCGAAGTCTGTTTGGTCGCTGGGTCGTACGCGTAGACGCCGACGGCTTTCGCGTGCACGCTCGCGCTCGACGTGAAGGGTTCGAAATGGACGTACTCCGCGACGCCGGCGATCAGGATGAGGATCGCGAAAGCGCCGTACGCGAGGAGCGTGCGGTAGAGCGTCCTCACCGGATCGCTCACGCCCACCACCACGCTGGCAGTGTATCCATCGATGTCCCCTCTCCCGCTCGCGGGACAGGGCTAGGGTGAGGGGCGTGTTGGGCGCACGGTGGGCGGTGTCGGCCGCATTCTTCGCGTTCGGCACCGTCGCCGGCAGCCTCGTGCCGCGCATGCCGGCGTTCAAGGAAAGCCTTCACCTGACCGACGGCCAGGTCGGGCTGGCGTTCGTCGTCTACGCCGCGGGCGCGGTTGCGGGCGCGGTCCTCGCGCGGCCCATCCTCGCGGGCGGCGCGCGCATGTGGGTGCGCGTCCTTACCGTCGTGATGGTCGCAGCGCTGATAACCCCGCCGCTCGCGCCAGGATTTGCCGTATTCGCGGCGACCTTTCTTCTGCTGGGCATCCTCGCCGGGGTGATCGACGTGCTCGAGAACTCGCAAGCTGCGGAGCTCGAGCGCGAGGCCGGACGGCCGATGATCAACGGCTTTCATGGGTTCTGGAGCCTCGGCTTCGTCGCGGGCGGTGTTGTGGCTGCCGCAGCGGCCGCGGCGGGCCTGGGTCCGCTGCCTCACTTCGTGATCGTGGCGGTAGTGGTCGGCGTCGCCTCGGTGCCGCTGCTCGCGGGAGTGCCGAACACGCGTGGTGGTGCGGCCACGCTGCTCCCAAGCGGCACGACGCGGCTGCGCATCGGCACCGCCGTCGGCGCGGTGTCCGCGATGGCGTTCTTCGGCATCCTGGTCGAAAGCGCAGGCGGCGACTGGGGACCGATCTACCTGCGCGATTACGGCAAGACCACACTCGCGGTCGCTGCCGCCGTCGCCGTCACGTTCTCGATCGCGATGACCGTGGTGCGCTTCACCGCCGATCGCCTGACTGCGCGCACGAGCGCGCCGGTGGTGGCCGCGCTGGGCGGCGTCGTTTCGATGATTGGTGTCGCGCTGGCGGTCGCGCTGCCGGAGCCTGTGACGGCGATCGCCGGATTCACGCTCGTCGGCGCGGGCTGCGCGGTGATGGTGCCGCTGGCCTTCAGCGCCGGCGCGAACCTCGGGCGCACGGGCACCGCGCTGATTGTGGTGACGGCCGCGGGTTACGCGGGCTCGATCGTCGGGCCCTGGCTGATCGGCTCGACCGCGGATCGATTCGGGCTGCGCCTTGCGCTCCTGATCCCGATCGCCGCAGCCGCGGCGGTGCTGTTCACGGCCTTTGGTCTGCGGTCGCGCTCGGTCGAGGTCGGTGGTGCGGCGGAGAGGAGTTGAACCTCCACGACCTTGCGGTCACTAGCTCCTGAAACTAGCGCGTCTGCCATTCCGCCACCGCCGCGTAGGGAACGAGCGAAAAGTATACGGTCGGCCGGGAGACGCGCCGGACAACACGCGTCTGTATACAACGGCGCGTTTCAAAGGGCCTCGAAAGACGCGTTTGTATACAAACGAGCGGAAAGCCCGAAACTCAGCCCGCGATGAAAAGCGTCTGCCAGGCGGCCTGGACGAGCTCCTGGCTGAGCTCCGCCCGCTGACCGCGCGCTGAGGACACGTCCACCAACCGCTCGAGTAGGTCGCGCGGGTGGTTGCCGCGCAGCGGCCGGCCGCCGTACATGCTGCGAATCCAGTCCAGCGCCGCAGGATTCGGCGGGATCGTCAGCCGTTCGCGCTCGCGCTCGAAGATGCGGCCCCACATGTCCCACGTCGGGTCGGGCATCAGAACCTTGTAAGACAGGCGTCGCAAGTAGGCCTCGTCGAGCAGCTCACCTGGCTTCAGGTTCGTCGACAGCGCCAGCTGCGCCCAGAACGGAATCTCGACCTTGCGCCCGCTGCTGACCAGGTTCATGTAGTCGATCTCCTGCTCCAGGGGCACCAGCAGGCGGTCGAGGATCTGCTTGGGCGCAACGCGCTGGCGACCTAGGTCGTCGATCAAAAGCACACCGCCGTTGGCCTTCATCTGCAGCGGCGCGCCGTAGGTCCGGCTGCCTTCCTCGAAGGTCGGGTCGAACATCTCGAGCTGGAACTCGCCGCCCACCTGCACCAGCGGGCGCGTGATGCGGCGCCAGCGCCTGTCGATCGGCTGGTTCGATTCGAGCCGGTGCACCGCTCCGTCGAAGATGGTCATGACCTCGCCGCCGCCGATGTCCAGCGCGACTGGGATGATGATCGGGCCGCCGAGCAGCGCCGAGATGCGTCGCGCCAGCGTGGTCTTGCCGTTACCGGGCGCGCCGTAGATGAAGATCGAGGACCGCGAGTTGACCGCCGCACGCACGGCCTCGGCGACGCCCGGCGCGAGCTCGATGCCCGCCAGCGCGATATTGACCTTGACCATGT
The DNA here is from genome assembly GCA_005879985.1 of Chloroflexota bacterium. Taxonomy (GTDB): domain Bacteria; phylum Chloroflexota; class Dormibacteria; order Dormibacterales; family Dormibacteraceae; genus CF-118. The sequence goes on along the minus strand of VBIA01000127.1, from coordinate 8,963 downwards.
CCAGCGTGCCGGGCTTGGCCGCCTCGGCCAGCACCGTGCGGTACTCCGACATTGACACCGGCGCCGGTCCCGCGTAGCGCGTGCTCGCGCGCGCTATCTCCTCGCTGCGCACGCGGCCCTGCTTGGTCAGCGCGTAGGCCATGCGCTCCGGCAGAGGCCGGTTCATCCACGGCCCCTGCTCGCTCGCGAGGCCGAGCGCGTCGAGGAAGTTGTCGGTGGTCAGGCTCTTCAAAACCGGCTCGACCGCGGAGAACGGCAGCGCGAGCTGGTCCGCGACCTCGTAGCCCGTCAAGCGCGTGGCCGCCGAAGCGAGCCGCAGCACCATGCCCTCGATCAACGTGCGGTTGATCTCCGGGGGTGGAGGAGGCTCGATCTGCGGCGCTCCGCCGCCCGCGGTGATGGGCGGCAGCGGCGTTGGTTCGTCGACGTGCTCGAGAATGCCCGCGAAAACCTTCTTCGCGAAACGTGCGCGGTCGGCATGGTCCGGTGGCTCGCCCTCGCGTCGCCGGTGGATCCAGTCCGGAACCTCTTTGAACACGACAGTGTTGCCGATCAGCAGCTGCACGTGGTCGGGCTCGGCAACCGACACGCGAATCGCGATGCGAATGAGGTAGCCCTGGCTTTTCAGCGCCGCCCAGCTGCGCTCCCACGCAACCTCGGTGCGACCCGCCCACGTCTGCCGCACCGTTTTGTCGGCAGCGAGCACCACGTCCTTTCTGTTCTGGTATCGCCGGCGCACGAGCTCGGTCACGTCCTTGTCGATGTCCTCGGCGACGAGCGCGGCCAGCGGGAGTGCCCGGTCGTCGACCGCGGGGCGGTTCTTGATCTCGAAGATCGTGCCCGCCGTGGGAGCCAGCGCGCGGATCACGCTCGCGTGCCGCGGGCAGAACGGCGTGCGCTCGATGAACGTGATGTGGCGCCTGCACCACCACGACTTGCACTCGCGGCCCATCAGGTCCTTGTAGGCGCACGCCCATCCGCGCCTTTCCTGGCAGTCGGTGTGCAGGCACACGCCTGGAGGCTTCGAGCCGCGCGCGTCCGCGGGGATGGCCACCCTGTGCACGACCTGCTCGAGCACCTCGACCTCGTTCGACACCGCCTCGACCGGCGGCTGCGCAGCGGCGGGCTTAGGCATGTAGTGGAATGCGCCGGCGAACTCCTCGCAGCTCTGGAATCGGGCCGCGCGATCCTTCGCGGTCGCGCGCCAGATGATCTCCATGATCGGCGACGGAATCGCTGCCGTGCAGCAGCTCGTAAAGGATCATGCCGAGCGAGTAGATGTCGGCGCGCGCGTCGACGGTCTCGCCCTTCACCTGCTCCGGCGCCATGTACGCCGGCGTGCCGACCATGCTGCCCGTCGCGGTCAGGCGCTGCTTGTCGTCGACGAGCTTGGAGATTCCGAAGTCGAGGATCTTCGTCTTGCCGCGATTGGAGATGAGGATGTTGTCGGGCTTGATGTCGCGGTGGATGACACCGAGGTCGTGCGCGACGCCGACCGCTGAAAGCAGCTGCTGCAGCAGGTCGACCGACACGTCAACGCTGAACCGGCCGTACTCATCGAGCCACGACCGCATCGAGCGGCCTTCGACCCACTCCATGACGATGAACAGCACGGGCCCGTCCTCGTCGAAGTCGTAGACGCGGACGATTCCGGGGTGGTTCAGTGACGCGACGGTGGCCGCCTCGCGGTGGAACCGCTGACGGAAGTTCGCGTCGCTCGAGTACTGCTCGGCCAGCACCTTGATGGCGACGGGTATCTCCAGGCGCGGATGCGTGGAGCGATAAACGACACCCATCGCTCCTCGTCCGAGCTCTGCCTCGATCGGGTACTTGCCGAGCTGAGCTAAAGCCACTGAAGGACTAGCAGTATGCCGCAGCGAGCCGACGCCACTGGCAGCTTGCCGCCCGAAACCCCACCTGCCCCGCACCCCCAAGGCAGGCCAAAACCGCCTCGCCGGCCATCGATCCCGCTAACGCGGGCCCGGGCCGGTTACTTGCGGGCCGCCGGGGCGGCGTTCTCCTTGATGGGCACCGCCCCGGCCCGCAGGACCTTCTTGTCGAACTTGCCCACCGAGGTCTTCGGCACCTCGTCGATGAACCGGATCTCGTCAGGAAGCCACCACTTGGCGACCTTGTCCTTGAGGAACTCGATGACCTCTTCCTGAGTGACCTGGCCCTTGAACTCGGGCTTGGGCACCGCGAATGCCACCGGCCGTTCGTCCCACTTGGGGTGGGCGAGACCGATGACCGCGGCCTCCATGATCTTGGGGTGGGCCATGATCGCGTTCTCGAGCTCGACTGACGAGATCCACTCGCCGCCGGACTTGATCACGTCCTTCGTGCGGTCGACGATCTGGATGTAGCCCTCGGGGGTGATCTTCGCGACGTCGCCGGTGCGGAACCATCCGTCCTCGGTGAGCTTGTCCGGGTCGTAACCGTTGTAGTAGGCGCGCGCGATCCACGGGCCGCGGACCTGGATCTCGCCGAACGCAACTCCGTCCCAGGGCAGCTCGGCGCCCGTGGCCGCGTCGCAGATGCGCACCTCGACCGCCGGCACGATCACGCCCTGCGTGAGGCGCGCGTTCAGCTCGTCCTCTGGCTTGGTGCCAGCGCGGGGGCGCGCCACGCTGCCAAGCGGTGACGTCTCGGTCATGCCCCAGGCGTGCAGCATGCGCAGGCCGAGCGCGTCCATGCTCTCCATGAGCGCGCGCGGGATCGCCGAGCCGCCGCACACGACCGTGTGCACCTTGGGCAGCCGCTTGCCCGTCTCCTTCATGTAGGCGACCGTGCCGATCCAGATGGTGGGTACGCCCGCGAGGATCGTCGCGCCTTCCTGGTCGGCCAGCTCGCAGATGACCTTCGCGTCGCCCATCCAGCGGTCGGGGAAGATGCACTTCGCGCCCGACATGCCGATGGCGTAAGGCAGGCCCCAGCTGTTGGCGTGGAACATCGGGACGATCGGAAGCACGGAGTCGGTCTCGCTGATGGCGAGGTTGTCCTTCTGCAGCACGCCCATCGTGTGGATGAACTGCGATCGGTGGGAGTAAACGACTCCCTTTGGGTTACCGGTGGTGCCCGACGTGTAGCACATGGCCCCGGCCATACGCTCCGAGAGCTTCGGCCACGGATAGTCCTCGGATTCGGCGTTGAGAAGGGTCTCGTAGTCGAGCATCTCGCCGAGGCCGTGACCCTCGGCAGCGGGTGCGCCGTCGGTCATGAGCACGATCTTCTCAATGCTCGGGATCTTCCCGGCCAGGGGTTTCAGCAGGCCGACGAGCGGCTGATCCACGAAGAGGACCTTGTCCTGCGCGTCGTTGATGATGAATTCCAGGTGCTGGGGGAAAAGGCGCAGGTTCAGGGTGTGCAGGACGGCGCCCATGCAGGGCACCGCGTAATAGAGCTCCAGATGGCGGTAGTTGTTGAAGGCCAGCGTGGCCACCCGGTCCCCGGGCTTGACCCCGAGGCGCTTGAGCGCGCCCGCCAGGCGGTTGATGCGAGGCACGAGGTCCGCGTTCGTCATCCGATGGACGCCCTGCTCGCGTTTGGTCACGACCTCGGACTTTCCGTGCAGGCGCTCCAGCCGCCAGAGCACGTGCTGCAAGCTCAGCTCATAGTCCTGCATCAAGCCTTCCACTACCGACACCTCCACCAGCTAGCGGTTGGGCGCGCGTTGTACCCCTCTGAGGGTCGATGGTAAGCCCGCAGGCCGTAGCATGCACGGAACAGTGAAATCCCGGTCGCGGGCCGACCTGCACATGCACACGAACTGTTCGGACGGCTGGCCGTCGCCTACGGAGCTCGTCGACCATGCCATCGCCCGCACCGACCTGCGCGTGATCGCGGTGACCGACCACGACACGCTCGAAGGGGCTCTGCGCGCCGCCGAGCGCGCGGCGAAGACCGGCGGCATCGAGGTCGTGATCGGGGAGGAGGTGTCGAGCCGCGACGGACACATCCTCGGACTGTTCCTTGAGCGCCGCGTGCGGCCTGGCATGTCGGCGGCGGCGACGCTGCACGCGATCCACGACCAGGGCGGTCTCGCGATCGCCCCGCACCCGTTCTGGCGGACACAGCGGCGCGCCAGCAACGGCGGGGTGGTCCACGGAGTGGGCTGGCTCGCCGCCGAGCTGGAATTCGACGCGATCGAGGTCGAGAACGCTACGCCGGGCTTCTACGTCTTCAATCGCATGGCGCGCCGTCTGAGCATCGGCCTTGGTGCAGCCGGGACCGGCTCCTCCGACGCGCACATCCTGGACGCGGTCGGGCGGGCTTACACGGCGTTTCGCGGCCGGACCGCCACCGACCTGCGGCGCTCGATCGAGGCACGCGAGACCGTGGCGGGCCGATCCCGCTACAAGGCCGTGGGTTTGATGCGCTACGCGGCTTGGGGATTCAACCACCAGCGATACGCCGTCGTCGCTCGCTAAGCTGAGGCGGCGCGCGACCCGCCCGCTTAGCTCAATGGATAGAGCGCTTGACTTCGGATCAAGAGGTTGCGAGTTCGAGTCTTGCAGCGGGCACTTGGTGCTACAGCATCTGCTCGACGAGGCGGTCGAGCCGCTCCGCGTTGCGATTGATCTCGGCGGCAAGACGACGAGCCTCTGCGACGTCGAGCTGCTCGGAATCAGCCATCTGCTTGCTGAACTGCTCGATCCCGACAAGGCCGGTCCGGAAGTCGCGGTTCAACGTCGAATGCGACTCCTCGATCTCGGTCAGCATCTCGAGGAACTCCCTGCGCTCGATGATCATGTTGATCGTCAACAGCAGCGCGAGCGCCGCGGTCAGCGACGACATGAACAGGTCGATGTCGTGGCCTGACAGCGACGAGTACACGTCGCCGGCCGAGGCGAGCAGCAGCGTCATCCACGGCAGGGCTAGCTGCCACAGGTCGAGACGGGCCGGCTTCGACGTCGCCCTGGCAGGCTCCACCGGATACGTTGCCGCCAGCGCGATCAGCAGAAAGCCGGCGAACCATCCGGTGTTGAGCACGCTGCCAACCGAGTCGTACGTGCCGTGCGCGTTGAGGTAGGCGAAGGCGCTGTCGGCGACCGAGTAGCACGCGACGCCGGCGAGCAGGAGGGCCATCTTGCCCGCCTGCTGATGCGTGGCGCGCCGGATCGCGAGGATCAGGACCGTCCCGACCACGATGTCCGTGACGGGGTACGCGAGGTCCAGGAGCCTGGTGCTCGAGTCCGACTGATACACCTCGCGCAGGCCGAAAGCCCAGGCCGTGCAGGTCAGGGCGATGGCGACGATGACGCCGTCGAACCACACCCGCCAGCGCGCGGACGTGCCGTGAGCGGCCTCACTCCAGAAGGCGCGGATTCCGCCGATAGCGAACGGCACCGCACCGAGGAAGCCGGCGTCCGCCAGTGACGGATATGGCACCGCAACCTGCTGCCAGACCTCGTAGTAGGACCACACGAGCTCACCCGCGGCCCACAGACCGGTGGAGATGCTCATCAGGGTCCAGCCGAGCCGCTCCTTACCGGTGGCCCTGATCGCGGCCCACGCGCACGCCGCCGAGGCGATCGCCGCAGCCACTGCCTCGCCGAGGTCGTCGATGATCGTCACCGGCCGGTCGCCGAAGACTCCCGTCTTGAGGATGAAGGCGTAGGCGATCGAGGCCACGAGCACAACCGCCGCCGCCACTGCGAACTTTCTCGTCCGGGTGTCCCAGGTCGGCCAGGCGCTCATTGCGGAGCCAAGTTAAGCAGCGCGTGTCCCGAATTCATCCCTCATAAGCGCGGCGTTCGCGATGGCGGACGAAAGCAGTGCCCGGGTAGAATTCACCGGCGCAGCAAAGGGCGGCTGGCGGAACTGGTAGACGCGCACGTTTGAGGGGCGTGTGGGGCAACCCATCCGGGTTCGAGTCCCGGGTCGCCCACCACAAGTCTCGTCGCGGATGGTCGACCTACTACGCTGCTTTGACTTCCGATGAGTGACGAGCTGCCGCCGACTGATCCGCGCGAGATGTTCCAGCACCTCCCATTTCCCTTCAAGGACGGCCGATTTCCGCCCCAGCTTGGTGCCGTTGTACAAACGGCAGTCATCAACGGGAAGGAGCCTGCGCGGTCGGTAATTCATACAGACGACAACTCATGGCTGGTCGGCGACGGGATCAACGACCCAAACCTGCCTGGCGCCGCCGTCGCCTTCCATATGCACCACGTGCTTCAAACGGATCCGTCGCTCGATGAGTTGGCTGGCCTGCCGCTGGGCCACATCGCCACGCGAGGCGGACCTGGACGCCCATGGTCCATCACCAAGCATGAGTGGCCAGACGAGCCCTAGCCTCGTCACCCTTTCCCCGGTGTCGCGGACGCGTCTAAATGGCGCCTGATAGCACCGCTCATTTCGAGCGGCTTCGCACATTCAGTAGTAGACCGCTCAAGGCCGAGCACCGCGGAGGTAGGTGGTTTGAGTCCACCGCGGCTCACCATCAGGCTTTTTGGCGCAATGTATGGGGCATGAGCAAGCTCCGCCCGGGCGCCCGCATCTCGTGCGCGTTCGTACTGGTCTTGGTCGGCCTCGCGGTCCTACCTGCGGCGGTTCATGCGAACGTGAGCGGTGGGTGCACAGCCACCGGCACCGCCTCCAAGTCTGGAACCGTCGATCTAACGACCGCAACCGTGTGGCACGTCACTGCCGCGGACGTACTGACCGGGGTTGCGACGGCACCCGGCTCTCAGAGGACTGCGCACCTCAAGGTGGACCTGTTCGGCATCGGTCTTCCGCTCCTTGACAGCACCGGCACAAGCTCCACCGGACACGCGGGTCCATACCGGATCGCGGATTATTCGCCCTACACCCGCGTCCTGGCCGTGGCTGGAACCAGCACCAGCTGCGACGGCTCCGTCCTGATCATCGTGGACGACGTAAGTCCGCTCACGACCTGGGCTGGAGTCCTGGGATTGATCGCGGCGCTGCTCGGCCTGATTGGGATGTTGGCCACACTGACGCAGGTTCCAACGGGCAACACCCGCATTGTCGGGCTGGTCGTCGGTGTGGTTGCGGGCGTTGGGCTTGGGCTCCTTCTCCAGGAGATGGCCATCCTTGATCCAGCCAACGCCCTCGATTTGTTATTCCCGGGTGGTGGAGCAGTCCTGGGTTTCCTAATCCCAGGGATCCTCCGGAGGCAGCCTACGGCCGCCGTCTAGAACTTCTTGTTCATCACCTACGAAGAATCGGTGTCGACGGCGCGCGGCTGGAGACTGATCGTTCGGCCGACCACGGTCACACGGTTCGCGTACGGAAACTGCGGCCCACTCCAATTCGCCGGGCTTTCCATAACGCGAACCGGTTGGTTTGCGCTATCAGTGTCGATAAACGTCGCGGCGGTGGGCGATCCTGGCGATGAGGACCAGATCTTCGGCATCGTCCACCGCATAGACGATGCGGTAATCGCCAACGCGGATGCGGAAGTCATCCCGGCCGGCAAGCTTTACTGAGCCCGGAGGACGCGGATTAATCCCGAGGCCATCGATCGCAGCTGCAATGCGATCGGCGACAGATCCGCGGAGCCGGCGATACGCCTTGATCGCCTCCGGATGGAGGCGGACGTCGTACTTCTTGCTCGGTTCTACTTGCGGACCGTCGACCAGGGGATGGCCAGGTCGGCTTCCTCGCGGGCCTGCAGCGCGGCGAGGCTGTCCTCGAGGTACTCGGCTCGCTCGACCATGGCTCGGTACTGCTCGACATCAATGAGGACTGCAGTCAGCCGCCCTCGCTTGGACACGAAAAGAACCTCCTCGCTCGAACGAAGCAGATCGAGCTCATGGCCAAGCTGGCTTCTCAAATCATCTGCGGTAACCACACGGGGAACTGCCATAGCAAGCCTATTGTAGGCCCTACCGTCAACGGTGGGTTTGTCGGCGGGAAGAAGGGATTATCCCGCAAGGCGGATGGGCGGACCGTCGTGGCGTACGCGGCAGCGGCCCAAGCGGCGGTCAGCGCCAACAAGGCAAGGGCTATCCAGTCCATGGCTTTCAGACGCCAATGTGGACCGGCTGGGGCCAGGGGTGGCTCCGACGGCGTTTCCATCGCCGCAGTCTATCCAGAGACTGACCCGTATCAGCTCGCGCGGATGATCTGTGAAGGCCGGCCCACCAACCAATCGAGTTAGGTTGCTGTTGGCCCACACTTAGGCCGTGACCGAGGGCCCCGAGCTCGATCCCGCCACGCAGTTTCGCGAGCTCTATGACCGCGAGTACGCCCCGGTCTACCGCGCGATCCGTGCCGTCGTCCTCGATCCGGCCGCGGCTGAGGACCTGACCCAGGAAACCTTCGTTCGCGCGTACCGAGCGCGCCACCGCTACAAGCCGACCGCGCCGCCGGGCGCATGGCTGCGGCGCATCGGCGTCAACCTGGCCATCTCGCACCTGCGTCGCCAGAAGCTGGCGCGCTTTCTTCCGGCCCGGCTGTACGTGGCGCCGGATCGCCGCGAGTACGACCAGGCCGAGGCGCGCGACGTGGTGAGCAAGGCGCTGACCGTGCTGAGCCCGAAGCTCCGGGCGGCGATCGTCCTGCATTACTACGACGGGCTGACCCGCGAGGAGATCGCGAGCGTTCTTGGTGTACCGGCCGGAACCGTGGCGTCGCGGATCGCGAAGGCGGTGGCGATCATGCGCAAGGCGACGGTCAGCGATCAAGTCTGGGACGAGAAGCGTTCGAGTAATGAAGGTGCCCTACGTGGACAATGAGCCCAGAGAGGGAGAGTTGAGCTCACCCTCAGAAGACGACGACGTCCGCCGGATGGTCCGGGGAGGTGTGCACGCATGGCAGCCCCGGCGCGGACCTGACTTCTCAGACCTGCTGCTCCGTACCGGCGCGGGCCCCTCACCGTGGGCCCTGTACACGGCGGCCAGCGCCGCACTGGTGGTGATCCTGCTGGCGGCCTTCCTGGTCGGCTCGTACCTGCAGATCGGCGCCCTGGCGCCCCAACCTCTCCCGGCGAACATCCA
>VBIA01000041.1 GCA_005879985.1 Chloroflexota bacterium | reverse complement strand
CCCGTTCGCTATCGTACCGAACGCATGTACGCCGCCGGTCTTGCCACCCGACCCCTGCGCTCCGCCCACCGCGGTGGCGGCCGTGTGCGCGGGCTCGGACGCTGGGTGCTGGTGACGGGCGCGCTGGTGGGAGCGAGCCTGGCGCTGGCGCGGGTGGCAGCCGGCGATACCGCGCCGGTGGAGCGGGTGGTGGTTCACCCGGGCGACTCGCTGTGGTCCATCGCGGCTGCGCGCTACCCATCTGACGACCCACGGGAGCGGGTGGACGCCATCGAGCAGCTGAACGGGCTTTCGGGCCCGACGATCGCGGTGGGGGAGACTTTGCTTGTGCCGCCTGGCTCCTAGCCCTCGCTAGGATCGGCGCCATGGCCGTCGTCAAATTTGTCACGCGCAAGGGCTGCCACCTCTGCGATGACGCCCTGCGCCTCCTACGCGAGCTCGGCGTCGAGCCCCAGCTGGCCGACGTCGACGCGGACGATCGCCTCTTTCAGCTCTACGACTGGCGTGTGCCGGTCGTCCTCGTAGACGGCGTCCCGGTCGCTGAAGGCCGCATCACCCGAGAGCACCTGCTGGCAGCCCTGGGCGGGTCGGGAGGGGGCCCAAACGCCGCCTGATCGCCTGGTTAATGATTGCGATAATCGCGGTTTAACAGCTCATTAGCTTCGCGGCCCGACGACTGCGGCTGATCGCCCGCGGCGAGTGCATCGCCTCTGCGACGAACGGAGCGGTGCCGCGATGGTTCATTTCGCGCTGTATCCAGTAGTGCTGTTCCTGGAGCGACGCCCATTCCGACGGCAATGACTTCCGGCCCAGGGTGTAGCGGCTGCGCCGCAGCACGGCGATCATGGCCAGGGCGTTGTCGCACTGCGGTGCTTTGATCTTCAGCCAGGGCCGGATGCCTACCAGGAACGGCTCGCTGGAGCAGCCAGTTGGACTCCGCCAGTTCCAAGCTTCGCGAGATCGCTCCGTGCCTGGCACAGACACCACCCAGCCGCCCCACAGATCCTTGAACCAGGCAAGGACCGCGCGGTCGCGATTTGCCACCACGACCGTAACTGAGTACGAGTACTTCGCCCGCGCCGGCACGAAGCTACGAGTAACGGCGATGCAACCCTCGCCGTCGACGAAGCCGGCGGCGTAGGCCCAGTCTGTATCCGTTGGCTCTGGCAGCGTCAGGCGGAGCGCTGGAGCGCCGGCGCGGCGTCCAGGCCCCTGAGGAAGACTTCCAGCGGCAGAGCCGCCGACTCGAAGTCGGCCCGGAGCAGCTCCAGGTCGGCGCCCGCCTGGCCCAGGCCGGCGATCGCCAGCTCGGCCGTGTGCAGCGACTGCTCGACGTACCGCGTCAGGGCGCCTTCAGGCCGCCCGGCGGCCGCCTCGCCGTCCCAGGCGTCCCGGACGCCCTCGGCCAGGACCTGGAGCCTGGACACGCCGCTGGTGGCCAGCAGGCGCTCCGAAGGCTCGGCCAGCAGGCGGTCGACGACTTCCGCGAAGGTGCGGATCAGCCGGCGCAAACGGACCTGGGTCGCTAACGTACGCATGTTCGATATCAATTGTAGCCGAACGGGCGTTCGGTGGCAAGGGGACGGCGCTTCCTTTACAGGCCCTCTTCCCCGTCTTGACGGCCCGGGCTAGGGCGCGAAGATGCGGCAAAGGCCCGCCGCCAGCGAGTCGGCGTCGGCGCCCGGATGGGTCAGGAAGTACGACACCGCGTCGTTGACGGCGCCGACAACAGCACGCCCAAAGATGACGGGGTCCTTGTCCGCGTAGAACGGGTCGTGGGCCTTTGCATGGCGGACCTCTTCGGCCACGGCCGAGGCGAACTGCCCCTGCAGCTCGTGGCGCACGTCATCGACCGACGCGCTCAACCCGACGGACTCGACGATCAGCAGCCGCGCCACCGTCGAGCTCTCGAAGCACGCGGTGACAAAGCGCGTGATGCCAAGGAGCAGCCGCTCGTGATGGTCATGACCGGTCGCCGCCACCGCCAGTACGTCGCGGATCAAATCTCCGCCCTCAGCCAGCAAGACCTCGCGAAAGCAGTGCTCCTTGGTCTTGAAGTGCTCGTAGAACGCGGACTTCGACATCCGCGCGCGGGCCACGATTGCGCCGACTGACGTCTCCTCGTAGCCGCGCTCCGCAAACAGCTCCAGCGCGGCGCCCAGCAGCCGCACCCGCCGATGCTCGAGCCGGGCCACCTTCCGCGCTGTCACCGCCTCGGTGTGCAGCGCCGGCGCCGGCATGCTCATACCTTCAGGCTAGTCGCGGGCGAGAGCGCGCGAGATGACCAGCCGCTGGATCTCCGATGTGCCTTCGAACAGCGTGTAGATCTTGGCGTCGCGGTGCCACTTCTCGACCGGGAAGTCGCGGATGTAGCCGTAGCCGCCGCAGATCTGGATCGCCTGCTCGGTCACCTTCACGGCCACCTCGCCGGCCTTCAGCTTGGCCATCGATCCTTCCGCCTTCTTGAACTCGCCGCCGCTGCGTCCTTCCCAGAGCGCGCGCCAGATGAGCGCGCGCGTCGCCTCGATCTCGGTCGCCATGTCGGCGAGCATGAAGGCGATCGCCTGGTTCTCGATCAGCGCCCGGCCGAACTGCTTGCGCTCCTTCGCGTACTGCAGCGCGAACTCGAAAGCGGCGCGGGCGATGCCCAGGGCCTGCGCGCCGACGATCGGTCGCGAGAGCTCGAACGTCTTCAGAGCCACGGATGAACGCTGGTGCGTACCCTCGCGGGCTCGGGCCAGCCTTGCCTCGAGCTTCTCCATGCCGCCCAGCACGTTGTCCGCCGGAACGGTGCAGTCCTCGAGCAGCACCTCGGCCGTGTGCGAGGCGCGGATGCCCATCTTCTTTTCCTTCTTGCCCATCCGCAAGCCTTTCGTTCCCGGCGGCACGACAAAGCTCGCCTGGCCGCGTGTGCCGAGCTCGGGCTCGACGGCGGCGACCACGACATGCACGTCGGCGATGCCGCCGTTGGTGATGAAGATCTTCTGGCCGTTGATCACCCACTCGCCGTTCTTGCGCACGGCGCGGGTCTTCATGGACGACACGTCGGAGCCGGCTTCCGGCTCGGTCACGCAGAAGGCGCCAAGCGCGGGCTTCTCCGGCGTGCCGAAGCAGGCCGGGATCCACGTGGCGATCTGCTCCGGCGTGCCCTGCGAGAAGATCGCCGCGATCGGCAGCCCGGTGCCCTGGATCGCGAGCGCGATGCCCGCGCAGCCCCAGGTCAGCTCCTCAGAGACGAGCGCGGGCATGATGCCCGTCGAGTCGGCGTAGGTCTGCTGAAGGAAGTCGACGCCGTAGAGCCCCACCTCGGCCGCTTTCTTGACCACCGGCCACGGGAACTCCTCGCTCTCGTCGTACTGGGCCGCCACCGGGCGGATCTCCTTCTCGTGGTCCTTCAGGTCATCAACGCATTGGTACCGGCCAGTACCGGTTCCGCACGCGACGTTACGCCGCGCTGCGTCATCGTGTCAATGCGTTTACGAAGAAGGCGCCGGCGGCTCGGATTCGCGCGTCGTCAGCGCCCGCTGCAGGAGCAGCAGCGCCGCGCCGATGTAGAAAGCCCCGAACACCCGAGCCAGGACCCCGCTCCCGAGGTGCACAGCCAGCAGCGCGCCCCCGATCGCCCCCACCACCCCCGCCCCACCGAGCCACCAGGCGGCGGCGACGTTGGCGTTGCCCTGGCGCACGTGCGTGATCCCGCCCACCAAGGCAGTGGGCACGATTGCCGCCAGCGAGGTGCCCTGAGCCACCGTCTGGGCCACCCGAAATCCGATCGTAAGCATCGGCACGAAGACCAGCCCGCCGCCGATGCCGATCGCGCCGCTAAGCAGGCCGGCTGCCAGTCCCCCGAACACCGCGGCCAGGTCGGTCAGCGTCATGGCAGAACCACCTGCTTGATGCCCACCAGCACCATCACGATCGCCACGCCGATGCGCAGCTGGCGCTCGGGGATGCGCTTCAGCGCCCGGGCGCCGATGTAGGCGCCGACCATGCTGCCGATGACCAGGAACAGCGCGACCCGCAGGTCGACCTGTGGCGCGCCGGCGCGAAAGTAGTAGATGGGCACGGCGGCTATGGCGATCGGAATGATCGCCACGAGCGAGGTGGCGTTGGCCTGCCGCTGGCCGAGCCCGGCCCAAAGCACCAGCAGCGGGATCATCACGAACCCGCCGCCAACGCCGAAAAGCCCTCCCAGAAACCCGCCGAGAAACCCGATCGCAGAGAATCGGGCCGGCGGGCCTATTCCCCGACCCTGGGTGCGGGTCCTGGCTGCTCCGGCTGGTTCGTCACCACCGAGTGATGGCGGAACTGAACGTCCGCCGCGGGGGCGCCGCCCGGCTGCTTGGCCTTCTTCTTTTTCTTAACTTCGCGGCCTTGCTTGTTTCGGCCCTTTGCCATGGGCCCCAGTTTCGATGACGAGGGCCAGTTCGCGCAAGAAGGATTCGACGTCGGTGACCAGGCCGATCGACTGCCAGGTGCCCCGGTCGGCCAGCTTGGTCACGACCGCTGGGTTGATGTCGACGCAAACGGTCCTGACGCCGGCCGGCAGCATGTTGCCCGTGGCGATCGAGTGCAGCATCGTCGAGAGCATCAGCGCCATGCGCACGCCGCCCAGGTTCGCGCGCATGCGCTCCTGGGCCTCGACCATGTCGGTGATCACGTCGGGAAGCGGTCCGTCGTCGCGTATCGACCCGGCCAGCACCATGTCGACCCCATGGTCGATCGCCGACTTCATGATGCCGCTGCGCAGCTGACCGCTTTCGACCATCTGCTTCAGCCCGCCGGCCGCGCGCACCTTGTTGATGGCGCGCATGTGGTGCTCATGCCCGTGCTCGCTCGGCGCACCGCTCTCGATGTTCACGCCAAGCGCCGTCCCGAAAAGCGCTGCCTCGACGTCGTGCACCGCAAGCGCGTTGCCCGCGAAGAGGACCTGCACATAACCGAGCTCGATCAGCCGTGACAGGTAGCGGCTGGCGCCCGTGTGCACGACCGCGGGGCCGGCGACGACCGCGATGCGGCCGCCTTCGTCGCGGATGTTCTTCATCTCCGCCGCGATCGCCCCGATGAGCACCTTCTTCGGCTTCTCGGCCGAGACCTCGCTCGCCATGAAGCTGAAGATCTCGGTCTTGCGCGATCGCTCGAGCGGTGTCACGCGCACGCCCTCGTAGCCGACCACGATGTCGGTGCCCATGCTCGCGCCCTGGAACACGATGCAGCGCGCCCGTCTGGCGCGCCGGTCGACCGAGATCGCGGCGTCCATCTCGATGCTCTCGACGGGGATCCATGTTCCGTCGAGAAAAACCTCTGTGGGCAGGTTGCTCGTCGAGTAGAAGCCTTCAGGGAACACGCCTTCTTTGATGACGCGCTCGAGCCGCACCGGCCGCTCGGACTCGGAGGCCGCGCCGAGCGCGCGGGCTCCCTTCACGATCTTGTCGAGCTGCTCGGCGGTTGAGGCGACCACCTCCATGCGGCAGTAGGACGTGTCGCCCGCCGAGGTCCATGACCAGGTCCATCACCTGGGGCAGGATCATCGAATCGATGATGTGCCCCGTGAGCACGAGCCTCGCTTTGTGGCGCTGCTCGCTCATCCGCTCGACCGCCGCTGCCCAACCGAAACCGCCACGACCGGAATCAGGGCCACGATCCAGTTGACAAGGATGACGATGGCAATCGCAAGTGGCCCCAGACCGGGCTTGTAACCATCGGCAATCTCTGGCCCGAAGATCAGCCCGACCCAGATCAATGCCAAAACGATCACCAGCGTGAGCATCCCATCAAGCACCGCTCCGGCGCCAAGCCATCCCGGCCCCCTCCCCGCAACCAGGAATGCCGCCGCGAGATATCCGGCCGCCACCGCCATCAACCCGAAGGAGGATGAGAACAACAGAGTGCCCATCAGGGCTTCGTGGCCATCGTTCGAAAGCGATTCGGCAAGCGCAGCAACACCCGCGATTCCGCACAGCACACCCTTGACGATTGGCGCCGCGACTGCCGACCGCCAGAGCCAGCTCGACCGGCGGACTTCGCTCATGTCAGCTTGCCGATGACCGCGTTGATCTCCGCGCGTACGCCGGCGGCGGCGCGCGATGGATTGCGGTCGAAGAGGATCGCGCGGCTCACCGAGATGAGACACGAGGCCGGATCACCGTTCCAGGCCGCCCGCACCGAGGCCGACACGTCGCCACCCTGCGCGCCAACCCCCGGAATGAGAAACGGGAGCTTCGAGGCCTTGCGCACGTCGGCGACCGCGGACGGTGCGGTCGCGCCGACGACCAGGCCCACGTTCCCGTGGCGATTGGCTCGCTCGGCCATGTCCGCGACACGAAGGAACAGCGGCGCGCCATCAGCGTCGAGATGTTGCAGGTCCTCCGCGCCCGGGTTCGAGCTGCGACACACGACGTATACGCCGCGGTCCTCGTATCGCGTGAACTCCTCGAGCGAGTCCCTGCCGAAGTAGGGGCTCACCGTCGCCGCGTCCATCGCCAGCGTGGTGAAGACCGCGTGCGCGTAGGCCTTCATCGTGTTGCCCATGTCGCCGCGCTTGGCGTCCAGCAGGAAAGGTGTTTCGGCGAACTCCTCGTGGAGCTCGATCAGCGCCTTCCAGCCGTCCGGCCCGTACTGCTCCCAGAAGGCGCTGTTCGGCTTGAAGCAGCAGGCGTGCTCCTCGGTCTGGCGGGCAACCTCGCTGCAGTGGCGCAGCGCCCCGGCGGCTGCGCCGTCGATGCGCTCCGGGTCGGGGTCCAGCCCGACGCACAGCATCGTCCGGCGCTCTTTGGAGAGCGCGCGCAACCGCTCGAAGAAGGGCATCAACGGCAATGGTAAGTGGACATCCCCACCCAACCTCCCCACATGGTGGGGAGGGGAATGCAGCCACACCCACACCCGACCTCCCCACATGGTGGGGAGGGGAATGTGGCCAAACCTCAGAATTGAGCTCGATGGAGCGGGTACTGCGCGTCGCGCTGGCCCAGGTCAACCCCATCGTGGGCGATCTCGACGGCAACGCCAGGCTGATCAAAGACCGCATCAAGGAGGCGCGCGACAAAGGCGCCGACGTGGTGTGCTTCCCGGAGCTGGCGCTCACCGGCTATCCACCGGAGGACCTGGTCCTCAAGCCGAGCTTCGTACGCGACAACTTGAAGCAGCTCGAGTCGGTGGTCGCCGCCACGGCTGGAATCTCGGCCGTGGTCGGTTTTGTCGACGACGACGGCGAGATCTTCAACGCCGCAGCCTTCATCCACAACAAAGAGCTGAAGGCCGTCTATCACAAGGTCTTCCTGCCCAACTACGGCGTCTTCGACGAAGAGCGTTACTTCGCGGTCGGGCACCGCTGCCCGATCTTCGAGCTCGCGGGCGTCCGGATCGCGGTGAGCATCTGCGAGGACTGCTGGTACCCGGCGGGCCCGATGGCCTGGCAGGTCGACCATGGCGCTGAGGTGCTGATCAACATCAACGGGTCTCCGTTCCACGCCGGCAAGCGCGTCGAGCGGGAGAAGATGGTCGCGGAGCGTGCGGTCGACTACGGCGCGTTCGTCGCCTACGTCAACACGGTGGGCGGGCAGGACGAGCTGGTATTCGACGGCAACAGCGTGGTGTTCGGGCCTCGCGGCGAGATGCTCGCGCACGCCTCGTCCTTTGCGGAGGAGCTGCTGCTTTGCGACATCAACGCCGGCGCGGTGCCGTTCCACCGGCCGCTCGAGAAGATCCGGCACGAGGCTGAAGGTGCGGCGCGGCTGGAGCTGGAAGTGACCGAGGTTGCGCTCGAGGGCGCCCCATCGTCAAAGCGGGGCGCGATCGAGCACCGCATGGCGGAGCCGCTCGAAGGCGCCGCTGAGATCTACACCGCCGTTGTGCTCGGCATACACGACTACGTGCACAAGCAGAACTTCAAGAAGGTCCTGATCGGCATGTCCGGTGGCGTGGACTCGGCGCTCACCGCGGCCGTCGCCGCAGACGCGCTGGGGCCCGAGAACGTCATCGGGGTGCGCATGCCGTCGCGGCACACCTCGGCCGAGAGCCTGGACGACGCGGGAGCAGTCGCCGAGGCGCTCGGCATCCAGCTCCTCGACTTCCCGATCGAGCCCGCGCATCACGGCCTGGAGGAGGTCCTCACTGACACGTTCAAAGGCACGAAGCCCGGGATCGCCGAGGAGAACATCCAGCCACGCATCCGAATGACGATCCTGCACGCGCTCTCCAACAAGCTGGGCTACATCGTGCTGAGCACGGGCAACAAGTCGGAGCTCGCGACCGGATACGGCACCCTCTACGGCGACATCGCCGGCGGCTTCGCGGTGCTCAAGGACCTGACGAAGACCACCGTCTACGAGCTGTGCCGCTACCGCAACTCGCTGAGCCACGTGATCCCGGATCGCGTCATCACCAAGCCGCCGTCGGCTGAGCTCAAGCCCGACCAGCGCGACAGCGACAGCCTGCCCCCGTACGAGAAGCTCGACCCGATCCTGCAGGGCTACATCGAGCAGGACCTGAGCCCCGAGGAGCTCGTCTCCGCCGGGCACGACCCCGCGACTGTGGCGCGCGTGATCGAGCTCGTCGACCGCAGCGAGTACAAGCGACGCCAGGCGCCGCCAGGGGTCAAGATCACCCCCCGCGCGTTCGGCCGCGATCGCCGCATGCCCATAGTCAACCGCTACAGCCCGAACGGAGCGCGCTCCTCGACCTAGCGATGGAACTGCGCCGATTCGTGCCCCTGGCTCCGCTGCCCGGCGCGGTGCTTGTGGTTGTCATGTACGGCATTGACTCCGCCGCCGAGTCGACCGCTTATCCCGCGCATCTTTGGCCCATGTACGGCTCGATCGCGGGATGGTGCTTGCTGCTGATCGGGCTGATGTTCGTCGCGCCGAGCATGGTCACCCGCTGGATGGCGATCATCGCCGCCGTGTCGTTCGTCGTCGGTCCGGCCAGCCCAGGCGCCGTCGAGACCGCACTGTTCGCCCTTGGCTTCGTCCTCACCGCCGCCCTCATCGTCGTCGCGGCCTCGGTTTATGTCGTGCAGACCCAACCGGCAAGAGGTCGTGTGGCCTGGGCAGCCGGTCTCGCAGCACTGGGCGTCGGGGCGCTGTTCAGCTTCGGCTATCCGTCGAGCCCCTTCCTCGACAACCCCGGGACCCAGGTCTGGGCGGCGCTCGTCGTGGCCCCGGCCGCGGTGGCTTTCGGATCCCTGTGGCGGCGGCTCGACCGGCCCTCGACTCTGGATCCCTCAAAGTCCGGAACT
Organism: Chloroflexota bacterium; assembly: GCA_005879985.1. GTDB lineage: Bacteria > Chloroflexota > Dormibacteria > Dormibacterales > Dormibacteraceae > CF-118. Next base: position 9,466 of record VBIA01000041.1, on the reverse strand, counting down.
CCCTCCAGCTTCACGCGGCGCTTTGGCGCCGGCCTGGTGAGCTGGGTGATATTCGGCGTCGCCGCCGCCGCGCTCGGCGACGTCCTCCCCGTGATCAGCTATCCGATCTGCGTGCTGCTCCTCCAGGTCCTCCCCACGGCCGTCTGGGGTCGCACCCTGGGTCAGCTCGCCACAGGACTGCGGGTGGTGCATGTGGACGGCGGCGGTAGGCCGGGCTGGCTGCGGGCTGCCGTGCGGTTTGTCGTGTTCCAGTCGGTTCCAGTGCTGGGCCCGATCTACTTCATCGCATGGGCCTTGAACGCCCGGATCGGCGTCGGAGGTGGCGTGCCGGAGCGCCTGGCCTGGGATCGCGCCTCGGGCACGGCGGTGGTCAGGGTGCCGCGGCCGGCAGTGGCCGCACAATCGATCATGCGGACATAATCAGCTTCGATGGCTGGTATAGGTGGGGACGATGGCGTCGTCATTTGATGTAGTCGTGATCGGCGGCGGCCCCGGCGGCTATGTCGCCGCCTTGCGCGCCGCGCAGCTCGGCGCGTCCACAGCCATCGTCGAGAAGGACCGCATGGGCGGCACGTGCCTGGTCCGCGGATGCATCCCGACCAAGGCGCTGCTGCAGTCGACCGAGCTCTACTCGCTCGCCAAGGGCGGCGAGCCGTTCGGCCTGATCACCGGCAACGTCGGCTTCGACTGGCCAACAGCGCAAAAACGAAAGACTCAGGTCGTCGATCAGCTGGTCAAGGGCGTCGAGGGCCTGCTCAAGGCCGGCGGAGTCACGTCGTTACACGGCGCCGCGCGTCTGGCGGGCAAGGGCCAGGTCGCGATCGATGGCGAGTCGATCGCGGCCAAAGACATCGTCATCGCGACCGGCTCGGCCGTCTCGCGCATCCCGCTGAAAGGCGCCGAGCTCACGATCGACTCCGACCGCATCCTCGAGCTCAAAGAAATTCCGGCCCGCCTTGCGGTCATCGGCGGCGGTGTGGTCGGGATGGAGTTCGCGGCGATGTTCGCGGCGCTCGGCACCAAGGTCACGGTGCTGGAGATGCTGCCGCAGGTTCTCCCGATGGTCGACGCCGACCTGGTCACCGCGTACGCCAAGCATCTGACCGGGCTGGGCGGCGTGATCCAGACCAACGCCAAGGTCACGGAGGTCGTCAAGTCGAAGGGCGGGCTGCAGGTGCAGTTCTCGGCGGGCGGCGAGGGCGGGGCCGTCGATGCGGACCAGGTGCTGCTCGCCGTCGGCCGTTCGCCGTACACGGAGGGGCTCGGCGCGGACGAGGCCGGCGTGAAGCTCGAGCGCGGGCGCGTCGTGGTCGACCCGCACCTGCGCACCACGGCGGACCACGTGTGGGCGATCGGCGACGTCATCGGCGGCATCATGCTTGCCCACGTCGCGTCGTACGAGGGCGTCTGCGCGATCGAGAACATCGCCGGCCACTCCAATCGTGTGCCCGACTATCACGCCGCGCCCAATTGCGTGTACACGGACCCTGAGATCGCTCACGTCGGGTTGGGCGAGAAAGAGGCGAAGGATAAAGGCCTCGAAGTCCGCGTCGGCCGCTTCCCGTTCGCGGCGTCGGGGCGCGCGCTCACGCTGGGCCAGAGCGAGGGCTTCGTCAAGGTCATCGCCGACGCGGGCTCGGGCAAGCTGCTCGGCGCGCACATCATCGGACCGCGCGCGACCGACCTCATCGCCGAGGCGACGCTTGCGATCCAGAACGGACTGACGCTCGAGCAGCTCGACCTCACGATCCACGCGCACCCGACGCTGCCCGAGTCGCTGATGGAGGCCGCGCTCGCGGCGCAGGGTCGCGCTATTCACGTTGCGAATCGCAAGATCTCCACCCCCCACCCGGCGCCTGCGGCGCCGACACCGCCAGCCGCCGCGCACAGCGCGGTGGGCGCAGCGCCCCCGCAGAGCGGGGAGGCGAAGTCCAATAATCCTGTTGTGGCCGCGGTTGAGGTTTCGCCCAAAACCCTGGAGCTGAGCAAGGACAACAAGGACCTGCTGCTCGGGCTGCATCGCGAGATGCAGCTCATCCGGCGCTTCGAGGAACGCGCGCAGGAGCAGTACACGAAAGCGAAGATCGGCGGTTACTGCCACCTCAACATCGGTGAGGAGGCGACAGTGGTAGGCGGCATCACGGCCCTCAAGCCGAACGACTACATCTTCACCAGCTATCGCGAGCACGGACACGCGATCGCGCGCGGTGTCGATCCGAAAGCCGTGATGGCCGAGCTGTTCGGCAAGGAGACCGGCACGTCGCATGGGCGCGGCGGGTCGATGCACATGTTCGACGCCAAGCTCCGGTTCATGGGCGGCTATGGAATCGTGGGCGGGCACCTTCCGCTCGCCAGCGGCGCCGGCTGGGCGGTGCGCTACCGCAAGACAAAGGACGTCGTGTTCTGCATGTTCGGCGACGGCGCCACCAACATCGGCGCGTTCCACGAGTCGCTGAACTTCGCGAAGGTCTTCAAGCTCCCGGTCGTCTGGTTCTGCATCAACAACCGGTACGGCATGGGCACGCCTGTGGAGGCCGCGTCCGCGGTGAAGGACATCTACAAGAAGGCGTGCGCGTACGACATGGAATCGATCCAGGTCGACGGCATGAACCTGCTCGAGGTCATGTTGCGCACTTCGGAGATGGTCGAGAAGACGCGCGCCGACTCAGAACCCCGCTTCGTGGAGGCGCTCTGCTACCGCTTCAAGGGCCACTCCGTCGTCGACCCGGACAAGTACCGCTCCCAGGAAGACAAGGAGAAGTGGCGCAAGGCCGATCCCATCGTCTTCTTCGAGCACGAACTGGAGAAGGCGGGCCTCGCCGACGAGGAGTACTTCAAGAACGTGCGCGTCGAGGTCGACAACGAGGTCCAGGAAATCATCAAGTTCGCCGATGAAAGCCCGGATCCGAAGCCTGCCGACCTCTACCGCTACGTCTACGCCGACGAGTGGGAAGACCGTCCCGAGCTGAAGGCTCCCGAGGTCTAGGCAGACGTGACCTTCTCACCCCGCCCAGTGCCGGCACTCACCAACCTAAATCCCGGTTTAGACCAGCGAGTGCCGGCACTCGCCCAGCGGGGCCCGGCAAACTGATGGCCGAGGACAAGCTCTACCGCGTCGCCCTGCGGGAGGCGCTTACCGAGGAGATGGCGCGCGACGACTCGGTGTTTCTCATCGGCGAGGACATCGGCAAGTTCGGCGGCGCGTATCGCGTCACCGACGGCCTGCTGGATCGTTTCGGCCCTGACCGCGTGGTCGACGCGCCGATCGCCGAAGAGGCGATCATCGGCACCGCCATCGGGGCCGCGATGCTCGGCCTGCGACCGGTGGTCGAGATGATGACCATCAACTTCTCGCTCATCGCTTACGACCAGATCGTCAACAACGCGGCGAAGATCCGGTACATGTTCGGCGGCGAGGCCAAGGTGCCGATGGTGGTCCGCATGCCGGGCGGCGCGGGTCACCAGCTTTCGGCGCAGCATTCGCACAGCTTCGAGGTGCTGTACGGCCTGATCCCCGGTCTGCTGGTGGTCGCACCGACGACGCCCGAGGACGCCAAGGGCATGCTGAAGTCGGCCATCCGCTCCGACAACCCGGTGATGTTCCTGGAGTCGATGAGCCTCTACAACGTGCGCGGGCCTGTACCTGACGGCGACTACACGACGCCGATCGGCAAGGCGGCGGTGAGGCGGCGAGGATCGGACGTCACGATCGTCGGCGTGTCGCGCATGGCGGTGCTTGCCCATGAAGCCGCGAAGCAGCTCGAGGAGGAGGACATCGACGCCGAGGTCATCGACCTGCGCTCCATCCGGCCGATCGACTGGAATCCGATCGTCGAGTCGGTGAAGCGCACGTCGCGTGCTGTGGTGGTCGAAGAGGGCTGGGCGACCTACGGCGCCACGGCCGAGCTCGCCGCCGGCATCCAGGAACGCTGCTTCGACTACCTGGACGCGCCCATCCTCCGCCTCGGCGGCGCGCAGGTGCCGATGCCGTACAGCCTGCCGCTGGAGAAGATGTCGATCCCGACCGCGGAGGACATCAAGCGGCTTGTCAGGCGAACCGTAGGCAAGCGCGAGGTCGATGCGTAGTGGCTGACGTCAACATGCCCAAGCTCTCCGACACGATGGAGGAGGGCACGATCGTCGAGTGGAAGAAGTCGAGCGGCGACGAGGTGCACAAGGGCGAGGTGCTCGCCGAGGTCGAGTCGGACAAGGCGACCTTTGACCTCGAGGCCGAGGACGACGGGACGCTCGAGATCCTCGTCGAGAAGGGCGTGCCCGCCAAGATCGGCGCGGCGATCGCGCGTATCGGCGCGGGTGGGGCCGCCCCGGCAGCTGAGAAGAAGGAGCCGCCCAAAGAACAGCTGGCGACAGAGCAGCCGGAGAAAAAGGCACCGCCCATAGAACCGCCGAAGGCAGAGAAGCAGGCGGCAGAAAAGCCTGCGCCGCCACCGAGATCAAGGCCTCTCCACTCGCCAGACGGATTGCGGAAGAGATGGGCGTAGACCTGCGTGCCATCTCAGGAACAGGCCCCGACGGGCGCATCGTCAAGGAGGACGTGCTCGCGGCCGCCGGCGGCGACGCGCGCCGGGAGCGACATCGGACTGAAACACCGGCCGCGCCGGCCGGCCCGGAGGTCGAGGTCATCGAGCCGACACGAATGCAGGCGACCATCGCCAAGCGGATGGCCGAGGCCAAAGCCACCGTCCCCAACTTCAACGTGACCGTCGAGGCGCGGGTGGATGAGGCGGTGAAATTGCGCCAGCAGCTGAAGGAGTCGGTACCCGGCGCCGAGAAGGTGACGATGACCGACATCCTCATGCGGGCGTGCGCGCTCGCGCTGCGCAGGTTCCCCGAGGTCAACAGCTCATGGGTCGACGGCCGCTTCCAGCGCAAGCGCTCGATCAACATCGGGCTGGCCGTGCCGCCCAGCCAGGGCCTCGGACTGCTGGTGCCGGTGGTGCACGATGTCGATCGCAAGGACCTGGCCCAGATTTCGATCGAGTCGCGTCAGGTCATCGAGCGCGCTCGCTCAGGCCGGCCCGGCGAGCACGACCTCTCCGGCGCGACCTTCTCGATCTCCAACCTCGGCATGTACGGCGTCGACGAGTTCGTCGCGATCATCAACCCGCCGGAGTCCGCGATCCTCGCTGTAGGCGCCATCAAGGACGTGCCGGTCGTCGAGGACGGCCGGATCGTGCCCGGCAAGGTCATGCGCATGACGCTGTCCGTCGACCATCGAGTGTTCTACGGCCAGACCGCGGCGCAGTTCATGGCCGAGGTCAAGCGCCTCATCGAGAACCCTGTGACCCTCGTCGTCCCCGCGGGCTAGGGCTTGAATCCCTCGGAGGTCGCCAACGTCCTCGAAGCCTCCGGGCAGGGCATCGTGTCGATGCTCAAGGGGCTTACACCCGAGATCGCCTTATGGCATCCCGCCCAGGGTGAGTGGTGCGTCAACGAATGCGTGGGCCACATCATCGAGGCCGAGAAGCGGGGCTTCGCCGGACGCATCCGCATCATCCTCGGCGCCCAGGACCCGGACCTGCCCACGTGGGACCGCAACTCGATCGCTCACGCGCGCAAAGACTGCGACAAGAGGCCCTCAGAGCTCGCCGAAGAGATCGCTCACGTGCGAAGCGAAAGCGTCGAGCTGATCCGCTCGTTGAAGCCCGATCAGCTGTCGCGATCCGGCAACCATCCCGAGGTTGGCCGGCTCAGCGTCGAGGAGCTCCTGCACGAGTGGATCCATCACGATGGGAATCACTTCCGGCAGGCAGTCGCCAACATCCAGGCGTACGTCTGGCCGAGGATGGGCAACGCGCAGAAGTTTTCGACCGGGTAGGGTCGCTAGCGCTTCCTGGTCTTCGCTTCCCTTTCCCGCACCGCCTCCAGGTCGGCGCGCAGCCGGTGGCCCATCACCGCCAGCACCTTCACCAGGATCGCCTCGCTCGCCTTCACGGCGTCGCGAAACTGCGAGTGACTCATGACCATCAGCCGTGACGGTTTCGTCGTGGTAACCGTCGCGGTGGCGTTGCCGCGGTCGAGCATGCTGATCTCTCCGAAGAAGTCCCCCTTCTTCAGGGTGCCGCGCTTGGCTCCGTCGATTTCCACCTCGGCCTCGCCGTCGAGGATCACGTAGAAGGAGTTGCCCGGCCTGCCCTGCTTGGTGAGCACCCGGCCCGCGCCGACCGGCACCTCATCGGTGCGGCTCGCGATGAACCCCAGCTCCCGCGCCGAGCACCCGTCGAACAGCGGCACCTGGCTGAGCGCCTTGATCTTGGCGTCCTGAGGCACGGCAAAAATATAAAGGAGCGCGCGTCAGGACAACAGATGTCCTCAGTCCCGCCGCCACGGAGCCCCGACCTCTCCCGCACTTCTATCCTCAGTCCATGGTCTGTCCCGTCTGCGGCCGCCCGCTGCCTCCCGGGGCTCGTTTCTGCCCCAGCTGCGGCGCGTCCGTCGGGGGCATGCTCGGCACCGAGGAACGGAAGATGGTCACCGTCCTCTTCGCCGACATCGTGGACTCGACCGCCCTGGCGCGGCGGCTCGACCCCGAACGGTCGCGCGAGCTGCTCGGGGCCTTCTTCGATGCCGCGGTCGAGGAGCTGCAGGCGCTGCGCGGCCGCCCGGAGAAGTTCATCGGGGACGCGGTGATGGCGGTCTTCGGCCTGCCCCAGGTCCACGAGGACGACGCGCTGCGCGCGATTCGCGCAGGGCTCGCCATCCGGGGGCGGACAAGGCGGCTCGCGGCGGACGCGGGTCTCGAGGAGGGGCTGCAGGTTCGGGTCGGCGTCGAGTCGGGCGAAGCCGCGACCGGTGTTGGTCCGGCCGGCCAGCTGCTGGTCACGGGCGCGGTGGTGAACGCCGCCGCGAGGCTGCAGACCGCGGCGCTGCCGGGCCAGGTGTTGGCGGGCGCGACTGCGCACACGCTCACCACCAACCAGGTCTCATTCGGGCGGAGGCGCCGGGTCAGGGCCAAAGGCTTCGCCGACTCGCTCGACGCCTACCCGGTCGAGGGCCTGACCACGCGTTCGACGCGTCGCACAATCCCGTTCGTCAACAGGGTCAGCGAGCAGGCCATCCTCGGCCAGAGCCTCGGCCTCGCGAGCTCGACCGGCAAGCCTGTGCTGGTCACGATCGTCGGCGAGCCCGGGATCGGCAAGTCGCGGCTGGCGGACGAGCTGGCGGCGGGCATGAGCGCAACGGTCCGCATCCTTCGCGGCCAGTCTCGCGGCTTCGGGGACAGCTCGACGTTCTCCCCCGCCGCCGCGATCGTGAGCGAGCTCGCCTGCATCGAGCCCGCCGATCCACCCGAGGCCATCCGGCGCTGCCTGCGCGAGCTGGTCGAGGCCAGCGGCGTCCAGGGCAACCTCGACCGCACCGTCGAATGGCTAGGACTGCTCTTTGGCGTCAGCGGCGAGCGGCGCGAGGAGTCGGCGTTCGTCCACGACGTGCAGGCCGGCTTCATCTCTCTGGTCGACGCGCTGGCGCGCGATCATCCGGTCGCCCTGGTTTTCGAGGACGCACACACGCTCCGGCCGGCCATGCTCGACCTGATCGAGCGGCTCGGTTCGCCCGGCCGCCGCGGGCCGCGGCGCGCGCTCGTGCTCACGCTGGCGCGCAGCGAGCTTCTCGACGAGCGTCCGGCGTGGGGCTCGTCGAGCAGCAACGCCGTGCTGCTCCGCCTCGACCCGCTTTCCACCGACGAATCGATCCACCTCGTGCGCCACGCGGCGGGCGGCCAGTTGAGCGACCCCGAGGCTTCCGAGATCGCAAGGCGGGCAGGCGGCAATCCCTTCTTCATCATCGAGACAACCGGCATGCTCATGACCGGCGACGCACTTCCGGCGCGGCTGCGGGACCTTGCGCGGCGGATCTCGGTGTTCATGTACGGCTTCGACGTGCACGAGCTTGCCATCGTGGATCCGGAGGCGACCGTCGGTGAGATCGAGCAGCTCGAAGAGGCCGAGGTCCTGGTCAAGGACCCTCACGGCCCGCCGGCACCGGGCTGGCGGATGCGACATTCCATGGTCAAAGAGGTCGCATATGCGAGCCTCCCCAAGCGCGAGCGCCGGCGTCTGCACCGCCTGGTCGCGGCGCAGATCGATGCCGCCGGCTACCAGACGGCTGCCGCCGACCACCTGTACCTCGCCGCGCTTGCCTCAATCGACCTCGACCCGAATGACCGCTCGGCGCCGAACGAGGCGGCTGACGCCCTCCTGAAGTCAGGCGATCGAGCGCGCCGGCGAATGGAAAGCAGATCTGCTGTGGACCGCTACCGGCGGGCACTCACGATGAGCGGGGCCGAGGAGGGCTGGGGCGTTCGAGAGGCGCGCATCCTCGCCGGCCTGGGCGAGTCCAGCTACTGGCTGGGCGACTACCCGGCCGCCCTCGAGGTGCTCAAGCGGGCGGTGGCGCTTGGCGAGGCCCAGGACGACTCGTTTGCGCTGGCGATGGCGCTGCGGTTCCTCGGCGACATCGCCATCAACTACGAGGGCGACGTCGACAAGGCGGAGAAGCTGCTGCAGCGATCCCTCGAGGCAGCGGAGCGACTCGATGATTCGTGGGCGATCGTGCGGAGCCTCTTGTTCCAGGGCTGGGTGCCGTGGACCCGGTACCAGTTCGACGAGGCCGAGAAGGTCTGGCGCCGCGCGCTGGAGCTTTCCGACTCCGAGGACACGTGGGCGCGCGTGCGCTCGCTGACCGCGCTCTCCATCAACCGCACCGAGATGCACGACATGGAAGGGGCGTTGAAGCTCATCGAGGATGCGGGCAAGCTCGCCGAGGAGTGCGGCGACCAGTTCAGCGTCGCCAACACGTACGTCCAGAAGGCGCGGGTGTTCGACGATCTCGGCCGGCGTGAGGAGTCCATCCCGTGGTTCGACCAGGCGGTGTCGATCTTCGCTGAGCTCGGCGCGCGATGGGAGCTGGCCGACGCCCGGGCGGCGCGCGGAATCGCCAAGCGCGAGCTTGGACGTCTGGACGAGGCCGAGGAGGACCTGCGTTTCGCAATCCGCATCGCGGAGGAGCTTGGCGACAGGCAGCTGCCAGGGTGGACCTGGCGCGCGCTGGCGCGAGTGTCAGAGCTGCGCGGCGATCAGGCCGAGGCGGAGGAACGCCACCGCCGCTCGCGCGAGGCGATCGTCCGCGGACCGCGTTAAGGGCGCGGGGGGATCAGGAGCCCCCCGCGGGACCCCCCTCGCCCAACGACGCTGGGATCCAGAAGGACAAAGTCGCGGCGGAGGTCAACTCCTCCGCCCCCGCCACGATGGGTGCATTTAGGTTGATTTGGGCAGCGACAGGCGCATGAGGAGCGTGTTGCCGGCGGCCAGCTCTGCGCGTAGCGTGCCCTTCATCGCCGCAACCAGCTCACGCGAGATTGCGAGGCCCAGGCCGACGCCGCCTGCCGCGGCCGACCTCGACGCGTCCGCACGGTAGAAGCGCTCGAAGATCCTCTCCGGGTCCGGTC
>VBIA01000126.1 GCA_005879985.1 Chloroflexota bacterium | reverse complement strand
TCCAGAGCGCGCTCGACGCATGCGGCGCCGCTGCCGACGCCCAGCGCGGCTTCGCGACACACAAGTGGCCTGAAGGCGGCGCGATCCGCGTGCGCATCGGCCTGCACACAGGCGAGGCGCCGCTGGTCGGCAATGAATACATCGGTCTAGACGTGCACCACGCGGCGCGAGTCGCCGCTTCCGCGCATGGCGGGCAGGTGGTGCTGTCGGAGAGCACCCGCGGTCTGGTCGAGGAGAGCCTGCCATCAGGTGAGCTGAAGCTGAAGGACCTTGGCGTCCACCGCCTCAAGGACCTCGCGAAGTCGGAGCACCTGTACCAGCTCGTCGTAGATGGGCTCCCGGACACGTTCCCGGCGCTGCGCACGCTAGACACCACGCCGAACAACCTGCCCACGCAGCTCACGAGCTTTGTCGGGCGCGAAGGGGATGTCGTCGAGGCGAAGCGCCTCCTGGCCGGCACTCGGCTGTTGACGCTGACCGGGCCGGGCGGCATCGGCAAGACACGGCTCAGCCTGCAGGTGGCTGCGGACCTCGTGCAGTCGTTTCCCGATGGCGTCTTTTTCGTGCCTCTCTCGGCGGTGACCGACCCGAACCTGATCGCGTCGGCCATGGCCCAGTCGATCGGGCTTGCCATCGCGGGCAACGACCGGCCGCTCGACACGGTGCTGGGGCACCTGCGAGGCAAGCGCGTGCTGCTGGTACTCGACAACTTCGAGCAGCTAATGCCCGATGGGGCGCCGGTCGTGTCCGGCATCCTTCGCCAGAGCGCGGACGTGAAAGCGATCGTGAGCAGCCGTGCGGTGCTGCGCGTGTACGGAGAGCAGGAGTTCGCCGTCCAGCCGCTGCGCGTGCCGGACGTGAAGGCGCTGCCGTCGCTCGAGGCGCTGTCGCAGTACGAGGCGGTCAAGCTCTTCATCGAGCGCGCCCTCGCCGCCAAGTCCGACTTTCAGGTCACCAACGAGAACGCACCCGCGCTCGCCGGCATCTGCGAGCGTGTCGACGGCCTGCCGCTGGCACTCGAGCTGGCCGCTGCGCGGATCAAGCTTTTCAGCCCGCAGGCGCTGCTCGCGCGCCTGGAGACGAGCCTGAGCCTTCTCGCGGGCGGCTCACGCGACCTGCCCGGCCGGCAGCAGACGCTGCAAGGGGCGATCGCGTGGAGCTACGACCTGCTGGACGAGCCGCAGAAGCGGCTGTTTGCACGATTCTCCGTTTTTGCGCGCGGCGCCAACCTGGAGCAGGCCGAAGAGGTGTGCGGGCCTGCTTCCGAGCTTGGCGTGGACGTGCTTTCGGGTCTTGACGAGCTTGCGGATCAGAGCCTTTTGAGGCGTATGCCCGACTTCGACGAGCCCAGGCTGCTGATGCTGCAGGTGATGCGCGAGTTCGCGGCCGAGCGCCTCGAGGCGTCGGGGGAAGCCCCCGCTATCCGGGACCGCCATGCGGCGGCCTACCAGGCACTGGCCGAGGTCGCCGAGCCACACGTGTTCGGAACCGACCGGAAAAAGTGGCTCGACCGCCTGGAGATGGACCACGACAACTTCCGGGCGGCGTTTGACTGGGCGCAGTCGCGAGGCAACGACGTGAGGGCGCTGCTTCTCGGCGCTGCGTTCTGGCGGTTCTGGCAGATGCGCGGTCACCTGCGAGAGGGACGTGCGCGCATCGAAGCAATCCTCGCGTCGCCGGCGGCCCAGAACCATCCAGCCGAGCGCGCCCGCGCGCTCGAGGCGGCCGGCGGAGTTGCCTACTGGCAGGGCGAGCTGCGCGACGCCCAGGCGTTCTACGACGAATGCCTGGAACTGGCTCGAGCGGCCGGCGACAAAAAGATTCTGGCCAACGCGCTGTACAACGCCAGCTTTCCGCGCATGGTCGACAAGAGCGACCTGGATGGAGGCCTGGTGCTGGTGGAGGAGTCGCTGGCGCTCTACCGCGATCTTGGGGACGACCTTGGCGTAACTCGCTGCCTCTGGACGATCGGGAACCACTGGCACCAGCTGCGGCGCGAAGACCTGGCGATCCCGCCCCTGGACGAGACGATCGAGGTCTTCAGGCGCCTCGGCAGCGATAAGTTCAACCTGGGCTGGGCGCTCCACACACGCGCCATCATCGCGATCGGCCAGGGCGAGGTCGCGCTTGCGGAGGCGCTCACGCGTGAGGGCCTCGAGATCTTCGCTCAGGCGGTCGACGTGACTGGGATCGTGATCTTCCTGGACGATTCAGCGTCGGTGGCAGAGCTCAAGGGCGACGTTGCTCGCGCGCTGCGCCTGGGGGGTGCCGCCGCCGCGCACCAGCAACGGGCAGGCGCGGCCCTGGCCGCTGTCATCAACATCACCGAAGAGCGGGTCTGGCAGGAGTCGATTTCCACGCCCGAGCAGCGGCGCGCCTGGATGGAGGGTCAGGCCATGTCGGTGGAGCAGGCGGTCGCCTACGCGCTGAGCTCCGATCCAGCGGTGCACGCCAGCGCCTGAATAATCGGGCGCTGCCGCCGGTAGTGGATTGGTATGCGATACCAGGCCAAATGGAACGGGGCGGTCATCGCCGACAGCGATGAGACAGTCGTCGTCGAAGGCAACCAGTATTTCCCGGTCGAGTCGGTGGTGGCGTCGAGCCTCCAGCCCAGCGAAAGTCACACGACCTGCCACTGGAAGGGCGTCGCGAGCTACTACGACGTGGTGGTGGACGGCAAGGTGAATTCCGACGCCGCGTGGTACTACCCCGAGCCATACGAAGCCGCGGCGAACATCAAGGACAGGGTCGCCTTCTGGCACGGCGTGAAGGTGGAGCCCGCTCCGTAGTCCCGAAATTCCCGCGTCGCGCGTTCCTACTTGCGTGAGCGCCAGTCGCAAGGCGAAGCTGATTCACGTTCCGGTCGAGCCCGCCGAGATCGAGCGGTACCGGCCGCTACTGGATGAGCCCCTCTGGGGCGAGTTCAGCCGATCGATGGCGGAGCTCGCCGGCGCTCTTCAGGGGCACACGGTATGGGACGTCAACTCCACCGCGCGCGGTGGTGGTGTGGCCGAGCTCCTGGCCTCGCTGATTCCCTACGATCGGGGCGCCGGCATAGACGAGCGCTGGGTCGTGATCGAAGGCTCGCCCGAGTTCTTCGAGTTGACCAAGCGGGTCCACAACCTCTTGCACGGAGTGAGCTCGGATGGCGCGGGCTTCTCGCCGGATGAGCGAGCGACCTACGAGAGCGCGATGAAGCGCAACGCAGCCGCCCTCGCCGATGTGGTCAACACGGGCGACGTCGTCATCGTTCACGATCCTCAGGCCGCGGGCCTGGTGCCGCAGCTGAGCGCGCTGGGCGCGATCGTCATCTGGCGCTCGCACGTCGGAGTTGACGAGCCGAACGATTTCGCTCGCGCTGCCTGGGAGCTGCTGCGGCCGTACCTGGACAGGGCTTCAGCGTTCGTGTTCTCACGGCCCAACTACGTCTGGGACGGACTCGATGCGTCGAAGGTGCGGACCATCGCCCCATGCATCGACGCGTTCGCGACCAAGAACCGAGAGCTAACCGATGCGGAGATGGGTCGCCTTCTCGCGGAGGCGGGTGTTCCGGCCGGTGGGCGAATCGTGCTTCAGGTTTCGCGCTGGGACCGTCTCAAGGATCCGATCGGAGTGATGCACGCATTCGCCGATCACGTCGCACCGCTCACTACTGACACGTGCCTCGTGCTTGCGGGACCCGCGTCAACGTCGGTGCGTGACGACCCCGAGCAGCCCGAGGTCTTGCAGCAGCTTCTGGCGCAGCATCAAGCGCTCGACGCTTCGATCGCATCGCGCGTGCTCATCGTGCAGCTGCCGATGGATGACCAGGACGAGAACGCCGCCATGGTCAACGCGCTGCAGCGCCGAGCCGACGTGGTCGTGCAGAAGAGCCTGGCCGAGGGTTTTGGCCTCACCGTCGCCGAAGCTATGTGGAAGTCGCGTCCGGTGGTTGCGAGCCGCGTCGGAGGCATCTCCGATCAGATCGAGGATGGAAAGAACGGGGTGCTCGTGGATCCGAAGGACCTCGAGGCGCTCGGTCGTGCAGTCACGGCTTTGGTGAACGATCGCGAGCGCGCGGCCCGAATGGGTGCCGCGGCGCGCGAGCGCATCCGCGAACAGTTTCTTGGACCGCGTCACCTGATGGAGCAGGGCCGCCTGATCAGGAGCTTGCTGTAGCAATCGGAACCGCGGTGTAACTTACGTTCGTGGAACAGATCAACCCCACGAACGGCGGATTCGCTGTCGGATGGTTCACTCTGTCGTTGATCAACTCCGGGATCGCGCAGGGCAAGAACCGATCGGGCTTCTGGTGGTGGGTCATCTCGCTGTTCATCGGTCCGCTGGCGACGCTGATCATCGTGCTGCTGCCACGCGGCGCGCCGCGTTAAGAGTCCCCCGGGCGGTCAGGGCGCCGCGAAACGCTTGATGAAGTCGAGCGCGGTTTGCGCGACCTCGCGCCAGCCGCTGTCGATGGTCAGCGAATGGCCGCGGTTGGGAATCCTGACGACCTCGGTCGTGCCTGGGTTCCGTTTCTGCAGCTTGTACGAAGCGTTGACGATCGCCCACGGCACGGTGTTGTCCTTGTCGCCGGAGATCAGCAGCATCGGTCCGCGGTCTGGATTCATGGTGTCGACCTTGACCTCTGTGCGCGGATTGACGTTCGCAAACGCCGCCTGAAACAGCGGCTTCCCGGGTGCGGGCACCGCGTAGCTCTCATACAGCTGCTTCGCCTCGTCCTCGCCGACGGCGTTAGCAAACGCGAATCGGAACTGCGCACTGCTCAGCGACACCGCCCTGTTGACATTGGCCGGGTTGCTCAGTGCCGCGCTCGCGGCTCGCAGCGCGGAGAACGGCAGCGGCAAGACGCCGCGAAACGGAGCGGGGTCGACCGCGACCGAGGCGGCGGCAAGTCCATGGCCCGCGACGATCTGCGCGAGCAGCCCGCCAAATGAATGACCGATTACCGCGGGCTTGCGCGTGAGTCCGCGGATCACGGTCTCCATGTGGCCGGCGACCTGGCCGACTCCCTTGCGCGCAAACGCCTCCGGCCGGGCCTTCGCGTCGGCGACGGTCTCCGGGTCGTCGGGCCAGCCCGGCTTCACCGCCGAGTAGCCGGCTTGCTCGAACAGATCGGCCCAGCGGTCCCAGCTGCTCGCGAGCAGCCAGAGCCCATGGATGAACACGACCGGCTGCTTGCCGGATTGGTTGGCGCGGGCGACCTCAGACGTCTCGCGGGCAGTAAGGGCGGCGGGCATGTGCCGCATCATCTTGAGCGAATAGAAGCCGCCTGGTAGTCAATTAAGGGGCGCTGCAATGATCGTTCGCAACTTGGTCGAGTTGGCGGGAACTGAGCGAGATGTTCGGGGAGAGGGCTGGCGAAGCCGTCGGCTCCTGCGTCGGGACGACGGCGTGAAATTCTCGCTTCATCTCACCGAGATCGACGCCGGCACCGAGCTCGACCTCGAGTATGCAAATCATTTCGAGGCCAACTACTGCATCGCAGGCAATGGCGAGGTAATCGAGGTGGCGAGCGGAAAGGCCCACCAGCTTGATCCCGGCACCATGTATACGTTGGACCAGCACGATCGACACATCCTGCGCGTGACAAGCCCCATGACCTTGCTCTGCGTTTTCTGGCCCGCGCTCGTCGGCAACGAGAGCCATGACGCGAAGGGCGGATATCCCAGCGTCGAAAGCGACGATTGATTGTGCGCGGTCAAGCCCGGGCCAGGCTATCTCGGCGTGGGTTGCGGGTGTGACACCCGACACAGGTCCGCTGGGTCTTTCATCACGCGGTCAAGACGCGAAGTCGGATGGTTACAGTGGATCCGTGCGGAGCCTGATGGGCAGCCTTGTCGGGGCCGTGATCCTGTTCCTCTGCTTCCTCTTCGGCCGCCGGGTCGATAGGAGCACCGTCCCCTGGCTGGACGGTCCGACGGGTCCGCCACGGATCGGCGCGGGCTTCCATCGCTCCGTCGCCGCCCGGGCCGGACTCGAAGTGAACACCGGCTCTGACCTCGGGCTGCTGCCGGACTGCGCATACCTGGACGGCGATGGGTTCGATTCAGGTCGCCTGCACCCATCGGTGCGCGACTTCTACGAGCACACCGGCCGCTACCACCTCGACGTGTGGTCGCAGTGGTCGCCGCTGTTCTGGCCCTTCGGATGGATGCTGATCAATTTCGTCAGCCGCCGCATGGAGCAGCTGAACTTTCCGATGTACCCGCTCGAGACCGCGCGCGGCATGACGAGCGAGGTCGAGCAGCTGGTGGATCAATCGGGACACGTGGCGTTCACGAGCTGGCTGCGCCGCAACCTCGCAAGCGGCCTCGTTATCTATTCAGGCTTCTACTCGACTGCCACACCGCCCGGGTCCGGACCTTGCGTGAAGACCGTGTTTCCTGTTGTGCGCGGCAACGCGACGGTGCTGCTCAGACCAGAGGCGCAGACGGATGGATCACTGAAGCTCATCTCGTCTGGTCATCGATTCGGGGACCCGGGATTCTATCGGATCACGGAAGCAGGACCGGGGCGTATCCGAGTGTGGTACGTGCGCCCGCTCAAGGAAGTCTTTCACGTGTATCCCGACGTCGACGGCTCAGTTCGCACCGACCACTTCGTGCGTTGGTTGGGCCTGTCAGTGCTCCACCTGCACTACCACATCACCCCGGTACAAGAGATACAGCGAGCTGCGCCGCAAGCCGGGCACGCGAATCGAACCTGAGCGAGGAGCTCCTACCGTGAGCCGTTCTC
This sequence comes from Chloroflexota bacterium, assembly GCA_005879985.1. Lineage (GTDB taxonomy): Bacteria > Chloroflexota > Dormibacteria > Dormibacterales > Dormibacteraceae > CF-118. The sequence goes on along the minus strand of VBIA01000126.1, from coordinate 30,656 downwards.
CCAGCCTCAGCGCGCTGGCTCCAGTGGGATCCGACGCCGGGAAGCATTGACTGTCCTGACGCACAGTCGTGCGAGCACAACTTTGCGGTCGGCGGGATGCTTACCGCGTCCGTAGCGGTCCCCTTTGGCGTGATCCTTCCCGGGCGCAGCCTGCGCCGCAAGTGCGGCGTGCACGAGGCCTTCAGCGGCCCGCCAGGTACAGCTTGGGTTTTCCACTGTGCGAAAACATAACTTGCCCAATAACGATCAGTCCATCCGAATGACGCGTTGGACTTTCGGAGTGGGACGGCCCGCAAGGTAAATCCTCCCCGACGGAAATATCAGCCGACCGTCCCACTTTGCAAACTCCGCGTGCCTTGAATTCTTGCTGCATGAAGCGAGGTAATACGCGCCGGCCACGGTAGTTGGAGCACAGCCGTGGAGCTAGCTTGCATAACGGGCGACTCGACCTGCAGTGTTGGGAAGTGCCGCGTAGATTGTGCGACTCACGCCTCAATCTGTACTGAGGCGAGGGCGAAGATAAGCACCCCGGCCAGTAGAGCCCGCCGACTCACGGAGCGGGCGCTGTTGGTTGGCCGAACTTAAACGTCTGGCCGAGAATCATCTGCGCGGTGCTCTCATTCGCATCTCGTGCCGATCGGCTCCCGAACACGAACGAGAACATGTAGCAATACGTGTCCTTCTCGAGATTTAGCTCCATATAGGGCAATTGGCCCGACAGTATGTAGAGCGTTGCCGACAGCCCGTCGACATCGATCGCGTCTTGCCGATCGACCGTCGCATTTGCAAGTCCGTGTTGGGCGCAAGCCCGGCCGGAGAACTGATGAATCGAAATAGCTAGAAAAATGCCGTTTGAATCGAGGCCTTCAGGAGAGCCAACAGGCACGTTAGATAGATACTCCTCGGTCTTGCCGGCGCCCAGATCACCCAGGTCAGTCCATTCCGGCGGGAATTTGAACGAATACCCCCACATCTTGCTCGAGTAAGTGCTCCACCATGCCATTGGCGTTGATGTGGGGGAGGTAGGTGCTGATGAGGGCGATGAGGGCGGCCCAGCAGCGGTCGATCCGTTGCCACACGTGGTGAGCCCAGCGGCCAGCAGCACACTCACCAGAACAGCGCCCACGCGGTCAACACGATTCACTTTCCCCTTGAGGATGCGTGATGCCCACTCTGCGACCGCCGTCAACCGCGCCTGAGCCGCAGCTGCCGGTCTCTTCACAAAGACTGGCTTCTGGAGTTCGAGGCCGCTGAGTCGGTGCTATCGAATATGGGTGTCTTGTCGTCAGCAACGTTGGCTCTAGAGTCGGGCCGCTGCCAGTACTTCCTTAGCCCAATCCACGATACGGCCAGCCCGTTCGACACCATCGCGCGCCTCTTTTGGGCTGGTCTTCCGGGATTCGTATTCCACTGCATTCTTGCGCGCAAGCAGGGATCTCAGCTGACGCGCCCGTTGGCGGTCGTCGGACACAGCCACGATGTCCTCTAGCAAGTCTGCCGCCCGCTGGTGGTCCGGGTCGGTCGAACGAACGCCGGCTAGCGCCGTGGTCACTGCGTCGGTACCGCTGATTGCAGCATGAATTGCTTCTAAGAGCGCCGCGTCGTTGCGGCCGGCATCGAGTCCGGCCCGGGCCTGTTCAATGAATTGAACAGCCTTGTCCAAATAGAGCCGGGCCTCGTTGCCCCGGACTTGCACCGTCTTGCCCCTTGCCATCAGTTGGCGGCCTTAAGAGGCGCAAGTACATCGATGCCATCACGCTCTATCGCCTGCCAGATACCTTGTCCCGCTTGACGGCCCTTGCTCAATTTCTCGAGCGATGGTGAACCCACCAGCACATTCAATCGCGTCCCGAACCGTTCACGGGCCGTCTCGGCTATTTCCTGCGCCGCGGCCTCTACCGCGGCTACGCTCTCACGCGCTGTAACCAAGGCAAGGTCGACGTCACTCGTCGCCGCCATCGCGCCTCGAGCCGCACTGCCAAAAATCCGGGCCTCCTTAATAGGGAGATGCCGCGCCTTCAGTTCCATTGCCACGAGCGAGAGGAGTTCAAATTTCAACTTTGGTTCCAACTCGAAGAGCTCGCGAAGTGGCTCAGCCAGGGCATGGCGCCGGTTAATGCGATAGAGGCCCGTCCGCGGTATCCGTTGCACCGCGACCAGCCCCTGCGCGGCAAGGTCGGCCAGTACCTGGTTTGCGCGTGGATGGGAGACCCCGGCGCGCCGTGCCAAGTCGCGGCCGCTCCTGCCAACGTCATGCGGAAGCGCGAACAAAGCGCGGAGCAGCCTTACATGGCTGGCGGTGGCAAAGATGTCGTCCAAAGGCTCATCAAGGCGCATTGGTAGTTTATATTACCACATGGTAATGATGCCTTCCACCTGGTAGCCCAATCTGCCATTCGAGATTGCGAGTTAGCTCCCGGCGGACATTGGTTCGCCCCATTCGAAGGCAGGCGGTTCTGCGCGTTCTCGATCTGGCGGCCGTCCAAATGAGCACATATTTGGCGTTAAACTGATATTCGATGGTAGGCGGGGATTTGCTGGTCGAGGCCAGACGCCGAGCGGGCATCTCGCAGGCGGAACTCAGCCGGCGGAGCGGGGTGCCGCCATCTCTGATCGGCCGCTACGAACGCTACGAGGTGACTCCGAGCCTGGAGCGGTTGCGCTCCCTGATCAGAGCCGCCGGTTTCGAGTTGAGCATGAGGCTAGCCAGGGTCGACCCTAGCAATCACGACCAGGTCCTGATCGAGCGCGAACTACGCCGCACCCCAGCCGAACGGCTGCGGCGTGGCCTGATGGCCGGCCGGCAATTCGGCGCGCTGACAGCCAGGCCTCGTAGTGTCCGAGCCTGATCCGCTAAAGATCCTGGGAGCCCTGGAGCGCCATCGGGTCCGATTCGTTCTGATCGGCGCCGCCGCCGCCCGCATTGCAGGCGCTCCGGTTGTGACTGAGGACATCGACATCACGCCTGCGACCGACAAGGCGAACCTCGAACGTCTCGTGGCGGCGCTCAAAGAGCTTCGCGCCCGCTTGCGGAGTCCGAGCGACAGGGGGGGCGTCCCGTTTCCGCTCGACGCGCATATGCTGCGAACCGCCGACTTGTGGACGCTGACCACATCCGCCGGCGAGCTTGATATTTGCTTCACGCCGTCAGGCACGCGGGGCTACCGCGATCTTCGCCGAGAGGCGTTGCGCACGCGAATAGGTCCCGGGATCTCTGTATCAGTCGCCTCGTTACGCGATGTCATCCGCTCCAAAGAAGCGGCCGGTCGGGATAAGGATCTAGCTCAGCTGCCGCTTCTGCGGCGCACGCTCGAGCAAATTCGTGAGCGGAAGACCTGACTTGTCGAACGGCCGCGCCTCGGGCTAGGTCGCGTGATCCGCAGTCATCGATGGCGAATTGTTATCGAAACTTGGCAGCCGAACGGCTCCGATCTAGGGCGACAAACTCAAGCGCTACGCCGTTCTCCGGCGAGAGTCACACCGGCATCTCAAAACGTCGGTCCGTTGCAAAATGTGGCGCCGAACATCGCGACAGAATCCAACAAGAACACGCCGGTTGCGAGTGCGGGGCCCGACAGCCAGGGGTGCGGGCTTCGCCGCTCAGCGTGGAGGTTCTTAACCCCCTGTATCTCGCGCCCAACCCAGGCGGCGCGGGCAGCGTCAGCCGCGCGATTGAAACCGCTGCCCTGAGCCGCAAGATCGGCCGCCGCGCTGGCTGCGGCGGCCGCACCGCTGCGCGAGCACCAACAGGGTGTGCTGATTCGGCCCGAAGCACGACAAAAGAGCTTCGGCTCCGACTCAGGCAAGCTAGGACTTAGTGGCGAAGCTATTCACGAGCCAGCTGTGGGGGCCGCGGTTCGCGAAGACCAACGGATGCGCGTTGAGCTCGATCCCAACGGCGCCCCATCACTCTCCGGAGAGCAGTCGGCGACGGTCGACAGCGAATTCATTGGCTCGGGTATAAACTCCAAATGGATGGAGCTCGACCTCCGGTTCCCGGCCCACCGGCTCATAGAGGCGCCGCACTGCTTCTGTACCTGTTAGGTCGCTAGCGCCGGGCCCCCGGCCCGGTCGATGGGGACCTGTCCTTTCAACCGAGTGAACCCCTGCCCCCCTGGGCGCTTGAAAGGAGAAGCTCATGGCAACCACCCTTCTCAAACCCGATCAAACCTTCTACCCCTCGCCCCGCCTCGCGGCAAAAGCGCCAGTCGAAACGCTGGCCTACATGGTCACATTCGATCCGAACCGAAAAAAGCCGGACGGGCTATTGACGCTGGACGTCGACCCAAAGTCGGCTGGTTTTGGCACGCAGGTCGGCCGCGCCGAAGTTCCGAACGTGGGTGACGAGTTCCACCACTTCGGATGGAATGTGTGCAGCTCGGCCCTGTGCCCGTACGCCGCCCATCCTCATCTCGAGCGACGCTACTTGCTGGTTCCCGGATTGCGCTCATCCCGCATCTACATTTTCGACATCAAGCCAGATCCCAAACAACCTAAACTCGTGCACACGATCGAGGCGAAAGAGATCGCCGAGCGGGCGGGCTACAGCCGCCCGCACACCATTCACTGTGGGCCCGACGGTATCTACGTGAGCGCGCTCGGCGCTCCGGATGGCAATGCTCCTGGCGGGATCTTCGTCATCGACCACGACACCTTTGCGGTCAAAGGTCGCTGGGAGCTCGACCGCGGGCCGCAGCAGCTGGCCTATGACTTCTGGTGGCATCTCGGCTACGACACCGCCATCACCAGTGAATGGGGCACTCCCAACATGGTCGAGGCCGGTGTCAATCCTGAGCTCCTACTTGCCGGCCAATACGGCCACAAGCTCCACATCTGGGACCTGCCGAAGCGACGCCATCGTCAGGAGATCGACCTCGGCAAGGAGCAGCAGATGGTGCTCGAGCTTCGTCCCGCCCACGATCCTAGCAAGGCGCACGGATTCGTCGGTGTGGTCGTCAGCTTGAAGGACCTCAGCTCATCGATCTGGACGTGGTATCTGGACGGGTCAACTTACAAAGTCGAGAAAGTCATCGAGATCCCTGCCGAGCCTGCCGATCCCAACGACCTGCCGCCACTACTCAAGGGCTTCAAGGCCGTGCCGCCCCTGGTCACTGACATCAACCTTTCGCTGGACGATCGTTGGCTGTACGTCTCAGCATGGGGGACCGGCGAATTCCTCCAGTTCGACGTCAGCGATCCGTTCAAGCCCAAGAAGACAGGTAGCGTTCACCTCGGTGGCATCGTGCGCAAGGCCGCGCATCCGAAGAGCGGACCTCTGAACGGCGGCCCGCAGATGGTCGAGCTCAGCCGCGACGGAAATCGCGCCTATTTAACCAACTCGCTGTACGCAAGTTGGGATGAGCAGTTCTATCCCGAAGGGATCAAGAGCTGGGCGACTTCGATTCACGCCAGGCCGGAGGGTGGCTTGAGCTTGGACGATGGGTTCTTCTCGACGTTCGAGCAGCGTACGCATCAGGTTCACCTCCAAGGCGGCGACGCTTCGTCCGACTCTTACTGCTACTCGTGATCAACGCATTGTGGCCCTGGGCAGCGCTCGCGCTGCTCGGGGCCTATCACGGCATCAATCCAGGAATGGGCTGGCTGTTCGCAGTCGCCCGCGGCATGCAAGAGAAAAGTCGCCGGGCGGTGTTGAGCTCGCTCCTGCCGATCGCGATCGGACACGAAGCCTCGATCGTGATGGTAGTGGTTGCGGTCTCCCTAACCGAGGCGTTCGTGCCGCCATTTTTCGTGCGCCTGCTCGCGGCGCTGGTCCTGGTGACCTTCGGTTTGTACAAGCTGCTGCGGCTTCGCTCGCATCCAAGCGGCTTCGGCATGCGTGTCGGCTTCACCGGTCTCGCCGGCTGGTCGTTCCTGATGTCGTCAGCCCATGGCGCCGGGCTGATGCTGGCTCCAGTACTTTTAGGCTTGCCGGTGTATGCCGCCTATCACAGTCTTCGTGAGATATCGCTGCAGGCTGTCGCCGCTGCCTCGCTGCATGTCGCGGCCATGCTTTTTGTGATGGGCGTGGTTTCGGTGGTTGTCTACGAAAGAGTTGGTGTCGGCATACTGCGGCGCAGCTGGTTCAACCTCGACCTCGGGTGGAGCCTGGTTCTGATCGCAAGCGGGGCCGTCACCCTCTTCACGGCCGTCTGAGCGAGCACGAAGGCCAGCAAACGCTCACCGATGCTGGGAGCGCTTTGCTGTCAGCATTGACGTCGGTGGCCGTCTTCTTGACACAGTTCTGAAGACAAACGCTGACGACAGTTGACGACAGCGACCGTGTAACACCCGGCATAGGGCTGCTCAGGGCGGTCAAACCAGTTCACAACCTAGAATTCGAGAGACTCGTTCCGGAGTAGATCAACGGTAGAGCGGGCGGCTGTTAAGGATCTCGGCGCAGTCTCAGGCCCCGAGCTCCTCGAGCGACGCGGCAAGAGCGGTTGCCAGTCGCTCCATGTCAGAGTCGTCGTTATAAATCTGACAGGACACGCGAATTGTCCATCTATCTGTGTCCGGCGCCGGCCGCCAACGAATCATCGGAATCTCGATGTGATATTTCTCACGGAGAATCAGCTCGAGCCTCTGCCGCATCTCAGGGTCGGGGACGAGATCGTCGACTGGAAACGCAACCATCGATCCGATCATCGAATCTGGCGCCGGTGGCTCGACCCGGAGAATGGGGCACAACGCCTTGCGAAATGACAGGGCCAGCTCATGGTTTCGCGCCGCAAGGCCCGGAATGCCACCATGGACGCGGCTCGCCAGAAACGAAATTGCCGTCGGTATGGCGAGGAATCCGGTGGGGTCGGCGACTCCCTGCCAGTCGAACTCCTTCCGAAAAACCGATAGATCCGTTCGTGGATCGTTCATGCCGTGGGAGATGATCAGCGGGTGGATCAGCAGCTGGCGGTCGCGGCGGACGTGAAGAAAGCCAGTCCCTTTCGGACAACACAGCCACTTGTGGCAGTTGCCGGCGTAGTACGACGCGCCCAGTCTATCCAGGTCTAGGTCGACCTGGCCGGGCGCATGCGCGCCGTCGACGATGACCTGAACGCCACGACTCTCGAGCTCGCCCACGATCTCCTGCATCGGGAAGACCAGGCCCGTCGCGCTTGTGATGTGGCTGATCATCGCGAGCCGTGTGCGTGGAGTGACGTGGGCAAGGATCGCCGCGGTCACCTCCGACGCGTTGGTGATCGGGAACGGAATTCCTACGCGGACAACCCTGGCGCCCGACCGCCCCGCGACGAAATCCAGTGAGTTCAGACAGGCGTTGTAATCGTGAGTGGTGGCGAGCAGTTCGTCGCCCGGAGCGAACTCCAGCGACCGCAGCACCGCGTTGATGCACGACTCAGCGTTCGGCATGAGCGCCAGGTCATCGGGATTGCTCCCGAACAGGTCGCCGAGGCACGAACGCACCTCGGCCATTCGAGCCGAAAGATCCCGGAGCAAGAATTGAATCGGCCGTCTCTCCATCTCCTGGCGCCACCTGGCCTGCGCCTCCAGGACAGGTCCTGGACATGAGCCCAGAGAGCCGTGATTCAGGAAAGTGACGTCGGGATCGAGCAGCCATGCGCCTTCGGGGTTATTCACACCTCAGCGGCCCGGACTCCACCGCCAGTCTCGAGGCGCCGGGCTGTCGTTGGTCCACATGCGCACGACGAGGCCGATGGCCTCTAGCTCTTGGATGAGCCGCCTCGCATCGTCGGTTGGGAGCAGCAGCAACACGCCACCACCACGGCCGTCATCGCGCACCACCGCACGGCGCATCAGCTCAGCAGGCTGCGGTTCGACACCCGCAAACGCTCGCTCCTTGAAGCTGTTGAGCAGCACCATCCACCGTTCGCCCGACGGCCGACGCCACAGGGTCGCCATCGCCGCGAAGTGGCCCACGCCCCACCGGTCTCGAGGTATGACGGCGGATGCATCCGCGCGCCCGAGTGTCTGCGCGTTGTACGCCTCGTCCCGGGCGGCGAGAAGCTGGTCGGTGTCGTAGTTGAAAACCACGTCTATGGCGCCCTCTAAGAATCGCGGAGCTAAGACTTCGAGCAGCCCATCCCAGCGGTGGGTGTCTAGCTGAGGACGGCCGGAGGCGTCCCTGCCCGGCACCGGTATGGTGGCCAATCGCCCGCCTGACGCGATGGCGACAGCACGCGCCACGCCTTCTGGGCTGGTGCCCTGCTGTGACGGGTCCGCGGAGACATCGACTGGAAATCGATATGTCGCCGGGTCTTCGCGTGCGGTGATCGTCACGCGGGCCAGGTGCGCCATGTAATCCTCGGCGCCTAGCGGCTGGCCCTCTAGCTCGGTAAAGCCCCGCGCGGGCAGCACATAAGTAAGGACGTAAGCGCCGCAGGTTGCCGGCCGCTGGTCGGGCAGCGCTGCATGCAGGTGAAGCAGGGGCTCGGTATGAGGGGGAAGCCGGATGTTCTCGCCGACGAAGATCTGCCTGAGCAGGTCCCCTAACGCGGCGGCCGAGGCGATCGCCGGGACTGGCTTCCGCAGCGAGCTCATGGCACGACCACCATACCCTTGGCGGTGCTACGGTAGTTCTTGCCGATGGACGCCATGTTTCTGGCCTGTTGCGTCAGAGGTATGGAAGTGACCAGGCACTTCACGCCAGAGCTCGGCCTGACCGTCGCCATCATGCTGGCCTTTGCGCTGACCGTCGGCGGAGCGCTCTACCTCCTTAGGCCCGTCCTGCTGTCGAGGTAGGCATCGTGAAAATCGCGCTCGGGCAGTTCGGATCCGGGCCCGAGAAGCGGCAGAACCTAGCTCGGATAAGCAAGCTCGCCGAGGGCGCGGTTGCAGTAGGTGCCGAAATGGTGCTGTTTCCCGAGGCGGCGATGGTCGGCGGTGCGCCCGACCAGAGCCTTGTGCCTTTCGCGGAGCCGCTGGGCGGGCAGTTCGTCGGCGAGCTTCAGCGCCTCGCAGCCAAGCACGGCATTGCGATCGTCGCCGGCATGTTCGAGCCGGCCGATTCCGCGCGCGTCTACAACACTGTGGTGGCGGTCGCGCAGGATGGGCGGCTGATCGGCTCCTACCGGAAGATCCACCTCTACGACGCGTTCGGCCACCGCGAGTCCGACCGCATCGCGCCGGGCGATGGAAAGACGCTGGTCTTCGAGCTCGGCGGCATGCGACTCGGCATCATGACGTGCTACGAGGTCAGGTTTCCCGAGGTGGCGCGCAGGCTCGCCGAGCTGGGCGCCGAGGTGCTGCTGCTGCCCGCGGCGTGGGTGCGCGGTCCGCTCAAGGAGCTCCATTGGGAGACGCTGACGCGAGCGCGCGCCATCGAGAACACGATCTACGTCGCGGCGGCGGGCCAGGTGAGCGCCATCTATGCCGGCCTGAGCGCGATCTACGACCCCATGGGCGTGGCGATCGTCAACGCCGGTGACAGTGAAGGGGTGGCGGTCGGTGAGGTGACGCGCGAGCGACTTGAAGAGGTCCGGCTCATCAATCCATCGCTCGCCATGCGCCGGCCGGACGTGTACGCCGACTGGCAGCTCGTCCGCACCTGAATTCGTAGCGCGCGAGCCGGGCCTTGACAACTTTCAGGGCTGGATTTAGCCTGCTGCGAAAGGGGGGCTAATGGTTCAACGTTTAGCCCAGAGCCCGAAGCGCTACAGGCTCGGGGACCAGGTAGCCGAGTTGCTGCTTGCCGCCATCCGGCTCCACGAATACCTTCCCGGGCAGCGCCTCCCCTCCGAGCGTGAGCTCTGCTTTCGGCTCGGGGTAAACCGCATGGCCGTCCGGGAGGGCTTGCGCTGGCTCGAGCACGAGCGCTACGTGGAGATACGGCGAGGCAAGTTCGGCGGAGCATTTGTCTGCCACCCGGTGCGCGAGCTGGCGCTGGAGAGGGTGCGCGGTCGGGCCGAGCAGCTGCGGTCGCTGTTCGAGTACCGCGCCGCGATCGAGCCTTCGGCGGCGGCGCTGGCCGCTGACCGCATCACGGGCGGGGAGGTCGACCGGCTGCGCGGACTCCTCACGGCCGAAGCCGATGAACCGAGGCGGTTCCAGCGACGCGCCCTGGATGTCGAGTTCCATCAGGCCATCGCCGACGCGTCGCGCAATGACCTGATGTCTAACGCTGTACGTGAGATTCGGGTGCAGCTGGCGCTCGGACTCGACCTGATTCCTTGGTCGGTGCCTCGCCGCGATGAGTCACACCGCGAGCACGTGGCCCTCGTCAAAGCCCTCGCGACGGCGAACGCTTCGGCCGCACGCGTCGCGATGCAGCGGCATGTGGTTGCCACCGAGAAGGTGATTCGCGCCTCCCTGGTCGAGCTCGGCGTCCGGGCCGAGTTGGACGTCACGGAAGACGAGGGGGTTGGGTGACCACCCCAAAAAATCTTCGATTTTTCGGGGTCCCCTGGTGAGGCTCGAGGGCAAGACCGCGATCATCACCGGCGCGGGCAGCGGCCAGGGACGCGCGGCGGCGCTGCTGTTCGCCCGCGAAGGCGCGAACGTCGTGGTCGCCGACGTCAACGAGAAAGGTGGCCACGAAACAGTTGCGGAGATCGAGTCGGCCGCTGGCAAGGCCACCTTCAAGCGTGCAGACGTGTCAGACGAGGGGCAGTGCAAGGCGCTCGTCGACCACGCTGTCGGCACTTACGGCCAGCTGAACATCCTGTACAACAACGCGGGCGTCTGGTACGTCGCCCATCACGGATACGTCGTCGGCGAGACCGATGCCCCGTCGCCGTTGCTGACGCAGAACATCTGGGACCGGACCGTCGACGTGAACCTGAAAGGCACGTACCTTTGCTGCAAGTACGCGATCCCCGCGATGCAGAAGTCCGACGGCATCGGGGCCATCATCAACGTCTCGTCGGTGGGTGCGATCCGTGTTGGGCGTGGCGCCTCGGACGCGTATATCTCATCCAAGGGCGGTGTGATGGCGGTCACGCGGAATCTCGCCATCGAGCACGCGCCGAAGATCCGCTGCAACTGCCTTTTCCCAGGTCCGATCGAAACCCCGATGGTGGGGCAGATGACGGATGAGCGCAAGCAGTGGTCGCGGGAGAATGTCCCGCTCGGCCGCTGGGGCCAGCCCGAGGACGTTGCCAGGATGGCGCTGTTCCTCGCGTCGGATGACGCTTCGTTCATCACTGCGGCGATGTTCGTGGTCGATGGAGGTTTCACAGCGATCTGACATGGCATCAGTGACACAGCGATCCAAGACCGACAAGCAAGACCTGCGCCGTCAGGTGACGCAAAAGATCGAGTCGGCCGGGATCAAGCAGGTGCGCATCGTCACCGTCGATATGAACGGCGTTCCGCGGGCCAAGATGCTCACTGCGGATCGTTTCCTCGGCCACACCGTCGACCACGGCCATGCTTGGGCGCTGCCGCTCGTCGCGGTGGACATCTGGCAGAACCTCCCAGACCGCACCGGCTTCGGCGAGGAGATCGGCTTCGGAAACGGCCTCCTCATCCCTGACCTCAGCTCTTTTCGCCAACTTCCCTGGGAGCCGGAGACGGCGCACGTCTTCTGCGACCTCGTCGACCGGGACCACAAGCCGGTGCCCACGCCGCGCCAGGTCCTGGCGCGCGTGCTCGAGCGCGCGACGGCACTGGGATATGAGCCGGTCTTTGGCTCCGAGTGCGAGTTCTACATCTTCCGGCCCGTCGACGAGTCGAAGCCGTCGAACCCTGGATTCGCTCCTCTGCAAGGGATGCAGGTCTGGTTCACGGACCAGGGGCTGGGGCAGATGCATCCACTCCTCGACCAGATACGCCGGCACCTGGTCGCGCTCGAAGTTCCCGTTTACGAGATCTTCAACGAACACGGCGGCGGCCAGTACGAGCTCAACCTGTCGCCCGCGACGGGGCTGGCGGCCATCGATGCCGTGTGCCTGATGAAGATCGCGGTCAAGGAGATCTGCTACCGCAACGGCCTGCGCGCAACTTTCCTGGGCAAGATCACCAACGATCCCGAGTTTCCCGTCAGCGGCTATCACCTCCACCAGTCACTTCGCGATCGACGAGGAAACGACGTCATGACCGATCCGTCAGGGTCACTAGGACTCTCCGACATCGGGCGCCACTACGTGGCGGGTGTGCTCGAGCACGCTGCCGGGATGACAGCCATCGCGGCGCCCACTGTGACGGCATACAAGCGCTTCACCCCCGGCACCTGGGCGCCGACTCGTGTGTCCTGGGGTTTCGACAACCGCACGGCAATGCTTCGCGTCGTGCCGGGCACGGAAGGCCTGCACATCGAGAACAGGCTCGCGAGCGCGGAGGCCAACCCGTATCTCCTCGCAGCCGCCATGACAGCCGCGGGTCTAGACGGGATCGAACGCAAGGTGGAGCCCGGCGAGCCTGGAAGCGGCAACCTGCTCGAAGACGCGAAGTACCCGTTGCTGCCCACGACGATGATCGACGCTGTCGAAGCCTTCGCAAAGGACGAGATGCTCACAGCGGCGCTGGGCAAGGAGTTCGTGCACATCTACGCAGCGCTGCTCAGATACGTGTGGAAGAGGTTCCTGAGCTACGTGACCGACTGGGAGATCCAGGAGTACCGCGACCTGCTCTAGGCGCGGAAGGCAAGCAAGGAGGAGGATGCGATGTCAAGCGGTTTGACGACAGTCGAGGGAAGCACTTCCGGTCCAGAGCCCGCGCTCCGACGCGACGCTGTCGGGCTCTGGGGCTCGATCTTCCAGGGTCTGACCCATATGGCTCCGGCTGCAGGCGTGATGACCGGCATCGGGTTCATCGCTGCCTCGGCCGGCTCGGCCATCCCGTTGGCGTTCATCCTCGCCGGCGTCATCTCTATTTTGATTGCCTATTCGATCAACCAGCTCGCGAAGCACCTGCCCTCGGCAGGCGGCTACTACACGTACGTGGCCCGAGGCATCAACCCGACGTTCGGCTTCATGACCGGCTGGATCTACTTCCTGTACGACCCGCTGATCCCCAACCTCTGCACGCTGGTCGTCGCGACCTACGTCTCGTCGACCCTCTCCCTCCTGTTCGGCATAAACGTGCCGTGGTGGCTGTACGCAAGCGTGGTCTACATCGGCCTGGGTGTGATCACCTTCCTCGGCATCCAGCCGTCGATCCGCACGGCGATTACCTTCACTGTGATCGAGGTCGCCATCACCATGGCCTTCTCGGTCGTCCTGATCAGCGTGCATGGAATCTCGGGCAGCGACCTGCAGGCCAACTTCACTCTGTCAGGCGTGCCCACAGGCTTCTCCGGCCTGGCCTTCGGAATGATCTTCGCGGTGCTCAGCTATACGGGCTTCGAGTCCACCATCCCGCTCGCCGAAGAGACGAAGAATCCTCGTTTGACGGTGGCCAGATCCGCCGTGATCTCGGTCGTGATGATCCTGGTCTATTACGTCATCTTCACCTTCGCGACAACGGTCGGCTGGGGTACGGGCCGCATGCCAGCGCTCACCGCTGACCCAGCGCCATACAACACGATGGGCAACTTCTACTGGGGCAAACTCGGCATCGGGCTGCTGACCATCGCCCTGATGAACAGCAGCTGGGGCTGCTCGCTGGCCGGCCAGAACGCGGTCGTGCGAGTGCTCTACAAGATGGGCCAGGTCGGGGTGCTGCCCAAGGCATTCGCGACCGTGCACCCGAAATACCGGTCGCCGCACGTCGCGATCATTTCCATGACGGCGCTCAGCTTCGTGGTCACGATCGGCCTCGGGCTCTGGCTCGGCCCGATCAGCGGCTTCGGCCTGCTGGCCACGATGATCAGCATCGGCACAATCCTGGTCTACGCGCTGGGCATGATCGCGGTCCCGATCTTCTACCGCCGCGAGCACCCGGACGAGATCAACATCTTCCTGACCTACGTCTTCCCGATCGTCGGCACGCTCATGCTGCTCCCTGTCCTCTACGCGAGCGTTTACCCGCCGCCGCCCTTCCCGCTGAACCTGGCGCCTTACATCGACATCGTCTGGATCCTGATCGGCATCGGCACCGTGATCTGGCTGGGCCGCACGCGGCCCCAGCAGCTGGCGGCGGGAGCCCAGGCAATCTTCGCCGACACCGGCGCGGCCAGCGACCTGCCGCGATGAGCCAGGCCCCGACTGCCGTCGCGCAGCGCCACATGATCATCGACGGGAAGGAGGTGGACGCCGCCTCGGGCGAGACGTTCACCACGTCCAACCCGGCGACGGGAGCCGTGCTCGCACGGCTCCCGAGCGGCGGCGCCGAGGACGTCGACCGCGCGGTCAACGCGGCCGACCGGGCGTTCGAAGGCGGCGCGTGGAAGAAGCTGCACGCGCGGGAGCGGGGCAAGATTCTTTTCAAGATCGCCGCGGCGATCCGATCGCGCGTCGACGAGATAGCCGAGATACAGACTCGCGACAACGGCAAGACCATCACCGAGAGCAGGGGCGAGGTCTCGTACGCGGCTGACGTCTTCGAGTACTACGGCGGAGCTGCCAACAAGATCTTCGGCAAGACGATCCCTGTCGCCGCCGACGGTCTCGACTTCACCCTTCGCGAGCCGCTGGGCGTGACGGCCGCGATCATTCCGTGGAACGGGCCGTTTGCCATCTCCGCATACAAGGTCGCGCCGGCGCTGGCCACGGGTAACACTGTCGTGCTCAAGCCGCCGAGCCTGGCTCCCCTGTCGGCGCTCGAGCTCGGGCGCATCGGCATAGAAGTCGGCCTGCCGAACGGCGTCCTCAACGTCGTCACCGGGGGCGGCGGCACGGCTGGCAACGCGCTCGTCGAGCACCCCAAGGTCGCGTTCATCGGCTTCACGGGCGAAACGACGACCGGCCAGCAGATCGTGCGCAAGAGCGCCGACACGCTCAAGCGCCTGCTCCTTGAGCTGGGCGGCAAGTCGCCGAACATCGTGTTCGAGGACGCGGACCTCGACAAGATGGTGCCTTCGTCGGTCATCGCCGTGTTCAACATGGCGGGCCAGGACTGCTGCGCGCGCAGCCGTGCCCTCGTGCACCGCAAGGTCTACGACCAGTTCCTGGAGAAGTTCGCCGCGCGGACCAGGAAGCTGCGGGTCGGTGATCCGCTCGACCCGAAGACCGAGATCGGCCCGGTAGTCAGCCGCGCCCAGCTCGAAAGGGTCGAGAACTACCTGCAGATCGGGCAGGAGGAGGGAGCCCACCTCGTGTGCGGGGGCAAGCGCCTCGGGCCGCCCGAGGGCAACCTGATCGAGCCGGCGGTGCTCGATCACGTAGACAACACTTACCGCATCGCGCAGGAGGAGATCTTCGGCCCGGTCCTCGTCGCCATTCCTTTCGACGACGAGGAGGAGGTGATCCGCCTGGCCAACGCAACTCCGTACGGCCTGGCGGGCTCGCTGTGGACGCGGGACATCGGTCGCGCACTCCGCGTGGCGCGCGGCGTCCGCACCGGCCAGTTCAGCATCAACACCAACTGGAGCGTGCACCTGGAGGCGCCGTTTGGCGGCTACAAGATGAGCGGCATCGGTCGCCAGCTGGGCATGGAGATGCTGGACCACTACACCCAGATCAAGAACATCTTCATCAGCCACGAGTGAGCCGCAGGGGTGTGTGAGATCCTCGCCGTCCGCTGGGCGACGCCAACGCGTTTCCAGGAGCTGGTTCCGTGGGCCGAGAAGGTCGAGTACTACGGCATCGCCAGCTTCGGCTGGGGCGTGGCGTGGCTGGAGCATGGTCAGGTGAAGCGGCACCGCTACGAGGGCCGTCTGTCCGAGGACCCTTCCGGTGTGAAGCAGCTCGCCAACGTCGTCTCGACCCATTTCCTCGTCCACTTCCGGCGCCCGAACCGGCTCAGCACTATCCAGATGGCGGACACGCAGCCGTTCCTGGCGGAGAAGGGCCGTTTCGCCTTCTGCCACAACGGCTCGTTCACACGCGAGCGTGAGTTCCGCGATCGATACGTGGGCCGCCTGCAGGGCAAGGCGGATTCGGAGGTGGGCTTCCGAGTGTTCGAGGAGATCCTCGACCAGGGCGCGAGCCCCGAGCAGGCGCTGGTCAAGACGCACGACCAGTTGGCGGGCAACGCCAATCTCGGCTACCTCGGTGCGGATGGCGAGATCGTCGTGTTCAACGCCTATCCGAACAACCGGTTCCACCGCTTTCGCGTCGACGGCGCTCTGGTGGCCGCGACCGAGCTGCATTCGGCCGACGACTCTTTGTTCCGCTTGGTGTTTCCTGGCGCGACCGAACGGCATGTGATCAGCGGCGCTGAATCGCTGGCGCAACCGGAGGCGGCCAGATGAGCCGCACCACGGCGCGAGCCCGGACCACGCCGAAGGTGCAGATCAGGCTCGCCTCGGTCGAGGTTCTGGCGCTCGACCTGCCGATGATCACGAGCTTCAAGACAGCGCACGGGACGACCACCAAGAAGCGGACGGTCATCATCCGGGCCGAGGACGCTGACGGGACCGTGGGCTGGGGCGAGTCGCCGGGAATGGACCTGCCCATCTATTCGGCGGACACGTACGACGGCAACTGGTACGCGCTCACCCGCCTGCTGGTGCCGCTGGTGGCGGGCAAGACGTTCGCCGGGCCGGCCGAGGTGGCCGCCGCGTATGCGGGATATCAGGGCTACAACATGGCCAAGCACGGCCTGGAATGCGCCATGTGGGCGATCGCGTCGTCCAAGCTCGGCGTGCCGATGAAGGACCTGGTCGGCGGGGTGAAGACCGGGATCCCGACCGGCGAGAGCTTCGGCATCAAGCCCACGGTCAAAGACCTGCTGGCCGAGATCGACCAGCGGGTGGCCCAGGGCTTCTGCCGGATAAAGGTGAAGATCGAGCCGGGCTGGGACCTGGATGTGCTGCCGCAGGTCAAGGCAGCTTTCCCCACGCTGCCGGTGATGGCCGACGGCAACACCGGATACGACCCGCACGATTCTGGTCCATGGGACGCGCTGGACGCGCTCGGCCTGCTCATGATCGAGCAGCCGTTTCCCGGCGATGCGCTCGTGGAGCTTGCGGAGCTCCAGTCGCGGCTGCGGACGCCGATCTGCCTCGACGAGAGCGCGCTCACGTTTGGCCTCACGCGCGCGGCGCTCAAGCTGGGGGCGGGCCGGATCGTGAACATCAAGCCGGCGCGGCTGGGTGGGGTGACCCCCAGCCTCGCCGTCCACGACTGGTGCCTCGAGCACGAAGTACCGGTCTGGTGCGGCGGGCTGCTCGAGACGGGGATCGGACGCGGGTTCAACCTGGCGATCTCGTCGCTGCCCGGGTTCACCCTGCCGGCCGACATGTCGCCAGCCCGGCTCTTCTACGCGGAGGACCTGGTGGAGCCGACGTTCGACATCCGCAAGGACGGGACCATCGCCGTCCCGGAGCTGCCCGGCTGCGGTTTCAACGTGGACGAGAGGCGGGTGCGCAAATACCAGTCAGAGACCTGGAGGAGCACTTGAGGCTCGACGGCAGGGTCGCGATGATCACCGGTGCGGGCAGCGGCCAGGGCAAGGCCGCGGCAAAGCTTTTCGCCGAGCGGGGCGCGGCCGTGTGCGTAGCCGAGATCAACGCGAAGAACGGCGAGGCCACCGCCCGCGAGGTGCGCGACGCCGGCGGCCGGGCGATCGCCGTCACGTGTGACGTGGCCAGCGCGGAGCAGGTCAAGGCGGCAGTGGACGCGACCGTGGCGGAGTTCGGCAAGCTCGACGTGCTCTACAACAACGCGGGCCTGTGGTACGCGGCCCGGGGCAACTACCGTCCTGGGTTTGACGCTCCAAGCCCACTGCTCGAGGAGCACATCTGGGACCGCACCATCGCGGTGAACCTGAAGGGGATCTACCTCGGCTGCAAGTACGGCATCCCGGCGATGCAGAAGGCGGGCGGAGGCTCGATCATCAACACGTCCAGCGTTGCGGCGCTGCGCGTAGGGCGCGGTGCGTCGGATGCATACACGGCCGCCAAGGGAGGGGTGATCGCAATCACGCGAACGCTCGCGGTCGAGCACGCGAAGTACGGCATCCGGTGCAACTGCATCATTCCCGGCGCCGTGCGCACTCCGCTGGTGGGCGAGATGACCCCCGAGTACGAGGAGGCGGTCCGGCAGACTGTGCCGATGGGACGGTGGGGAGAGCCCGAGGACCTCGCCAGGCTGGCGCTGTTCCTTGCTTCGGACGAATCCTCATGGGTGACAGGAGGGATGTTCGTGATCGATGGAGGCTTCACCGCTGTCTAAGGCAGTCGGGTTCGACGTTGCCTCGCTCCGCAAGGAGCAGTTCCGTGTCACCGAGAAGTGGACGTGGTTCAACCACGCCACATTCGGGCCGCCGCCGCGCACCTATGTGGAGACGATCGAGGACTTCGCGCACAAGATGGCGGGCGCCGAGCTGCCCGAGGGCGCCGGCTTGTGGGGCGACGCCCTTGATCGCGTGCGCGCCAAGGCCGCACAGTTTTTCAACTGCAACGTCGACGACGTCGCGTTCTTGAAGAGCACGGCCGAGGGCATCGGCGTCGTCGCCCTGGGACTGGACTGGCGCTCGGGCGACCAGGTCATCGCCTACGACCAGGCGTTTCCCGCGGACGTTTATCCGTGGATGAACCTCGCGTCGCGAGGCGTCGAGCTCAGATTGATCGCCGATCGCGGGCGGCAGCGCTTCGACGTCGAGGACGTCGAGGCGCTGATGACGCCGCGCACGCGGGTCGTCTGCCTGGAGATGGTGAACTTCGGCAACGGCTTCCGCGCGCCTCTCGCTGAGGTTGCGCGGCTGTGCCACGAGCGCGGGGCATGGCTGGTGGTGGACGCCACCCAGGCTGCGGGCGCTATGCGCGTCGATGTCCAGGAGTCCGGCTGCGACGTGCTAGTTGCCCACGGTTACAAGTTCATGATGTCGGGCTGGGGCACGGCCATCTGCTACTTCGCTCCACATGTGCGGTCCAGACTCGGTGTGCCGGAGCCGGGATGGAAGAGCGTGCAGAAGATCCCGCCGCCGAGCCTGGTCGACTACAAGCTCGACTGGGCGGCCGAGGCCAGGCGCTTCGAGCCCGGGATCCCGGACATGATGTCCATATTCGGCACCGAGGCGGTCATCGACCTCATGACCTCGCTGGGAACTCGTCAGATCGAGGACCGAGTGATGGAGTACGGGGCTGAGGTCACCGAGGCGCTGGAAGACATGAAGTGGTCCGTGGTCAGCTCACACCGCAATGCCGAGAGGTCGGGGATCATCTCGGTGCAGCGCGAGGGCGTCGACATGGATCAGCTGAACCACCGGCTCCAGGAGAGGTACGTTGCGTGCGCCGTCCGCGAGGGCCGGATGAGGATCTCGATGCACTTCTACAACGACCGTTCCGACCTCGAACGTCTTCTCGACTGCCTGCCTGACTGAGAGAACTAGAGGTGGGTCTGCTTCAGGGCCGGGTGTGTCTCGTGACGGGCGGCAGCGCCGGCATCGGTCTGGCCACCGCGGGCGCGTTTGCTCGGGAAGGCGCGAAAGTAATGATCGGCAGCCGCGATCCGGCCCGCGGAGAGGCGGCGGTCCGCAAGGTGCGCGCGCATGGCGCCGAAGCTGAGTTTCGAGCAACCGACTCAGGCAAGCCGAATCAGGTCGAGGCGCTCGTGGCCGCCTGCGTGGACCGCTTCGGCCGGCTCGACTGTGCGTTCAACAACGCCGCCTACGGGGGTTCGGGCGCGCTTACGGCCGACATCGATGAGAAAGAATTCGAGGAGACAATCGCGGTGAATCTGCGCGGCGTGTGGCTGTGCATGAAGAACGAGCTCAAGCAGATGCTGCGCCAGGGCGGCGGCGGCGCCATCGTCAACATGTCGTCCGTGGATGGACTCACCGGATCGCCGAACGGCGCCATCTACTCCGCCACCAAGCATGGGGTCGACGGCCTGACCAGGTCGGCGGCGATCGAATATGGCCCGGAGGGCATTCGGATCAACGCGGTCTGCGGTGGTGGCTTCGCGACCGAGATGCTGGCGCGCGGGTACGGCCACGACCTGGCGTGGGTCGAGCGCTACCGCCGTCCGGCGATCCCCCTCGGACGCTTGGGTCGCCCTGAAGAGTGCGCCGAGGCGGTGGTCTGGCTGTGCTCTGACGCGGCGTCGTATGTCACGGGCGTTTGCCTGCCGGTAGACGGTGGCCTGCTGGCGGATTCAGCCTCCTACATGGCCCTGCGTTCGATTCCTGGAGACGCCTGAGCATGTGCGCCGGCTGCCACAGTCAAGTTACTTCATTGGCCAGCCGAGAAGTCGACATTTTCTCGATTGTCGTCAAACTCGCGCGGTATGTGATGGGGATTTTCCGGCGATGAACACGGACGCCCCTGAGGCGATGACAGCGACTGTCGACCTGCTCGTCGAAGGCAGAGCAGATGACGAGTCGGTCATGTCCACGGTGTCGCTGGTGCGCGATGCGAACGCGATCATAGTCATCGATCCCGGTATGGTGCGCGATCGCAGCCAGATCCTGGCGCCGCTGGCTTCACTCGGAGTGGAGCCGGATGGTGTCACCGACATCGTCCTGTCGCACCACCACCCGGACCACACACTCAACGCCGCTCTATTTCCCAACGCCCGTGTCCACGACCACTGGGCCATATATTTCCGCGACACATGGACTGACCGGGAGGCAGATAGGGTTCTGATCACTCCATCCGTGCGACTGATCGCCACCCCCGGGCACAGCCCTCAGGACATCACAACGCTCGTCGGGACGGCGGAGGGGGTCGTTGCGTTCACGCATGCCTGGTGGATGTCATCGGGGCCGGCCGACGATCCATACGCCGACATGGAGCAGCTGCACAAGAGCCGAGCTCGGATCCTGGCCCTGGCTGATCGCATAGTGCCTGGACATGGAGCCCCGTTCGGGCCGGATGGCGACACACCGCGCTGATGACGCCATCCAGGAATTGATGTCGCACTTTGAAGTACGACTGGTCGGGCTATTCCATAGCCAACCGCACCTCTAAATGAGCGATCGATATCTTTCGGTTATCGCAAGCTATCGCCGGATGGCCCTGAAGGGTAGCGTTATTCGCTTGGCTTGAGCGGCCCTCCGACAATCTCTACGCCGTGACGGCGTGCGATCGTATCAAGGAGCGAACGGTCGACCGGACCAGGCGGGAGCTCTGAAAGTTCTTTGAAGTAACTTGTCATTCCAGCAGCTGGCGAGAACCAATAGAGAATCCGCGCGGGCGCGCTTCCGATATTGAAGTACGTGTGCTGCACCCCTTTCGGAACAAATATGAACGTGCCGGCTGGAGCTTCGACGTCCCGATTGCCGGCCCTGAAGATGAAGGTACCTTCCAAGACATAGAACATCTCCGCCGACTCGTGATGAACATGAAGCGGCGGACCTGACTGCGGAGGGGTCGATTGTTCGAAGACGGCGGCGATGTCATAGGTCTGGTCGCCACCTGCCTTGAGGAGGGTAGGCGCGTTGGAGGCACCGCGAACCTCTAATCCAGCACCGCGAGCCACCACGAGGCAACCGTCTTCCGTCAGCAATACCTACGCCCTCGTTTGAGCCCTGATGCGCTGCTCGAGGACCTTCACCATACGAGTGAGGGGAACCGTAGCGATGATGTAAAGACCCAGGATCACCACGGCGGCGGGAGCGACCTGTCCCGTAGTTTCCATGAAGTTTCTGCCGTCGTAGAGCAGCTCAGGCGCCCCGACTGCCGAGGCCAGTGTGGCGGACTTCATCAGGCCAATAAATGAGTTCAGAAGCGGCGGCACGACGAACGGGATGGTCTGCGGAATGATCACGAAGCGCGAAACCTGCAGGGGGGTTAGCCCGAGGCTCAGGCCGGCATCGCGCTGGGTATGGGCGACCGTGAGGAAGCCAGCCCGATAGTACTCGGCGCTGAAGACGGCATCCGAGACCCCCAGACCTACGATCGCAGCTGTGAGTGAGTCGATGTTGATCCCCACGGTACTCAAGCCGAAGAAGACGATGTACAGGACAACCAATTGCGGGACAGCGCGAATGATTTCTATCGAACCTACGGTCGGAAGCGACAGCAGCGGAGTTCGGGAGTCACGAGCTAGGGCGAGGATCAGCCCAAGAACGGCGGACACCACCCAGGCCCCGACGCTGATCTCTATTGTGACCAGGGCCCCGGGAAGGAGGTAGGGCATGATGTCCTGGATCACATTCATTGGACGCCGGCCCCTGTACTCAACCTGCCTTCACGTCTCCCACAGCACTCAGCCGCCGCATCGCCCTTTCCTCATCAGTGCGGGGACGGATTCCGAGCCGGCGCGCGACAGCAATCTCGATAAGCCGCGAGGCTTGAGACAGCGGCAGAATCAACAGCAGGTAGAGGATCGCGACTAGCCCGTAGACCTGAATCGGCTTGAATGTCTCGGCGATGAGCTGGTTTGCGACCAGAGTGATCTCGCTCACCGCGATCAGCGAAACCAGTGAGCTGTCCTTGATAATCGCGATGGCCATGTTGAGCGTGACCGGTATGGCTGGTGGCAGCGATTGGGGCAGGATCACGTGACGCACCGTTGCCAACCACCCCAGCCCAACACTCGAGGCGGCGTCCCATTGGGCCCGGCGAATTGACTCGAGTGAACCCCGGTAGAGCTCGGCGAGATACGCGGACTCGATTACTGTGAGGACGCCAACAGCCGTTCCGAAGGGGGTGATGCCAAGGCTGGTCAGCGTTTCCCCCAGGCCGTAATAGACAGAGATGGCTAGGGCGAGGATCGGGATGCTTCTGAACACGTCGACGTAGAGCCTTGCGAAGCCGCGTAGTGGAGCCAGCGGGCTGATGCTCATCATCGCGATGAGACTCGACAGCGCTATGGATAGGACTAATGTCCAAGCAGCCAGCTCAATGGTGACCACAAGGCCGGCCACCAATATCGCCAGCCAGCCGGCCAGCTCGCTCATCGCCTCCTATATAAGGAAATGCCGGCTGCCCGCGTTGTTGGGCAGCCGGCTTCCCTCCTGGGTTCGGTTGGTTTCAGCAGCCTTCTGCTGGAGTCATGAGCGGCGGTGAGCTCTGGGGCGTGCCTGCCGGCGCTCCATCCTGCGCGAGGATCGTCTTCCACTTGCCGCTGGCTTCCAGGTTGTCCCTCTCGAGGTTCATGGCGTTGGCCAGAGCCTTCTCGTTGCAGTTCACGATCCAATAGGACTCGTTCGCGATGATGTCGGCCGGGATGCCGAAATCCCCGCTAGCGACTGGGTGCAGGGAGATGTCAGTCGACAGGCTGAGGGGCGCATTGAAGTAGTTGAGGTCGGCGTCCAGGTACGCCTCGGCCTGGCCATTCTTGAACGCTGTCGCCGCGTCTGCCTGCGTGGTGTAGAGCTGCAGATTAGAGCCGAAGAACTTCTGGAAGTAGGGGGTCCAGACGTAACCAGTCACGGTCGCCACCTTGTGACCTTGCAAGCTGGAAGGACCGCTGTACGAGAATGACTTCTTTGTGAACACGACCAGGCTCTCGAGGTCGACCGGATAGGTGTAGTAGTAGGTTTTGGCACGTGTCGGGTTGTAGTAGACCGGCTCACCAAGGTCCGCCTTTCCTTGCTGAACGGCTAACAGCGTCGAGGAGAATGTCGTCTGAAACAACTTCACCTGTAAGCCGAAGTCCTGGGCAAACGCATTCGCCCATCCTCCAGATAGCCCCCCGATCTCATTGGCACCGGGACCGACTTTCATCAATGGAAGGGCGGACCCATAGGTTGCGATGGTCAAGACACCGGGCGTGATCGTTTTGATCATCCCTTGAATCGTTGAGGACGAAGTGTTGCCATTGGTCGAGCTACCGCAGGCCGTTGTGACCAAGACCAGTACAACGCCCAGGGCCAGTCGCAACCTTGATCGATACATTCGTCAGACCTCCCGTTGGCGCGGCCGCATTCCATATGGGCTCCGGCTATCGATTATCGATTATCGCTAGACTATAACATCGTTCCGAGTTGAGAGCCGAGCCAGCCGTTCTGTCGTCCTTAAGCCGGCCCCGCGCCTGGGAAGAAGCGGTCCAGTTGCTTCGCAGCAAGATCCTCAGCGAGGAGCTGCCTCCAGGCACTCGCCTAGTTGAGGCCACCTACGCGAAACATCTTGGAATCAGCCAAGGCACCTTTCGCGAAGCACTCGCAAGACTGGAGCATGAAGGGCTGGTCATCTCCATCCCGCGACGCGGGACCTACGTGGCGGCGCTGCCAGTCGACACCGTCAATCAACTCTATGAGCTTCGGGAGCTCGTCGAGCCGCTCGCCGTCCGTCTGGCTATGAAGAATCTGAAAAAGGATGACGTCGATTACCTGGAGCATCAAATCGGCCGGCTGGCATCTCGCGTGACTTCGGAACGCGTGGATGCTGACATGGCCTTCCACCGACGGCTCTACGAATTGACGGGCTTCCCGCCATTGCAGAACATGTGGCCGCAGATCGAGGTCCTGACCCGCAAGATCCTGTCGATGGCCCGCCGCCTGGGCTCGGTGGAGAACACTCAGCACAACCATCAATCGATCATGCGAGCGCTCGTCAAAGGCGACGAGGAGGCGCTCGAACGAGCCATTCGAGCACACATGCAACAGACCACAGCACTTTTCGAGGGGAGGGCTCGCGCCGACGACATTGGGAAGCAACCGGCGCAGCCGCCAAGGAACGCCCAATGACGAGAAGCCTGATAAAGGGCAGCGGGAAGTACGCGGCCGCCGTTCGAGCAAAGCGGGCGGGGTTGCTCGAGATATCGGGACTGGCAGCCTACGACGAGCACGGACACGAGGTGTTTCCCGGAGATCTCATGGACCAGACGCGCTATGTGCTCACGGAGCTGATGCAACCGATACTCGAGGAGGCGGGCGGCGGTCTGGACACCGTGTGCCGGCTGTCTGTCTTCACGACCAACATTCGTCAGTGGCCCACGGTGTGGGCGGAGGTTCAGCCAATCATCGGCACGCCGCCCGCGGTGACGGTGGTTGAGATACCTAGCCTGGTTGGCAAGATCGCCATGGTCGAGCTCGAGATCACCGCTTCCACCAATGGCAATAGAAGTGAACGGCAGGAGGTACGAGCAGTGACACAAGGTGCGGTTCCGGTGGTGCCGAAGTCCCTCGCGGGCCGCGACTGGGATCTGCACGCGGCGGCGTTTCAACTCGGCGAGGGCGATCTGATCTTTCTGTCCGGGCTCGGCCCCACCGACGGTGACGGCAACACCGTCGGCGTCGGCGACCCCGGCGCGCAGACACGCCAGATCATCAGTTCGATGAGCGCGATCCTGCGCGAGGCCGGCGGATCGCTCGATGACGTTGTCCGCGTGCGCGTATTCGCGACCGATATGAAGAACCGGGCCGCGATCAACGCCGAGCGGATGAAGGCTTTCAAGGAGCCTCGGGCGGTGAGCACTTTCGTTCAGGTGAGCGGGCTTGAAGAGCCGGACTGGCTGGTGGCCATCGAAGCCACCGCGTTCATTCCCAAACTCGATCACTGAGAGCGGGACAAAGGGAGCAGGCAGATGTTGAAAGTCCTGGTCACCGATACCGACATGCCGTCGTTCGAGATTGAAGAAGGCATCCTCCGCCCTCTCGGGGCCGAAGTCCGTCTAGCGCCGTCATCTGACGAGACGACACTGGCGGCCGAAGCGAGTGACGCAGCGGCCATCATGGCCGGCTATGCGCCTGTGCGGGAGCCTGTAGTAGCGGCTGCTGCGCGAGGCGGGTGCCGAGCGATCGTCCGCTACGGGATCGGCTACGACAATGTCGACATAGCCGCCGCCGAGCGATTGGGCGTCCCCGTGGCCAATGTGCCGGACTACTGCACGGATGAGGTGGCGGATCACACCATGGCTCTTCTCCTCGCCCATGCACGACGCATCGTCGAGGCGAACGACACTGTGCGAGCGGGGAAATGGGACATCCCAAAGGATCGAGTTCCTCGTCTGGCAGGGCGGCGGCTAGGGCTACTGGGATTCGGACGGATCGGCCGTCGGGTTGCTGCCCGCGCGCTGACCTTTGGCCTACAGGTGGACGCTTACGATCCGATCGCCTCGATTGAAATGCCCGGCGTTTCGGCCGTGAAGAGGCCGGACCAGATCTACGAGACTGCCGACTACATCTCGGTCCACGTGCCGATGAACGCTCAGACCAGGCACATGATCGACAAGACCGCTCTGAAGTCAATGCGTCGCCGGCCCTTGCTGATCAACACGGCGCGCGGTGGCCTCATTGATCTCGACGCGGTTACCGAAGCTCTCGGTTCTGGACAACTGGCAGGGGTCGCACTGGACGTCTTCGAGAACGAGCCCTTGCCCGAGGACCATCCTCTTCGCTCCGATCCCTCGGCAATCCTGACCCCTCATATGTCCTACTACTCGAACGAGTCGGAGCCCGACCTCATACGTCGCGTGGCTGAGGAAGTAGCACGTGCGTTGCGTGGCGAACCGCTGCTGAACCCGTTGACCAAGATTCGTGTCGCGGCTCGCGCTTGAACTTCGATCTGATAGTCAGGGGCGGCCACGTTCTCGATCCCGGCCAAGGTCTCGACGGTGACCTCGAGATCGGGGTTCGCAATGGACGAATCGCGGCACTCCAGCACGAACTGGTGTCAGAAGGTCCGCCACCGCGAATTGTCGACGCATCAGGTGCACTGGTCGTTCCAGGGCTGATCGACATCCATGCTCACGTGTACACCGGGGTCAGTCCGCTCACAGTACCGGCGGACGAGGTGTGTTCCCCAGCCGGAGTCACAACGATCGTCAGCGCGGGCGACGCAGGCGCGCACACGATCGAGGGCTTTCGTCAGCTGATCGTCAATCAGTCGCGGACCCGGGTCCTTTGCTTCCTTCACATCTCGTCGATTGGACTCGCATCGTTCCCGGTGGGTGAGAGCCTGGTCGAGGGCTTGCTCGACGTCGGGGCCGCCGAGGCGGCGATCGCACGCTTTCCGGAATTCATCGTGGGCATCAAGGTGAGGCAGGGCGGCGCCGGGGTTACGGGCAGCAATGGCCTGGAGCCGCTGCGGCGGGCGGCACAAGTCAAAGATTTAACGGGACTGCCGGTGATGGTCCACATCACCGACTCCGACGCGCCAATCGAGGACTTACTCGGCTTCCTCAATCAGGGCGACATCGTCACCCACTGCTTCACCGGTTCGGACCACGGCCTGCGAGAGCGGAACGGCATCAGCAACGCGGCGCTGGCAGCTCGGAAGCGAGGGGTGCTATTCGACGTTGGACACGGCGCCGGCAGTTTCGACTTTGGCGTTGCTGAAGCGGCAGCGAGGATGGGCTTCTGGCCGGACACGATCAGCACTGACCTGCACAGCATCAGCGCACCCACGGCCAAGAGCTTGCCGTCTGTGATGTCCAAGATGCTGGCTGTGGGAATGCCCTTGAAGGAGGTGATAGAGGCAACCACCAGCCGAGCGGCCAAGGCGATCAACCGAGAAAGCAGCATCGGAAGCCTCGTTGTCGGGCGCGTCGCTGACATAGCGGTGCTGGAGAAGAGGAACGGCGAGGTACAACTGACCGACACTTTCGGCAACACACGAACGGCCGACCGTCAGCTGATGGCTCGAGCGACGATCCGGGCCGGCGTTGTGTGGGGCGCCCCGGCTCATCCGGGCATCGGCGTGGCGGTACTCAACCAATGATTGCTGGAGGGATGCGCTCTTGAAACTGCTGTTTGGGATCCGTCTGCCGTGTTGCGGGGTGCTGGCAAGTCCGGACGCCATGCTCCGTATCGCGCGGGAGGCCGAAGCGCTCGGATACGACTCCGTCTGGGTTAACGACTACATCATCTGGAACAAGACGCTCGATCGAGAGCACTTGTCCTGCGGTTCGCGCGAGGCCGTGGAGACAGCAGGCGACGACTATCCTCCGCTTTTCTACGAGTCCATCACCAACCTGGCATTCCTCGCGGGCGCGACGGAGAGGATCCGGCTGGGAATCGCGGTCCTTGTGCTCCCGTATCGGAATGCGGTCGTGACCGCCAAGCAGCTGGCGTGCATCGACGTGCTCAGCGGGGGACGCCTTGAGCTGGGCATCGGCCAAGGTTCCGCTAAGAGCACGCTGAACGAGGACTTCGAGGTGCTTGGGATTGCGCGTGGGGAGAAGATCCGGCGTACGCGCGAGACATTTGAGGCAATGCGGGCGATCTGGACTGAGGACGCGCCAGCTTTCGATGGGGAGTTGATCAAGTTTCCACCAGCCACGATCTATCCGAAGCCCTCGCAGAAACCGCACCCGCGGGTCTGGATTGCAGGGTCGACCGACAAGTCCCTGGAAATGGTGGCCGACTATGCGGGGGGTTGGATCACGTCATCAATTCCCCCCGACAGATTACCGGCGTCGATCGCGGACATGCACGAGCGCTTGCGCCGTCGGGGCCGGCAGCCTTCCGAGCTGACGGTGGCCACGGAAATTGAAGTCTCGGTGGCCGAGACGAGAGATAAGGCACGCCAGCAGGCTGCGCGCACACTCCTAACTCTCTACGAGCACTATTCAGGCGTGCCGGCCCACGCTGACCTAGCCAAGGCGAATCCTGACTTTCTCGCGCAGGCGTGGTCGACATCGCTCGTGGGCACGCCGGAGGACATCAACGCCGAGGTGCGGCGCTACGTCGAGGCGGGCTGCGGCGCCTTCGAACTCAAGTTCATCTACCACGACATCGATCACCTCAGCACTCAGATGCGCGAGTTCGCGCAGGGTGTGATGGCTCAAGTACGGTGAAAGGGAGTTCGACCATTTGATTCTCATGCACCACGTGACACCAGATGGCCCGCGGCTGGCCGTCCGCCATGGCGACTCGTTCATCGATGCCGGTATCAGCCTGGAAGATGTCTTCGCCGGCCGCAGACCTCACGCCTCTGGAAGCCCCGTTGACCTTTCATCCGTGCGATTTGCTCCGTGCGTACCGCGGCCGGGCAAGGTCGTGTGCATCGGTTTGAACTACCGCCGCCATGCCGCCGAGTCTGGCGCGACGCCGCCAGAGCGGCCGATCATTTTCTCGAAGCTTCAAAACGCGGTGGCTGCATGCAATGAGGACATTCCTCTATCCGACATTGCGGTTGAGTACGACTACGAAGCCGAGCTGGTCGTGGTCATCGGAAGGACAGCTCGAAATCTGGCTGTGGCGAACGCGATGGATCATGTGTTCGGCTTTTGCAATGGAAACGACCTCAGCGCGCGCGACCTCCAGACCCAGAGCAGCCAGTGGCTCCTGGGCAAGTCGCTGGATCACTTCGGACCGATTGGGCCGTGGATCGTCAGCAGCGACGAGGCGGGCGACCCTGCACAGATGTCGGTTCGCTGCATGGTCAACGGCGAGGTCCGCCAGTCGTCCAGCGCGGGCGACATGATATTCAGCGTGGCCGAGTTGGTCAGCTTCATCAGCCGGCATTTCACCCTCGACCCCGGCGATGTCATCTTTACCGGCACGCCGGAGGGCGTCGCCGACGGTCGGCCCGATCATCCGTGGCTGAAGCCAGGCGACGAGGTGGTGGTCGAGGTTGGGCCGCTCGGCCGGCTCGTGAACCGGATGGTCAAACCTGCCTGACTGCTGATGGCTGACCAGGTCCTGGCGACCAAGGCCCTTTGCAAAGACTTCGGTCAGAGCTCCGTCCTGGCTGATGTCGACTTCTCGATTGGCAAAGGCGAGACGGTGTGCATCCTGGGGCCGAGCGGTTCCGGCAAGACGACCTTGCTGCGTTGTCTAAATCTGCTCGTTGAACCAACGAGCGGTCAGCTCTACTTCCGCGGCACGCTCTTTGGAGAGTGGCCTCTCGGCCGCGGCAATCGAAACCGGATCAACCTAACCAAGTACCGGACGCATGTGGCTATGGTGTTCCAGCAGTTCGAGCTCTTTCCGCACCTCACGGCGTGCGAGAACGTGAGTCTTGGACCGCGGCGAGTGCTCCACCTGTCGAAGGAGGCCGCCAAGGAACGCGCGCTCTCTCTGTTGGATCGTGTGGGCTTGAACGCGTTTGCCGAAGCGCGACCTAGAACGCTGTCGGGCGGTCAGCAACAGCGGGTTGCCATAGCCCGCGCCTTGGCAATGAAGCCGGACGTCATCCTGTTTGACGAGCCGACATCTGCCCTCGACTGGGAGATGGTGGGCGAGGTCCTCGACATAATGGCGGACCTCGCGGTGCAGGGTATGACCATGGTGGTCGTCACCCACGAACTGGAATTCGCGCGGAACTGCGCTGACCGCGTCGTCGTGATGGAAAAGGGACGAATCATCGAGGAGGGGCCGACTGCGAAGATGTTCGAGTCGCCGAATTTGCCTCGTACGCGCGAGATCCTGGGCTTAGCAGACGGCGGCTCGCGCGTGAGGCGGGTCCGGAAGTCGAGCCAGTAATAGGACCGCGGGCGTGGCGCGAACGCCACATCCCGGTCGCGATACCGGCTTCTTATCGCAATCAAGCCGCCGGGGCACAATGATGCTATGGGCCTGGCGAAGCACAGATGCGGGAGGAGCTCTAATTGGAAACCCAGTACTCAAGCTGGCTCCGCGAAAATCGGCCGCGAGTATTTGGCGCTGGCGTGTGCCAGCCTTGGCGCGGAGGGCTGAGTCCTTCAGGTAGAAAGGTTGCCATACCGGTGGCACGGTGACCGCGATGATGGCGAATGCCGCGGCGACCAAAATTGCCGCCGATACTGAGGCGACCGTGTAACCCGTTATCGAGACCTCCATGAATCGCCGCGTCGGGTTACGTAGCCGAAGTACCGGAAGGAAGAGTGCTGAAGAGGCAGCTATACCAACGAGTAAGCCACTCCCGCAAATAGCTGTCCTCGCAGTCC
>VBIA01000040.1 GCA_005879985.1 Chloroflexota bacterium | reverse complement strand
GCCTGTTTGGCTTGATGGTCGTCTACACGTACGAGCGGGGCGGGGCGACGAGCCTGTCGGAGTGGATCCAGGGCAACATCAACCCCGCGCCGTCGCCCGGGGAAACGATCTCGTGGGGCAACGCCAAGGAGGCGATGAAGCTGCCGAACGGCCGGCGGATCGCGCTGACGGCAACCCACGTCGTCGTCCTCGAGCTGCGCTCAGGGGCCGGAAACCTCGACCTGGAGGCCGCGATGGCCCCGCGCCTAAGTACGTGGAAGTTCCTCACCTAGCACCCCGGGTCGCCGGAAGGCCGGATTCACTCCGGCCGTCACTCAAGCGACCACAAATGCACGCGGGCAATGTGTAACTGGGTGGGGGTTCCACGGGGGGCGCCACGCAAGCGCGGCGGTGTCGATTGACCTCCTCCGCGCCTTGAGCCCGTCTCCCTCCCGTGGTTGGCGGGAGGGAAACGGTGGGGTGAGAGGCTCGGTTAGGTGGGCCGGCGGAACAGGCTCGCCATCTTGATGGCGAGGCCCATGTCGCCTTTGATCTTCAGCTTACCCTGCATGAAGGCGGCTGTGCCGTCCAGTTGTCCAAGGGAGATCTTCACGTAGTCCATGGCGTCTGCCATCAGCGTCAGCTGCGGCGCCTCGGGCGCGTCACCTTTGCCCGACTCGGCCTGCCCGTCGTGGATCTTCACCCACCATTTGCCGCCCTGGTCGCCGGAAAGGTCGAACTGGATCACCGCCTTGGTGCTGCCTGCCTTCTCAGGCACGAGCGCCTGCGGCATGCTGTCGAAGATTTGTTGGGGGGTCACCTGGACGTCAGACATCAAGACCTCCTAGCGAAGATACGGCGACGCGCGATCACGCCCGGTTTTCATCTTAGAACTACCGAGTACCGCCGGGTACCGGCGCGCAGGCTTCGCGACAATTGAGCGCAGGGGCCGTTCTGAACGAGATCGCCGAAGGGATCTTCGAGCTCCGCCTGCCGATCCCCTTCGAGGACGGCCTTGTCAACGTTTTCCTCTTCGTCGACGGCGACGAGATCGACCTGCTCGACTGCGGCATGAACTCTGGCGAATCCCTTGAGCTCATTCATTCGTCGATAGCATCCCTCGGCGGCAAGCGCCTGCGCAGGCTGGTCGTGACGCACATCCATCCCGACCACTATGGAGCCGCGGGCATTCTCGCCGGGCCCGACGGCGCAGATCTTTATCTGCACCGCCTCGAGGTGCCGCTCGTCAACCCGCGCTATGTCGAGCTCGAGCACCTGGTGCTCGAGGTGCGCAAGTACCTGCTGGTCAACGGCGTGCCCGCGGAGGAGGCCGATGTGCTCAGCAACTCGCAGCGCGCGCTGACCCAGCTGGTCGCTCCCGCCGAGCCCGCGGTGCAGCTCGACGGTGCGGAGACATTGACCATGGGTCGTGTGGAGCTGCGCGTCGAGTGGACGCCGGGTCATTCGCCCGGACACATCTGCCTCTACTCGGCGACGTCAGGGCTTCTATTCGCCGGCGACCACATGCTGCCCGAGCTGTCACCGAACATCGGCCTGCATCCGCAGAGCACGCCGGACCCGCTGCACGAGTACCTCGAGGGATTGCACCGGCTCGCCGCCTACGCGCCGCGGCTGGTCCTGCCCGCGCATGGGCGGCCGTTCAGCGACGCTGCAGGGCGCGTCGAGATGCTGGCGGCTCATCACCGCAAGCGCATGGAACGCGTGATGGGCATCCTGTCCAACGGTGAGCTCACCGGCTGGCAGGTCGCGCTTCAGCTCTGGGGACCGCGCGAGCAGCTTTACGAGAAGCGCCTCGCGCTGCAAGAGGGCCTGGCGCACCTGCAGGCGCTGGCGGTGGAAGGCAAGCTCGAAAAGCTGGTGGCGCCCGAATCCGTCCGGTGGAAGCGCGTCTAGGGCGCGGACGCTCCGGTGCGTGACGTCTTGATGCCGAGCGGCAGAAGGTCCGCCGGGTAGCAGCCGACACCGACGACCCCAGGTCCGCCGTGAGCGCCGACGACGGGCCCGAGCGGCTGGATCATCAGGGTCTCGGCGATCGGCTCGAGCGCCTTGCCGACCTTTTCCGCGTCCTTCTCCGCATCGGCGTGGCCCACCACCGCGCACACGCCTTTGCCCCGATCCACAGCTTTTGCGAGCTCGATGATGCGGTTGAGGGCGCGTTCGAAAGTTCGCACGCGCTCCAGCGGCTCGACCACCCCTTCGCGGATGCAGAGCACAGGCTTGACCTGCAGGACCGAGCCGAGCATCGCGCTCGCGCGGCCGATGCGACCGCCGCGGCGCAGAAATTCGAGCGTCGCGACCGAGAAATACGTGTGCACGAACGGCCGGAGTGCCTCGACCTTCTCGACGATCGCCTCTGCGTTCGCGCCACCCGAGGCGAGCGACGCGGCGCCAAGCACGACGAGCCCGAGCGACATGGAGACGACCTGCGAGTCGACCACGAACACGCGCTGCGGGTCGGTCATGTCCGCGGCCTGCTTGGCCGAGTCATACGTCCCGCTGAGCTTCTCGGAGATGTGGATGGAGACGATCGCGTCGTGCGTCGCGAGCAGCTCGTTGTACGTCTCAGCGAAGCGACCCGGTGAGGGCTGCGAAGTGGTGGGATGCGTCGCGGCTGACGGAAGCTTGCGGTAGAACTCGCCGGGCGTGATGTCCACGCCGTCGAGAAGGCTGCGTCCGTCGAAGTTGAGCGTCAGCGGCACGACTGCGATCGACCGCGAAGATGCGAGCGCCGGTGGCAGGTCCGCGGTCGAGTCGGTGACGATCGCGACGCTGCGTGCAGTCATCAGCCGGGCTCGTCCGAATGCGGGTCGGACAGTCGGCGGTTGCGGCGTCCCTTGAAGAAACGCGATTCGATGGGACGGATGGCGACCAGGGTCAAGAGCACCACAGCCGCGGTGAATATGGCGATCCAGAAATAGCCGAATCCGACGGCCATCCCCAATGAGGCCACAACCCAGATGGAGGCCGCCGTTGTGAGGCCCCGCACGTATTCGCCCTGTCGGAGGATCGAGCCGGCGCCAAGGAAGCCGACGCCTGTGACGATCTGTGCCGCGATGCGGGTCGGATCGACGCGAGCTCCGAAGACCGGCTCGAGACCGAGCGCGGTGAACATGCACGAGCCAACGGCGATGAGGGCCATCGTGCGGATGCCGGCCGGATGACCGTTGTACTCGCGCTCGGTCCCAAGGATCAGACCGATGGCGAGCGCGATGAGTACGCGAATGCCGAGGTCGACGTCGTTGTGTAGGGGCGTGTTAGCGGTGCCTAGCCGCGGCCGCGCTTGCCGCCGGGCTCGTCTTTGCTGCCCGGCTCGTCGGGCAGCTCCGGTAGGTCGAGGCTGTTCACGAAATCCCGGAACACGGCGAGGCGTTCATCGTCGACCTGGACCTCGCCCTTGTCCTTGTCGTCGGCTTCGTCCGCGTCGGGGATGATGCCCGCCGACTCCATCACCTCGGTTGCCACGAAGATGGGGCATTCCGCGCGCACCGCGAGCGCGATGGCGTCGGATGGCCGTGCGTCGAAGTCGAGGTCGCGCCCGTCCTGCTTGACGTAGAGGCGCGCGTAGAACACCTGGTCCGCGAGCCGCGTGACGACGATGCGCTTGATGCTCACACCCAGGTCACCGAACGCGTTGGCCATGAGGTCGTGGGTCAGCGGCCGGCCGACTGAGTTGCCCGAGATCTTGGCCGCGATCGCCTGCGCCTCGAAGGAGCCGATCCAGATGGGGAGGTAGCGGTCGGCTTCCTTCTCCTTGAGGATCACCAGGTGCTGAGCCGTCGGCATATGGATCCGAATGCTGTCGACGGACACCTCGATGAGGTTCTTCATCCTCGGGTTCATTCTAGCCTTCGGTCCTCTGAGCTCCCGCTATTTGAACGCGCAGGTCGGTTAAGGGTGTTGATACGGCCATCCGTACCATTTGAACGTGCCGAAAGGAAGGCGCGGACGGGTCGTCCTGATCGACGCTCACAGTCTCATCTACCGGGCATTTTTCGCTCTGCCTCCGATGAGCACGTCGGACGGGCAGGTGACCAACGCCGTGTACGGATTCACATCGATGCTTGCCATCGTCCTGGCCTCGCGGCCGGAATACGCCGTGGCCGCTTTCGACGTAGGCGCGCCCACCTTCCGGTCCCAGGAGTACGAGCAGTACAAGGCCGGTCGGAGGGCCATGCCGGATGACCTGCGCCCGCAGATCGAGAAGGTGCGCGACGTGCTCACCGCCTTCACGATCCCCATCTACGGCTTGCCGGGTTACGAGGCAGACGACCTCATCGGCACGTTTGCCCGGATCGCCGAGGAAAGGGGGCACTCGGTCACGATCGTGTCGGGCGACCTGGACTGCCTCCAGCTCGTCTCCGACTCGGTCGAGGCGCTGGTCCCGCGGCGCGGCATCACCGATACGTTCGTCTACGGCCCCGACCAGGTCCGGCAGCGCTACGGTTTCGAGCCGCCGCAGCTGATCGACTTCAAGGCGCTGCGCGGCGACACGTCCGACAACATCCCGGGCGTGCCGGGGGTGGGGGACAAGACCGCGGCCAAGCTCGTGCAGGACTTCGGATCGGTGGAGGCGCTGCTGGAGCGTGTTGACGAGCTGCCGGAGGGCCGGCTGAAGACGTCGATCAAGGCGAGCGCCGACCAGATCCGGCTGGGCAAACGGATGGTCACCATCGTGCGCGACGTGCCGGTGGAGCTCGAGCTCGAAGGCGCGCGCTGGACCCGCTTCGACTACGACCACGTGCGCGACGTCTTCGACCGGTTCGAGTTCCGGCAGCTGCTGAGCCGCTTCCCGCCGCCTGACCAGGTGCCGGTGCAGCCGAGCCTCGCGTTCGAGCCCGCGCCCCAGCCGGCGGGGCTGAAGATCGTCGAAGAGGCGGCCGAGGCGGCGAGCCTGCTCGACGGCGCGGAACACGCGGGTGTCTTCACCTTCACCGAAGGCGCGGGTCGTTCGGCGCGAGTGCTCGGGCTCGGAGTCGCGACCGGCGCGCACACCTTCTACGTGGCAAAGCAGGACGCGATGGACGCTGTCGCCAGCACGCTGGACGACCGCACTGTCAGCGGTCACGACGCCAAGGAGACCGAGCTGGCGCTGCGCTCTCTTGGTGGCGGGAAGCGACGCTTTGACTTCAGCACCTTCCTCGCCGCATACCTCCTTGGCGCCGGCTCGCGCGACCCGCGTCTTGAGGACCTTGCGCGCGAGTTCCTCGAGGTGGCGCTCGTCAGCTCCGAGCAGCTGCTTGGCGTCGGCCGTGCCGCGCGCAAGCCGTCGGCCGTCCCTGTCGAAGAGGCAGCGGATTTTGCTGCCCGGCGCGCGGAGGCGATCCTCAACTTGCGCCCGCGCCTCGAGGCCGAGATGCGCAACCTGGGCGTGGACTACCTGTTCCACGAGATCGAGCTGCCGCTCGCGGGCGTGCTTGCCGACATGGAATCCGAAGGCGTGGCCGTCGACGTGCCGTACCTCAAGCAGATGCAGGACGAGCTGGGCCTCCAGCTCTCGACGATCGAGTCGCGCATCGAGGAGCTGGCCGGTCAGAAGTTCAACGTGAACGCGCCGCAGCAGCTCGCGAAGGTTCTGTTCGAGGATTTGCGCCTGCCTGTCGGAAGGCGTACGAAGACCGGCTATTCAACCGACGCCGACACGCTCGAGTCGCTGCGAGAGAAGCACGACATCGTCCCCGAGATCCTCGAGCACCGGCAGCTGTCGAAGCTCAAGTCGACGTATGTCGACGCGCTGCCGCAGCTGGTGGATCCCCTTACCGGGCGCGTGCACACGTCCTTCGGCCAGGCGAGCACCGCGACAGGACGGCTCTCGTCTTCCAACCCCAACCTCATGAACATCCCCATCCGCACCGACCTCGGCCAGCGCATCCGTCGCGCGTTTCGCGCGGGCCGGCCCGGGCACGTACTCATCTCCGTCGACTACTCGCAGATCGAGCTGCGCATTGCCGCGCACCTGAGCGGCGACCCGAAGATGCTGGCCGCGTTCGCGGCGGGTCAGGACATTCACACGGCGACGGCCGCGGCGGTTTTCAAGGTTCCGATCGAGTCGGTCGATCCCAACCAGCGGCGTCTTGCCAAGGTCGCAAACTTCGGATCGATCTACGGCCAGGGCGAATACGGGCTGTCACAGCAGTTGGGGATCAGCGGCGACGTCGCGCGCGACTTTCTAAAGGAGTACTGGTCGACCTACTCGAAGCTGCGCGAATACCTCGATGGCGTGAGGCAGAAGGCGCGCGAGGAAGGCTTCGTCGTCAGCGCCACCGGGCGCAGGCGCGCGATCCCTGACCTGCGTTCGCCGAACTTTCAGCTGCGCAGCGCCGCCGAGCGCATGGCCATCAACTTTCCGATGCAGTCGCTTGCAGCGGACATCATCAAGATCGCGATGGTCCGCCTGCACCGCGAGATCGAGGCGGATCATGTCGAGGGCCGCATGCTGCTGCAGGTGCATGACGAGCTGCTGTTCGAGGTGCCGCAGGGGGAGGTCGACCGGTTCGCCGAGACGGTGCCGCGCATCATGACCGGCGCGTACGAGCTGGAAACGGGGATCGAGGTCGAGGCCAAGGTCGGACCCAACTGGGCCGACATGAAAAAGCTGGCGGTCGTCCGGGCCTAAAAGCGTTATAACCCGCACTGCCATGAAGAGGGTGGTGTGCGTCGCCGTCGTGATGGCGGTCGTGATCCCGGCCTGTGGCTCGTCGTCGGTCGGGAGCAAGAGCTCGCCGAGCCCTCTCGTTTCATCGTCGGCCTCGGCGTCCGGGCAGTCGTCGCCACCGACCGCCGCTCTCATGGTGGTTTACGTTCGCAAAAAGAACTCGAACCCACCGCAGGCGACCGTCGAGCTCATCGACGCCGCCGGAAAGATCGCTGCCAACGCCGACTTCTCTCCTCCGGCAAACCCGTTAATGGTGGGCTGCGTTCCCATCCCACCTCCGGCGGTGCGCGTCGCGGCCGGTGCGGTTTTCTTCGCCGACAGCGCCGGCGCCATCCACAAGCTCGACGCCAACGGCTCGACGGCGACCGTGGCGAACTTCCCTATCACGCAGGACCAGTTCCTCTCGTTCGCGGTGAGTCCTGACGGCCAGAAGCTGGTGGCAATCGTCTTCAGCACACCGCCTGTCGTCAACCGGACACCGGCCTTCGGAGTTGACCCATACGCTCCGTCAGGCCAATGGACGCTCGACCTGGAGTCGGCGATTACCAACGGACCGACGACGAAGGTTCTGCACAAAGACTTCGGGCACAACTTTCCATCGACCGGTCCAACGCTCATCGCGGGTTGGGATGACAACGGCGAGCTCGCGACCCTGAACAGCGTCGTTTGCGTGCAGAACGGAATCCCGAGTGTCGAGTACACGGGCAATCCCTTGATCCACCTCGGCTCCGACGGCACGCACCTGGACACGATCGGCGGCTCCGGATGTCAGGCGTGGGACGAGCTCCACGACGGCACGATCCTGTGCGGCGGGTCGGACTGGACGTCGTTCAGCGTGCGCACCCGGGGAGGATCGCAGCTGTGGGCGCAGGCCGGCAGCTTCATGCAGGAGCCCAGGCTTTCCCCCAACGGAGGCGGCGTGTCGCTCAACGGGGACAAGTCGCAGATCTTCTTGCGCGGCGGCTCGTCACCGGCGAACGTCACCGCCCCGGGCTCGACCATCTACCTCCTCGGCTGGTTCGGAAACGAAAGCGTGGTCGCGCTCAAGGGCGGGCAGAAGCTGGGCATCGTCCCGGTGGCCAGCCCGTCGACCTTCAAAGATCTCGGCGTCAGCGTCCAGCCTGCGTGCACCGCATGTTTGCCGTTCCCGGTCTCGCTCATCGGCATGCTCGGCAACCCCTAGCCTTTCTGATGTGCCCGAGCTTCCCGAGGTCGAGACGATCGCGTCCGACCTGCGACCGCACCTGGTGGGGCGGACCATCGTCAGCTGCGAGCTGCGCTTTCCAACCATCGTGCGTCACCCCGAGCCGGAGGTTTTCGCCGACCTGATAGCGGGGCGCCGCATCGAGTCCGTCAAGCGCCGCGGGAAGTACATCCTCATCGCCCTGGGCGAGGAGCGTTTGTTGGTCGTGCACCTCGGCAT
>VBIA01000125.1:10860-61139 GCA_005879985.1 Chloroflexota bacterium | reverse complement strand
CCGAGCACCCCACGCTCTGGTTCAAAACCGAGGCGCGGGAGTTCGCGTTGGACGCACTCGCCCTCTGCGGGCTCGCCGGCCGCCAGCGCATGCTTGCCGGTCAGCTGACTGTGCTCGCCCGAAAGCGACTCATGCTCGCTACCGCGCTCGCGATGCGGCCGCAGCTCCTGCTTCTCGACGAGCCGGTCGGCGGCCTGAACCCGGCCGAGCGCTCGCAGATGATCGAGCTCATCCGTACCGTCGCGCGTACAGGGGTGACGATCCTGATGATCGAGCACGTGATGAAGGCGGTCCAAGCCCTCGCGAATCGGATACTGGTGATCCACCACGGGCAGCAGATCGCGGAAGGCCCTCCATCGAAGGTGCTTCGCGATCCGAAGGTCATTGAGGTCTACCTCGGCGTGCAGCGACCGCTGGCACCGGATCCGCAGGCCCCCGATGCTTGAGGTCAAAGGGCTCACGGCGGGCTACGCGGGCAGCGAAGTCCTGCACGGCATCGACCTCACGGTCAAGGACGGCGAGGGCGTCATCGTGCTCGGGCCCAACGGCCACGGCAAGACCACCCTGCTGCGCGCCATCACGGGCCTGCTCCCTCCGAGGTCGGGATCGGTGTTGCTCGACGAGAGGGAGATCACGCGGTGGCGACCCGACGTCATTGCCGCGGCGGGCGTGGTTCACATCCCGCAGGGCGACCTGCTGTTCCCCGATATGACGGTGCTCGAGAACCTCGTGATGGGCGCCTACCAGAGGGCGACGTGGAGCGAACGCAACCAGCGCCTGGGGCGTGTGTACGAACTCTTTCCCTGGCTGAAGGAGCGCGGGCGCCAGCTCGCCCGGACGCTCTCTGGCGGCGAACGTCGGATGCTCGCACTCGGCCGAGGATTGATGTCGAAGGCGAAGATCCTGCTCATCGACGAGCCTTCCCTGGGACTGGCTCCCTTAACGACTGAGCAGATCTACGCCAGCATCCGCCGGGTCAAAGAGTCGGGAATGGCGATTCTCCTTGCCGACGAGAACGCGAACCACGTCGCCGGACTGGCCGACCGCGTCTACCTGCTGGAGACAGGCGTGCTCGTGCGGGAGGGCCCGGCCGAGAAAATGCTGCAGGACAAAGCGCTGCTGGAGAGCTATCTCGGATGACCCAGGCCGTGCAGGCAGTCTGGGGAGGAATCCTCTTTGGTTAGGTGTACGGGCTGATGGCGCTCGGGCTGACGCTGGTATGGGGTGCGGTCCGTTTGCTCAACCTGGCCCACGGCGCGATTTTCGTGGTCGGTGCTTACGCGGCCTACTGGGTGACCTCCAGCCTTCATCTGCCCATCCTGGTGGCGCTCCCGATCGGCGTACTGGCCGCCGCGGCATTTGCCTACGCCATGCACGTCGGATTCATCAGGCCGGTGCTCGGCAAGCCTGGCTTCGACAACGCGACGATCATCGCCACAGTTGGAATCTCGATCGCGGTTTCGGCTGCCGCGCTCCTCATCTTCAACCCTGAGTACAAGGTCGTGCCGGCGGTGCTGTCCGGCTACTTCATCGTCGCGGGCGTGCAGATCACCAACCAGGGCTTGCTGGTGATCGGCACCTCGCTGGCCCTCTTCGCGGTTGTGTACTTCTACCTCACCTACACGCGGCACGGAATGGCGATCCGCGCGGTCTCGCAGCAGCAGGAGGCGGCGAGCTTGATGTCGATCCCGGTCGAGCGCACGTACGGCACGGTCATCGCCATCAGCGGCGCGCTCGCGGGCGTCGCCGGCGTCCTACTTTCGCCATTCTTCTTCCTGAGCCCGAACTCGGGTTTCAACCCGATGATCCAGGCCCTGATCGTCACCATCTTCGGCGGCCTCGGCAGCATCCGCGGCGCGCTCGTGGCGGGCTTCGTGCTCGGCATCTTCGAGTCGTTCGTCGAGGTGTATTACGGAGTCGCGTGGGCTCAGCCGGGCGTCTTTGTGCTGATCATCCTGATGCTGATCCTCCGACCCAACGGCCTGTTCGGCATCGGCGAAGTGCGCAGGCTGTGAACGCGTCGACAGCGGCCGCGGTGGCTCCGGCGAGACCTGCGCTGGACGAGTCAGCCGCGCCGTGGAGGCGGGTGCCGCTGTATGCGATCGGCGGCACGGTGCTGGTGGGGATCGTGCTCCCGTTCGTGCTCGTCCGGCTCGACATCGGCACCTACCTGATCACTCTGCTGATCCTCTTCTTCATCCAGGCGGTCGTTGCGCAGTCGTGGAACCTGATCATGGGCTACGGCGGCATCTATTCCTTCGCGCAGGTGGCGCTGTTCGCGGTGGGCGGCTGGACGTCGGGCGTGCTCGTGCACAGCCTTGGCTGGAACCCATTCGTGGCCGTGCTGTTCGCACCGCTGGTGGCGTCCATTGCGGCGCTGGGCATAGGCCTGCCCACTCTGCGCCTGCGCGGCGTGTACGTCGTGCTCCTGACGCTGGCCTTCCACGAGCTCGCGCGAGTTTTCACGGTGACCGGGCCACGCTTCATCAGCGGCGGCGGCTACGGCCTCGTGACGGTGCAGACTTTCTCGTTCGGCAACAACGTGATCGGCGACCAGCGCACCATTTACCTCTACTACGTCGCCGGGTTCATGTTCGCGATCGCGACGTTTGTGATCTGGCGCGTCATCCACTCGCCGCTCGGCGTCGCGGTCACGGCGCTGCGTGACTCGGAGACGTATGGCGTGAGCCGCGGCATCAACCAGTTCCGGATCCGCCTCCTGCTCTTCGTCATCAGCGCGTTCTTCACCGGTCTCGCAGGTGGCTACGCGACGCACTACAACGGCGGCATCTCGACCACGATCTTCGACTTCCCGCGCATCATCGACCTGCTGGCGATGATCGTGATCGGCGGCTGGGGCACCTTCGGCGGGCCCATCCTGGGGGCCGGCATCGTCATCGCCCTCGACCAGTACCTGGTCGCGCTGGGCGACTACCGCGAGCTCCTGCTGGGCCTCATCATCGCCGTCATCGCCGTGTTCGCTCCGCAGGGCCTGTGGCCGGTCGTTCGCGGGCTGTATGACAAGTACCTGGCGCCGGAGGGAGCGCCGGTGCACGTCGAGGTCAGTCCGACGGCGCCACATGACGTGGAGAAGGAGCTGTGACCACAGGCCTGGTCTGGGACGAGCTGTACATGTGGCACGACACCGGCACATCGGCGTGGGTCATGCCCGCCGGTCTCTCCGTGCAGCCTTTCGCGCACATCGAGAGCGCGGAGGGCAAGCGCCGGATCAAAAACCTGGTCGAGGTCAGCGGCCTCTTTGACCACCTGGTGCCGCTCAAGCCGCGCGCGGCGACCGAAGAGGAGATCCTCCGCCTGCACACGCCCGAGTACGTCGCCCGCATCAAGCGCGAGAGCGACGCGCTCGGCGGCGACGCGGGCGACCTCACGCCGTTCGGCCACGGCTCGTACGAGATAGCGCTGCTGGCCGCGGGTGGCTGCATGACCGCGGTCGACGCGGTGCTCGATGGCAAGGTCGACAACGCGTACGCGCTAGTGCGGCCTCCAGGCCATCACGCCGAGCGCGATTCCGGCAAGGGGTTCTGCATCTTCGCCAACGTCGCGATCGCGGTGCAGCACGCGCGCCTGGCCCGCGGCTTGTCGCGCGTGGCGGTCGTCGACTGGGACGTCCACCACGGCAACGGCACCGAGCACGCCTTCTACTCCGACCCGAACGTGCTCACGATCTCGATCCACCAGGACAACAACTTCCCGCCGGGCTCCGGCGCGATCACCGACGCCGGCTCCGGCGCGGGCCAAGGCTTCAACATCAACGTCCCGCTGCCCGCGGGTTCGGGCGTGGGCGCATATGTCGCGGCGTTCGAGAAGGTCGTCGCGCCGGCGCTGCGCAGCTTCGGCCCGGAGCTGATCATCGTCGCGTCGGGTCTCGACGCGAGCGCGATGGACCCGCTGGCCTCGATGATGATGACGAGCGAGGGCTACCGGCAGCTGACCCAGATCATGCTGGCCACTGCGCGCGATGTCTGCGGCGGGCGCCTCATGGCATGCCACGAAGGCGGCTACTCACCTGCGTACGTCCCCTACTGCGGGCTCGCGATCATGGAGGAGCTCGCCGGCGTGCGCACCGGCCTCGACGACCCGCTGCTGCCGCTGCTCGCCGGGATGGGCGGCCAGAACCTGCAGCCGCACCAGGCCGCGGTGATCGACGAGGCGGCGAAACTGGCTCAGGCGCTGAAGGCGAAGTCCGCGGCCCGATGAGCTACGACGCCGCGTATCTCGATCGCATCGCGGAGCACCTCTACTCGTCGGTGCTCGCCGACATCCTCGACGACCACGGCTACCGGCAGCAGGTGCTGGACCACGAGGTGCGGCCGCTGTACAACGGCGCGAAGGTCGCCGGCCGCGCCGCCACGATGCTCGCGGTCGAGGTCAGCAAGCTCCCGGACAACCCCTACGAAAAGTTGATGGAGCTGCTCGACGGCATCGAGCCGGGCGAGGTCGTCGTCGGCGCGGTGCAGAGCCGCGCCAACGCCGCCATCTGGGGCGAGCTGCTCAGCACGCACACCCGCGCGAAAGGTGGGCGCGGCGTGGTGCTCGACGGGCTCAGCCGCGACAGCTGGGGCATCGCCGACATGAAGTTCCCTGTGTTCGCAAGGGGCCTGTCGCCCGCCGACTCCAAGGGCCGGCTCGAGGTGATCGCGATCCGCGGCACGATCCCGGTCGCGGGCGTTTCCGTCTCCAACGGCGACCTGCTGCTCGCGGACGAGGATGGCGTGGTGGTGGTGCCGCGCGACGTCGAGGACGAGGTGATACGTCTCGCCTTCGACAAGGTGTCAGGCGAGGACGTGATGCGGGACATCCTGCGCAAGGGCGCGAACCTTCGTGCGGTGTTCAAGGAGCACGGAATCCTATGAAGGTGATGAGCGAGACGATCGTTTCCGAGACGCTCGAGGCGAAGATGCGCGACGGCACCGTGCTGAAGGCCGACGTGTGGCGGCCGGCCGGCGGCGGCAAGCATCCGGTGCTGCTCATCCGCCTCCCCTATGACAAGAGCCAGGGCGAGGACCTGTGCTACGCGCACCCGTCCTGGTACGCGCGCCAGGGCTACGCGACGGTGGTCCAGGACGTGCGCGGGCGCTGGGCTTCGGGAGGCGAGTTCACGCCGTTCGAGCACGAGGGCGACGACGGCGAGGACACGATGGCGTGGC
The DNA here is from genome assembly GCA_005879985.1 of Chloroflexota bacterium. Lineage (GTDB taxonomy): Bacteria > Chloroflexota > Dormibacteria > Dormibacterales > Dormibacteraceae > CF-118. The sequence goes on along the minus strand of VBIA01000125.1, from coordinate 55,971 downwards.
TCGGCTCTCTGCCGTTCTCGAACGGCCGCATCGGCATGTACGGCTTCTCGTATCCAGGCCACACGCAGCTGCAGATCGCGGCGCGCAAGCACGACGGACTCCGCTGCATGGTCCCGGCGATGACGAGCCCCGACCTGTACGAGGGTTGGGCCTACAACAACGGCGCGTTCGCGCTCGCGTTCAACGCCTCGTGGGCGACATTCCTCGCCGACGACGTCGCGCGGCGGCGCGATCCCGACCTCGAGCCGACGCTCGCCGCCATGTACGCCAAGATGAACGACTACTACTGGTGGCTGCCGCTGTCGGCCATCCCGAACCTCACCCCAGGCACGCCGGGCGGTTTCTTCAGCGACTGGCTGCAGCACGAGACCAAGGACGCCTACTGGTCGAAGTGGGACGTCACCGACAAGCTCGACAGCATAGACGTGCCTGCCATGGCGGTGGGCGGCCTTTATGACGTGTTCCTCGAGGGCACGATGACCAACTACGCTGGCTTCCGGCGCGGGCCGCGCGCGAACGAGGCGCGCATGGTGATCGGGCCCTGGTACCACATGCCGTGGATGCCGGCCTTCGGCGACGTCGACTTCGGCCCCGAGGGACGGAACCGCGTCGACGCCACGCAGCTCGAGTTCTTCGACCAGTGGCTGCGCGACGGCGACCCGCCGAAGCGACCGCGGGTGGCGGCCTTCATCTCGGGCGCGAACCGCTGGCAGGGCTTCGAGGACTGGCCGCCAAAGTCCACCCAGTGGCAGCTCCACCTGCGCGCGCACTCGCGCGCCAACTCGATCAGCGGCGACGGCTACCTGAGTGAGGAGACGCCAGGCTCGTCGGAGTCGCCTGACACCTACTCCTACGACCCCGCCACGCCCAACGTGAGCTTCGGCGGCCGCTCGTGCTGCCTGGACTTCGTGGCGCCCATGGGCACTGCTCACGTGTTCGCGGCCACCAACCAGCCCGACACCGACTGGGTCGTGAAGGTGTGCGACGTCGACCCGTCGGGACGCTCGATCAACATCCAGGAGACGATCCAGCGCGCTCGCTTCGCCGGCGGCACCGATCGCGCCCGGCCCATCCCCGCGGGCAACGTGACCGAGTTCGCGCTCGATGTCGGCACCTGCGCACACGTCTTCAAGGCCGGCCACCGGGTCCGCGTGCAGGTGGCGTCGAGCCACTTCCCGCACTGGGACCGAAACCTGAACACGGGCAACCCGGTCGGCACCGAGAAGCTCAGCGACCGGCGGGTCGGCATCCAGACGGTGCTGCACGACTTGGCGCACCCAAGCCGTGTCGTGCTGCCGCTGGTTTCGTAGTCGCCGGCAGGATGCGCTTCCGAGACCGCGTCGTGGTCGTCACCGGCAGCGGCTCCGGCATCGGCCGCGTGATGGCTCAGAAGTTCGCGGCCGAAGGCGCGAAGGTGGCGGTCATCGACTGGAAAGGCGACAAAGCCCGGGAGGTGGCTGCCGAGATCGGTGGCACCGCCCACGCGGTCCGAGCCGACGTCAGCAAAGGCGCCGACGTGAAGACGATGATGAAGGAGGTCGCGTCGAAGCTCGGTCCCGTCGACGTGCTCGTCAACAACGCGGCCATCGCCGATGGCGACGATGTCCTGAAGATCGACGAGCCGACGTGGGAGCGCGACGTCTCGGTGGTGTTGAAGAGCGTGTTTCTCTGCAGCCAGGCGGTGCTGCCCTCGATGATCGACCGGCGCGGCGGCGTCATCGTCAACATCACCTCGGTCAACGGCCTCTCCGCACTGGGCAACGAGGCGTACAGCGCCGCGAAGGCCGGCGTGATCAACCTGACGCAGGGCATCGCAGTGCGCTACGGGCACCACGGCATTCGCTGCAACGCGATCGCGCCGGGGACGATCCGCACGCCGATCTGGCAGGAGCGCATCGACCGCGACCCGGTGGTCTTCGAGCGGCTGGTCAAGTGGTATCCGCTCGGGCGCGTGGGCGAGCCCGAGGACATCGCCAACGCCGCGATGTTCCTCGCCTCCGACGACGCCGCGTGGATCACGGGCACCGTCCTCACTGTCGACGGCGGGCTGCTGGCCGGCAACTACCGCATGACCCGCGAGCTGCTGACCGAAGCCAAAGACGAGAAACTCGAGACTTAGCAGGGTGATGAAAAAGGGCGTCGAGAGCTGCGGCGCACAGGCGGCCCAGGCCAAGGAGGCGACGAGCACCGGAGCGAACGTATTGGAAATACCTGAGCGAGGAGCGCAGGAGCCGACGCCGGCCTGGGCCGAAATGGGCGTCGCAGATCCGACGACTACTTTTTCAGCAGCCTGCTAAATGGAGTTCGACGTCCTGATCAGGGGCGGCGAGGTCGTGGACGGCACCGGCTCGCCTCGCGCCCGGCTCGATGTCGGCATCGCCGGAGACCGCATCGCGGCGGTCGACCGCATCGACGGCGCCGGCGCAAAGCAGGTCATCGACGCGACCGGTCTGATCGTCGCCCCCGGCTTCATCGACGTCCACGTGCACTCGGAGCTGGCCCGGCTGGGCGGCGTCGACCAGTTCGCCGGCGTACTCGATGGCGTCACCACCGAGCTCACGTCGCCCGACGGCTTCAGCTGGGCGCCACTGCCACCACGGCGATTGCGCGAGGTGAAGGACTACCTGCAGGTCTTCTACGGCGACCCCGACATCGGCTGGGACTGGACCACCGTTGCGGACTACCTGTCGATGTTCCGCGGCCGCATCCCCAGCAACCTCGCGCCGCAGGCGCCGCACCTGGCCATCAAGGTCGCCGCGATGGGATGGGACGGCGGTGATCCGACCGACGACCAGCTCACGGCTATGAAGCGCGCCCTCACCGAGTGGCTGGACGCCGGAGCCGTGGGCATGGCCGCGGGCCTCGAGTACCAGCCGGGCGCGCTTTCGCCCCTGTCCGAGCTGGTCGAGCTGTGCAAGCTGGTCGCGGCGACCGGCGGCGTGTACGCGCCGCACCAGCGCGGTTACTGGGTCCGGCTGGAGCGAGGATGCGGCGAGAGCTTCGACATCGGCAAGCAGTCAGGCGTGAAGGTGCACATCTCCCACCTCGCTGTCGACGACACCGCCGCGCGGCTGCTGGACCAAGCGCAGGCATCGGGCGTCGACGTCAGCTTCGACATGTACCCGTACACGGCGGCCTGCACGCACCTGCTGATGATGCTGCCCGAGTGGGCGCAGGCCGGCGGCTACGAGGCGTCGATGCACCGGCTTGACGATCCCGCGCAGCGCGCCCGGCTGCGCGACGAGACCGCGGCGCGAATCGCCGAGCGTGGGGCGATCACGTTGAGCTGCGTCGAGTCCGGCGGCCAGCTGGAGGGCAAGCAGCTCGGGACGCTCGCCCGCGAGTCGCAACAGCAAGACGTGGATGCGATGTTCGACCTGCTGTCGAGTCACGCCGGCCGCGCGCTCGCGATCTATCACTGGCCGCAGTCGATCCCGGGCGAGGCGATCATCAAGCGTTCGCTGGCCCATCCCCTTTATATCGGCTCCACCGACGGCATCTACATGGGCAGCCGTCCGCACCGCCGCGGCTACGGAACCTTCGCGCGCATCGCTGGCGAGTACGTTCGCGACGGCACGCTGACGCTGGAGCAGGCGGTGCACAAGGTGACGGGACGGCCGGCCGAACGGTTCTCGCTGCGCGACCGTGGGGTCCTTCAGCGCGGCCGAGCCGGGGACGTCACGGTTTTCGACGCGGCCACCCTGGCCGACCGCAGCACGTGGGACAACGGGCGCGTGAGCCCGGCCGGCATCGCGCATGTGCTGGTCAACGGCCGCGCCGCCGTCGCGAATGGAGCGCCGACCGGCGAGCTAGCGGGTAGGGTGGTCGGCCGGTCCTGACGCTTCGCGGATCAGGTCGAGCGACTCCAGGCGCATGAATCCGTAGTGGTAGAAGCCGGCCTCGACGCAATCCGCCGCGCGAGCGACGTCGAGCTTGCGCGCGAGGTTGTCCGCAGAGTCGCAGTCAGGCGCCATGGGTCGCATGATCACGGACAGCTTGCGATCCGGCCCGATGATCGAGCGGTACGCTGCCAGGTCGAGCTTCAGCCGCTCGGGGTCGGCGGCGTAGCCGATCGCCTCCACCTGGCCGCAGGCCTTCGCCACCGCACCGACGTCGATCCCGAACTGCCAGGCGATCGCGGGCGCGGCGGCGCCCTGCGGGCGGCCGGTCGCGTAGCCCTTGATGGCGCCGGACAGGTCGATGAAAGCGAAATCGGCGCCCTCGACCTTCGCGGCCTCGGCGCATTCGGCCACCAGCGAGGCGACGGACTTGCTTCGACTCTCCAGGTAGCCACCCAGCTCGCCGCCCGCGAACGACCCGAGATCCGCCCTGTCAAGATCCTCAGGCTCGAGGTCCGGCTGTGTGGCGAAGCGGTTCTCGATCTCGACGCGCGCCTCCCGATGCAACCGCCCGGCGTCCACGCCGTCGCGCCGCGCCGCGGCGAGGCAGTGCTCGCAGAAGCACAGCCCGAGGAGGTAGCGGCCGAGCGGCCCGAGCTCGATGAAGTAGCGCTCGTGGTGGAACCCGTGCTCGAGCCCATGGAAGTGCAGCGATTCCGCGACGACCGCGTTCACGCCCTTCGACGCGATGTCCGCGGAAAGAGCCGCGGCATACGCACGAACCTGCGGGTTGTTCGGGCAGAGGTCGGTCAGGTGGGCGTCGCCGAACGCGTTGCGGCTCGCGCACTCTGGGTGCGCCTCGCCGAGCGCGTAGTTGTGGAGAAAGACGGTCCAGGCACGGACGCGGAGCGAGCGGGCGGCCGCGTCATGGCAGAGGTCCGCGAGCACATCGCTCTTTTGGGCCAGCTTGCTGACCAGCGGCTGCAGGACCCTGCCCTGGTAGCGAGTCGGGTCGGGTCGAAAGAAGACGGTGCCGCCTTCCAGGAAGTGGACCTTGCGCGCCGGGTTGTGCGGGAAGACGTCCCTCCCGTGGTGGTAGGCGGCAGCCATCGTTATCCCACCCAGCCCGGCTCGCTCCGAGACGTTGTCCAGCACGGCGTCCATGCCCTCGTCCATGAGATCGGTGGCGAACGCGAATGCCGTGGTCTCGATCGCTGGATGTTACCTTCAGGCCGGACATGAGCAACGGCGCCCCAGTCCCTTTCGAGCTGCGCCGGGACACGTCGGCCCTGATCGTGGTCGACATGCAGAATGACTTCGTCCGGGTCGGCGCGCCGCTCGAGGTTCCCGACGCCCGGGAGACGATCGAGGTGAACCAGGAGCTCCTGGCGTGGTTCCGGGAGCGCAAACGGCCCGTCGTGTTCACGCGTTTCGTCGCCGGGCCCGAGCCGACGCTGATGTGGAAGTGGTCGGAGGTCATCGCGCCTCCGACTTGCTGCTGCTGGCCTGGGTTCATGCGGTCATACGGGGACGTCGAGGGCGAGCGCGAGTGCATCGCCGTTATCGATGAGCTCGAGCCGCGGCCTGGCGAGCACCAGCTCGACAAGTACGGCTACAACGCGTTCCACCGCACGCGCCTGACCGACCTGCTGAACGCCGGCAACGTCGACACGGTGCTCATCTCGGGCACGGTCACGCAGATCTGCGTGGAGGACACGGCGCGAGGCGCGTTCCACGAGGGCTTCCAGGCGGCCGTCGTGGCCGACGCCGTTTCGTCTTACGCGCCAGAGCTCCACCGAGCGAGCTTGCAGACGCTGGCGATGAAGTACGGTCGCGTCGTGAACGCGCAGGACGCGCTGGCGGAGATGGCGTAACCGATGGCATCGACTTCGAAGACGCAGTCGCTCGACCTCGACCGCCCCCTGGACGAGGTGATCGATTGGCGCTACAAGTCGTTCCCGCCCGGCCCGCCCGTGAAGGTGCGCAGCGTGCGCGAGAAGGGCTGGAACGCGCTTGGAGGCGACTTCATGCTGCCGGTCATGCTGCTCAAGGAGTCCCCTCTGCGGCACAACGTCGACGAGATGGCTGCTCTGTGCGCGCGGACGGGCTTCTCGCTCGCGCCGCACGCCAAGACCTCGATGGCTCCGCAGCTGGTGCAGCGTCAGCTGGCGGCAGGCGCGTGGGCGATCACCGCCGCGACCACCTGGCAGGTCCGGCTGTGGCGCGAGTTCGGCGCCGACAGGATCATCCTCGCGAACGAGCTCGTCGAGGAGGCTTCGATCGACTGGGTCGCGGCCGAGATCAAGCGCGACGCCGAGTTCGACTTCTACTGCCTTGTCGATTCGGTGGCGGCCGTGAAAGCGCTTGATCGAGCGCCGGGCTTCAAGGTGCTGCTGGAGCTTGGCCTCGCCGGCGGGCGCACCGGCTGCCGGACCGAGGAGCAGGCCCTCGAGGTCGCGCGGGCGATCAAGGCCTCCTCGCATGTCACGCTCGCCGGCGTCGAGGCGTTCGAGGGCATCATCCACGGCGAGAGCCTGGAGGCGTCGCTGGGATTGGTCGACGTGCTGCTGTCGCGGATCCGGAAGCTGACATCGGAGCTTGATTCCAGCGGCCACTTCGCGAAGGCCAATGAGATAGTCCTGACCGCCGGCGGAAGTGCATTCTTCGATCGCGTCATCGCCGGGCTCGGTGGCCCATGGCAGCTGTCGCGACCCGTGCGGCCGGTGCTGCGCAGTGGCTGCTACCTGACACACGACGCCGCGCACTACAACGAGGTCACTCCCTTCGGCTCGCGGCTGGCTGGCACAGACCCGCTTGCGGAGGCTTTCGAGGTCTGGGGCGTGGCGCTGTCGATGCCGGAGCCCGGCCTCGCATTGCTCGGGTTCGGCAAGCGCGATGTGCCGTACGACATGGATCTCCCCGTGCCCCGATACATCAAGAGAGGACACGACGCGCCTCGCAAGTTCGAGCATGCGGCGAGCATCTTCAACACCAACGACCAGCACGCTTACTTGCGCCTGGACGGCGCCGAGGATCTGCAAGTCGGCGATCTCGTCGGGTGCGGTATCTCGCATCCATGCACGGCCTTCGACAAGTGGCGGCTGATCCCGCTGGTCGATGACAGCTACCGCGTGATCGACGCCGTCATGACTTACTTCTAGCAGGATGATGAAAAAGGGCGTCGAGAGCTGCGGCGCACAGGCGGCCCAGGCCAAGGAGGCGACGAGCACCGGAGCGAACGTATTGGAAATACCTGAGCGAGGAGCGCAGGAGCCGACGCCGGCCTGGGCCGAAATGGGCGTCGCAGATCCGACGATCACTTTTTCAGCAGCCTGCTAACGGCGTGCATCACCAGCTGGTCACGCTCGGCGAGGCCATGCTGCGGCTGTCGGTGCGTGCGGGCGACCTGATCGAGGACGCGCTTGCGCTCGAGGTTCACGTCGCGGGGTCCGAGGCCAACGTCGCGTACGCCGCGGCGCGGGTCGGGCTGAAGTCGGCGTGGGTCTCAGCTCTGCCCGACAACCCACTCGGCCACCGCGTCGCCACCGCGCTGACTGCCGGCGGCGTTGACACGTCCCTCGTGCGCTGGGTGCCGAACGCTCGGCTCGGGCTGTACTTCGTCGAGCTCGCGTCCGCCCCGCGTCCCATCAGCGTGACCTACGACCGTTCAGGTTCGGCGATGGCGCGCGCATCGGTCGACGACTTCGACTGGCGGCACGTGGCCGACACGCAGTTCCTGCACGTCTCCGGCATCACTCTCGGCCTTTCCGCCTCGTGCGCCGAGATCGCGCAGCGCGCGATGAGGGAGGCCCGGCAGCAAGGAGCCAGGGTCACATTCGACGTCAACTACAGGCAGAAGCTGTGGGGCATCGAGGCCGCGGCGAACGCCTCGAGGGTGGCTGCGGGGATGGCCGACGTCGTGATCTGCACATTGGAGGACGCGCGCGACCTGTTCAGCGTGCAGGGCAGCGGCGAGAAAGCCGCTTCGCACCTGCGTTCGGAGCTCGGCGTGGAGACGGTGGTCTTGACTCTCGGCACCGAAGGCGCCGTGGCGGTCAACAAGGAAGGCTCGGTCAAGCGCCCTGGCCACCGCGTCGACACGGTGGACCGCGTGGGCGCGGGCGACGCGTTCACCGCCGGCCTCGTGTGGGGCCTGGTCGACGGCTCGCTCGAGCTCGGGCTCGAGCGCGGGCTGGCGATGAGCGCGCTGAAGATGAGCCTTCGCGGCGACCTGTTCAGGCTCAACGCCGCCGACGTCAGCGCGCTGATCGCGAGCGAGGGCCGCGAGGTGGGTCGGTGAGCTCCGATCGACTCGTCTCGTCGAGGCTCATCGGCATCGTCCGCCTCGACGATCTCGATCTCGCGGTGGCGGCCGGCACACGCGCGATCGACGCAGGCCTCGAGGCCGTCGAGGTCACGTTCACGCTGCCTAGCGCCGCCATGGCCATCGAGCGGTTGCGCGCGGCGCGGCCCGGGGCATTGATCGGCGCCGGCACCGTCCGCCACACGAAGGACCTGGAAGCCGCGGTCGCCGCCGGAGCGCAGTTCCTGGTGGCGCCAGGCCTCAACCCGGACCTTGTCCAGGCCGCCCAGCGCGCCGGCATCACGATGCTGCCCGGGGTGTTCACGCCCTCGGAGGTCGACCTCGCGCTGCGGCTTGGCGCCAACCTGCTGAAGCTGTTCCCCGCGGAGCCGACCGGCCCCGCCTACATGGCGGCTCTGCTGCAGCCGTTTCCAGCGGCGCGCCTGGTGCCGACGGGCGGCATCGGGCCTGAAAATGCGGCCGCCTACCTCAAGGCTGGAGCGGTCGCGGTGGCGATGGGTTCTTCCCTGTTCCCCGCTCGGCGGATCACATCCGAGGGGCCTGAGGTGGTGGCGCCTCTGGTCGAGCGGGCGCTGGCGGCGGTCACGAGGGAGGTGACGAGATGAAGGTTCACGACGAGCTCGCGTTCATGCCCGCAACAGAGCTGCTGGCGCGCATCGGGCGGCGCGACCTGTCGCCGGTCGAAGTCGTGGACGCCTTTCTCGAGCGCATCGGGCGGCTGAACAAGGAGCTGAACGCCTACGTGCTGGTGCTCGCTGACGAGGCCAGGCAGAAGGCGCGCGACGCGGAGACGGCTCTTACCGGCAAACGGGAGCATCCACCCCTGCTCGGACTGCCGATCGCGATCAAGGACCTGTTCGACATGAAGGCGGGCGTGCCCAACACGTTCGGCTGCAAGCCGTTCAAGGACTACGTGCCGGCCGCCAGCGCCACCTACGTCGAGCGCCTCGAGCGCGCGGGCGCCATCGTGCTCGGCAAGACGAACACGCCCGAGTTCGGCCACAAGGGCATCACCGACAACTACCTGTTCGGGCCGACCAGCACACCGTTCCACATCGGCAAGAACGCGGGCGGCTCATCGGGCGGAAGCGCCGCCGCTGTCGCGGCGGGTCTTGCGCCGATCGCTCAGGGGTCGGATGGCGGCGGCTCGATCCGCATCCCGGCGGCGTGGTGCGGCGTGTTCGGCTTCAAGCCGTCGTTCGGAGGTCGGTCGCCGACGCGGTGCTGATGCTGAACGCAATCAGCGGGCCGGAGGACCGCGACCCATACAGCCTGCCTCCGGATGCGGCGGACTACATGGCCGCTACGCGGCGCGGCATCAAAGGCCTGCGCGTGGCCTGGAGCCCGGACCTCGGCGTCTTCCCCATCCAGCGCGAGGTCGCTGGGGTCACCGCCGAGGCGGTGCGCGCCTTCGAAAGCGCCGGTGCGACGGTCGACGAGGTGAAGCTGAAATTCCCACGCGGCCAGGCTGAGCTCTGCGACGCGTGGCTGCGGCAGAGCGCGGTGCGCGCGGCCGAGTCAGCGGAAGGCCTCAAGCACAGCACGGGCATCGACCTGCGCGGGTCTCACCGCAACGAGGTGCCGCCCGAGTTTGCCGAAAGCCTCGACCTCGGCCATCGCCTGAGCGCGATGGACTACCGGCGCGACGACGTGATCCGCACCGAGGTGCTCGACGGACTGCAGGACGTGTTCGACGGTTACGACTTGATCGTCAGCCCGACGCTTGCCGCGCTGCCCGTCGACAACGCGACCAACGGCAACACGCTGGGGCCCCGCGAGATCGAAGGCGAGCGCGTCGATCCGTGGATCGGCTGGTGCCTGACCTACCCGTACAACTTCACCGGCCACCCGGCCGCGTCGATACCCGCGGGTCTTTCGAAGGATGGTCTGCCGGTCGGCCTACAGGTCGCGGCGCGACGCTTCGCCGACGAGACGCTACTGGCCGCATGTGGCGCCTTCGAGGCGGCGCGGCCATGGGCAGCGACATATCACCGCGCCGGAGGAGCCACATGATCATCGACGCTCACAACCATGTCCTGGCGGCGGGCCTGTACCCGGGCTACGAGCGCTTCATCAAAGAGATGACGATGGGCTACTTCCAGTCTCGCGGCTCGCTGCCCGAGGACCGGGACCCGCAGGACGAGGACTGGAAGGGCCTGGAGTACCTGTGGGAGCCGATCGATCCGCAGACGCTCATTCGCGACCACGCCGGCATCGGTGTCGACAAGTGCACGATCCTGGCGGTCGCGCCGTCCCAGTACACGCGTTACGAGGCGCGCGGAACAGTCGACATCGCGGGCGTGACGGGAGTCGAGGGTCCACCCGACATCGACAAGGGCAATGACTACATCGCTGCACTTGTGCGCCAGCACCCAGACACGTTCATCGGAATGTCGGCAGTGAATCCGCGGCACCGCGGCGTGAAAGCCGCGGTCGACGAGCTCGAGCGTGCGATCACAAATTTGCGTCTCTCGGGCCTGAAGCTTTACCCGATGTACGACCACTGGGCACCAAACGACCGCGACCTGGCGTTTCCCATCTTCGCCAAGGCGGCCGAGCTGGACATCCCGGTCATGGTCCACCTCTCGACCACGCCAGTTGGGGACACGGTGCTTCTGTTTGGCTGGCCCGTGCTCCTGGACGACGTCGCGCGCGCGTTCCCCAACCTGCGCTTGCTCGTGTGCCACTCGGGCCATCCCTGGGTGGATGAATGCATGGTCCTGATTTCGCGACACCGCAACGTCTATCTCGACATGAGCTTCCTCAACAGCACGCTCAACCAGAGGGAGACGTATGGGTTCTTGCGGCGAGCCAGGCAGCTGGGATGTCCGCTCAGCCGCGTGTGCTGGGCGACCGACTATCCCGGCTTCGAGTTCCCCGAGACGCTGCTGCCCAAGCTCGCCCTGGTCAACCGCTCCGCGGGGGACGATCCGCCGATTCCGCAGAACGACATCGCTCGGATGCTCGGCGGCAACTACTCGCGCTTTCTTGGCGTGGACTGGAGCCTGGAGGAAACGCTGGATCAGATGCGCTCGCTGGAGCCCACCTGGAGCGACATCCTGAACCCGCCGCCGCGGGGCGCAGCGCCAGAGCCGCCGAGGCAGCCGCATCACAGGTGCTGCTAGCCCACGCTGTGACCACACGCTTTGTATACAAACGCGCGAAATTCGCTGGATTTATCGCGCCGCTGTATACAAACGCTCGCTGTTTAGCTGACGCCGGCGACCGCCATCACAGGACGGATGCGGTCGACCGCGAGCTCCGCGTCGCGCAGCAGTCCCGCCTTGTCGGCGAGCACGAAGATGTTCGCCAGGTGCACCGCCGACCGACCGCTCTCGAGCCCGCCCACCATCCGAAAGTGGTCCTGGTGGCCGTTCAGGTACGCCATGAACACGACGCCGGTCTTGTAGTAGAAGGTCGGGGCGCCGAACACGTGGCGCGAGAGCGGCAGGGTTGGCTCGAGGATCTGGTGGAACGACCGGTCATCGCCCTCGTCGAGCGCCAGCAGCGCAGCTGACGCCGCGGGCGCGATCATGTCGAAGGCGCCGAGCAGCGCATCGCTGTGATGCGTGCCGTCGCCGCCGATCGTCGTCGGGTAGTCGAAGTCGTCGCCGGTGAGCATGCGCACGCCCTCAGGCAGGCGCGCGCGCATGACGATCTCGCGCTTCTGGTCGAGCAGCGAGAGCTTCAAGCCCTCGACCTTCTCCTTGTTGGCCCTGATGATGGCGAGGCACGAATCCATCGCGCCGTCGAGGTCGACGTGGCCCCAGTACCCGCGCAGCGCGGGGTCGAACGCCTCGCCCAGCCAGTGGATGAGCGCCGGCTGCTTGAGCTGCGACAGCACCCGGCCGTACACGCGCGCGTAGTCGTCAGGACCGCGCGCGATTCGGGCCAGCTCCCGGCTTGCCATCACCACGACCTGGCCGCCCACCTTTTCGACGTACTCGCACTGCTCCTCGTACGCGGCCTCGATGTCGCGCAAATCGCGCGCCGAGCCGTGCGCGAGGTGATCGGTCTGCGCGCCGCACACGATGCGTCCGCCAACCGCCTTCGCCTCAGCCACCGAGCGTCGGATGAGCTCCTTGCTCGCCTCCCAGTCCAGGCCCATCCCTCTCTGCGCGGTGTCCATCGCCTCGGCGACGCCGAGACCGTACTTCCAGATGTGGCGCCGGAACGCGAGCGTGCGCTCCCAATCGATGACGGCCGGCGACGCAGGGCTCACGTCGGCGAACGAGTCGGCGACGACGTGCACCGCCGCGTACGGCAGGCGAGAGCGGGGCGGCGCGCCACCCTCCGCGTACAGGAAACGGCCGCTCGGGGTGTAGTCGTAGACCTCGCGGCCGGCGCGCGGGAGCCTGACGCTCTCAGCCATCTGGAGAGCCACCATACAATCGTTGAGCATTGAAGCTGGGGGTCTTCCTGCCGTCCTACCTGCTGCCCGGTTCAGAGCAGCGGCACGGAGATCAGATCCGCCGGTTCGCCGCGCACGCCGAGGAGCTCGGCTTCGAGTCGCTGTTCATCACCGACCACCTGCTGACCGCGCGCCGCTTCTATCGCGTCAGCTGGACCGAGCCGCTGATGACGCTCGCCCACGCGGCTGCGGTCACGTCGCGCGTCAAACTCGGCACCTCGGTCCTGGTGCTTCCAACGCACAACCCGGTGGTGCTCGCCAAGGAGATCGCGACGCTGCAGCACCTCTCCGGCGGCCGCTTCATCTACGGAATCGGCACGGGCTGGTACCCGCCCGAGTTCGAGTCGACCGGCGGCACGATCCAGCAGCGAGGCCGGCGCACCGACGAGGTGCTCGAGGCGTCGATGCAACTGCTCAAGGCGCCGAAGCAGTCGTTCGAGGGCAAGTACCACCAGTTCAACGACATCACCGTCGAGCCGCTTACCACGCCGCCTCCGGTGTGGGTGGCCGGCGGCCGCCAGTACGCGCACCAGGCGTCGCCCGAGCAGGCACGGATGGATGCCAACGTCTTGCGGCGCATATGCCGGTGGGACGGCTGGATCGCGCGCCCGACGTCGCCGCCAGACTCGATCGCGGCCGACCTCGACGAGATCGACGGAGAGCTGAAGCACCAGGGCACGTCGCGAGAGCGCAAGGGATTTGTCGTAGCCCACGAGAACTTCGCCTGGCTCACAGAGAAGACGCAGCGCGAAGAGGTCGTCGCCGAGCAGCGCGCGCGAATGCTCGCGGTCGTTTCGGACGAGCGGCCCTGGGACTACATCGAGGCCGTGTACCTGACCGGCACCATCGACGACGTGCAGCGCAGGATCCAGCAGCGCATCGATGTCGGCGTGGAGCACCTCTTCCTGCACACCCTAACTGCAGACCTGTCGCAGCTCGACCTGTTCGCGAGGCACGTGCTCGAGCCGTTCAAGAGCGCGGTTCCGTCGGGAGCGTCGTCCTGAGCCTCCAGGGGCGGACCGCCCTCGTCACCGGCGGCACCAAGGGCATCGGCCTCGCGATCGCGCGCGCGCTCGCGGGCGAGGGGGCGGAGGTGATCGCCGTCAGCCGCATGCGCGAGAACGTCGACGCCGTGAACGGCGAGCACTCCGGCATCAACGCCCAGGCGTGCGATGTCAGGGACCGGGCTGCGCTGGAGAGGCTGCGGGACTCGCTGCCGAAGCTCGACATCCTGGTCGCCAACGCCGGCACCAACAAACGGGTCGAGGCGGTCGATCTCGATGAGGCCTCGCTGCGCGACCTCATCGAGACGAACTTCTACGGTGTTTTCGTCACGTGCCAGGTGATGGCGCCACTTCTGCTGGCTAAGCCAGGCGGCCGGGTCATCGTCACCTCGTCGGTGAGCGCGGTGCACGGCCAGCGCCTCCGCGTGGCGTACTCGGGAACCAAGGGCGCTCTGTCGGCCATGGTTCGCGCGCTGGCGGTCGAGTGGGGCCCGCGCGGATGCACCGTCAACGCGATCGGGCCTGGGATCACGCGGACACCGCTCGTCCAGAGCTACATGGAAGCCAACCCACAGCGCGTCGAGGCCGCCATCGCCAACACACCGCTGCGCCGCATCGGCGAGCCGGATGACATGGCGCCGCTCGCCGTCTTCCTCGCCTCGGACGGCGCGCGCTTCATCACCGGCCAGACCATCTTCGTCGACGGTGGGCTCACCGCCGGCAGCGACTGGTGGTGACCGTGGGAGGCACGCGCATCGACGACATCACTGTCGGGCTCAGCACACGGTTCAGCAAGACCGTCAGCGAGTCGGACGTGTACCTGTTCGCGGGCATCACCGGCGACCTCGACCCGAATCACGTCGACGAGGAGTACTGCAAGCGCACGTCGCTGGGTCACCGCGTCGCGCACGGCGCCCTGATCGTCGGCTACATGTCCGCCGCGTCCACGCACATCCTCGAGGACTTCGAGCGGCCGATGGTATCCGTCGGCTACGACCGCATCCGGTTCATCAAGCCGGTTTACCTCGGCGACACCATCAACATCGAGTACGTGATCACGTCGCTCGATCGGGAGCGTGAGCGGATCACTTCGAAGGTCGAGGTGAAGAACCAGCAGGGCGAGCTGGTGTGCGTCGCCGACCACATCATGCAGCTCGTAGATTGACCACACCCCTTCGCACGCTCGAGGGCGTTCGCATCGCGGCGTTCACGCAGTTCCTTCTCGGGCCAGCCGCGGTCCAGCACCTCGCGGATCTCGGCGCGGACGTGGTCAAGGTCGAGGCGCCGGCGGGCGCGTGGGAGCGCCACTGGGCGGGCGCTGAGACGTTCCGCAACGGCGTGAGCACCTTCTTCATGCTCGCCAACCGCAACCAGCGCAGCCTGGTCCTCGATCTGAAATCGGAGCTCGGCCACGAGGCAGCACTCCGCCTCATCGCGAAATCCGACGTGGTGGTGGCGAACTTCCGGCCCGGCGCGATGGAGAGGCTTGGCCTGGGCTACGAGGCGGCGCGCAAGGTGCGGCCGGACATCATCTACGCGACCGCGTCGGGTTACGGCAGCGACAGCCCGTTCCGCGACCTGCCCGGGCAGGACCTTCTCATCCAGGGGCTGTCCGGCGTCGCGTGGCTCACGGGTCGCGCCGGCCAGGACCCGGTGGTGGCCGGCGCGGCGGTGATCGACCAGCACGGCGGCGCGCTGCTGGCGATGGGTATTCTCGCGGCGCTCTTTCACCGCGAACGGACCGGTGAAGGGCAGCGGCTGGAGGTCGCGATGGTGCAGGCCGCGTTCGACCTCATGATCGAGCCGGTTGTGTACGCCGCGAACGGTGCGAAGCTCGAGCGCCCTTCCGAGGAGATCGCCGACACGTTCCATTCCGCGCCGTACGGCGTCTACCGCACCGCGGACGGGCACGCTGTCATCTCGATGACGCCCGTGAAGACGCTGGTCGAAGCACTCGGCGAGCCGCCGCTGACTGGGCTCGACGATCCGTCGATCGCTTTCAGCCGGCGCGACGAGATCCGCTCAGCCCTCGGCCCGCTTGTAGCCAGGCACTCGACCGCCGACCTGATCGAACGGCTTCGTGCGCATCACATCTGGTGCGCGCCTGTGCAGACGATCGACCAGGCCCTCGCCGACCCGGCCGTCCGCCACCTGGACCCGTTCCTGGAGATGGAGCACCCACGCGCCGGCAAGGTGAAGGCGCTGCGCCATCCCGTGCGGTACGGCGCGGGCGAACCTGAGCTGCGCCGCCTGCCGCCGGAGGTCGGCGAGCAGAGCCGCGAGATCCTGGGCGAGCTGGGCTTCTCCGACGAAGACGTGGCGAGGATCGCTTCGGCATGAAGGCCCGCGTCGATCACGTCGGCGTGGTGGTCGCGTCGCTCGAGCGGACAGGCGCGTTCGTGCGCGACGTGCTCGGGCTGGAGCTCACGCTGCAGCCGCCGCCCCTCCCCGACGGCGTCAGCACCGCGTTCTATGGCGAAGGGGCGCACGTCGAGCTGGTCCAGGTCGCCGATGCGACAGCACGCGAACGCAGGCTCGGCGACGCCGAGGCGCGCGTGGAGCACATCGCCCTCGAGGTCGAGGACGTGCTCGCGCTCATCGAGCAGCTGAAAGCCAAAGGAGTGCGCTTCACCAGCGACGAGCCCGTACGGGTGCGCGAAAACATTGTGGTCTGGACGGTGCCGGACACGTCGGCCGGCGTGATGTGGCAGCTGTTCAGTCGAGCGCGGCCATGATCTCGTTCGCCAGCCGCGCCGTGCGACGCTCGTGCACCGGCCACCACGACTGCCACGCGCGGTTCGTCAGCAGCACCGCCGCCAGTCCTTCCTCAGGGTCGGCCCAGGCGATCGAGCCGCTCGCGCCGTAGTGCCCGAAAGCGGTGCTGTGACTCTGATCTCCCATGTAGTCGCTCGCCTCGCCGCCCCTGACCTCCCAGCCCAATCCCCAGGGCACGCGCGCGCGCGGCGGGCGCGTCGGATCCCAGGTCACGTCGCGCTGGGTCGGCGCCACTGAGGCCGGCGCCTCGGGCGGCGCGACCTGCTGGGTGATCATCGCGGCCCGCGCCGCGCCCGAGAGAGCCTTCGAATCCTTGCCCGGCAGGAACGCCGAGACGAACGTCAGCACGTCGCGGGCGCGGACGTAGAGGCCGCCCCACGGGAATCCCAGCGAGCGGAAGTATTTCGAATTGCCGATCTCCCAATCCAGGCCTTCCTGCCCAGTCGACTCGACCCACGCGATGCGCCGCTGCTGCTCTTCGTCCGGCAGGAACACCGCGTCGTTGACGCCCAGCTCGTGCAGCAGGTCGAGCGCGACGTTCCAGTAAGCCTCCATCGCCCGGTCCTTACCGCTGCCGGCGCGGCGGCCCACGCATTCGGCGATCAAGCCGAGGCCGACCGAGCTGTAGAGGTGCCACCGCCCAGGCTCGAAGTGAACGTCCTCCTCCATGAACGAGGCGATGAAGTCGTCCACCGGCGCGTGGCTCTTGCGCATGGCGAGGTTGTCGCGGCTGAACCCGGCGAGGCCGGAGGTGTGCGTCAGCAGGTGGCGTGGCGTGACGTCGCGCCGCCAGGGTCGCTCGTCGACGCCTCGCGCGAACTCGGGCAGCACAACGGTTAGCGGGGTGTCGGGGCTGAGCAAGCCGCGGTCGACGCAGGCCATGAAGGCCGCCGCCGTGACCGGCTTGGTGATGGAGGCGACGCTCCACAGGGTGTCCGCTGTGGCCCGGACCTTGCGGCTCGTGTCGGCGATGCCCCAGTAGCGCTCGACCAGGACCTCATCGCCACGCGACACCAGCAGGGCGGCGCCCGGTATCACGCCTTCGTCGACCCAGCCTGCGACCAGGCTCACGGCCGAGTCGAGTCTGCCGCTCACAGCGCCCCAGCCTAGACGAAACGCGATGGCGTACTTTCTACGGGCCGTGCGGCGCAGAGCCGCGGCCATGGAGGAGGGATAAACCTTGCCTGGAAAGGGAACCAAAGCCGACCCGTGGCGCCTGAAGACCCCAAGCGGGACATCGGACTACACGATGTACCGCGACCCCGACGCCGATCCCCCGGCGATCGTATGCCAGGTCGGATCGACGCAGCTGCGCTACCACATGAGCGCCATCGAGGATCTGCACGCGATGCTCGAGAAGCACGGTGACTGGATGCTGCTGGGCAGCGCCGACGAGCAAAAGCCCGCAGCCGACGGCACGGTCGAGGCCTGGGGACGCTCGCCGAACAACCCGGTCAAAGGCTGGTATGGGCTCAAGAAGGGGCTGCGCGGCCGCTTCGGAATGTACATGCCGCCGCTGCTCGAGGAGCTCGGCCTCGCCGAGGTCGAGCACAACGCCAAGAACAACCGGATGCGAGTGAAGAAGTAGCTCGACACAAAAAAGTGGAGCGGCGCAGGGGTGAGGCGCCGCTCCACACCGAAGGGTGAGAGAGCTCTAGAAGGCGGTCTGCTTGTGCTTGCTGGGGCTGTTGACGCTCGGCACGCTACCCCTGTCGTTGTCCTGGTTCAGGACGGTGCCCGGAGCCGCGTGCGGCACGGTGCTCCTGTAGTTGTCCTGGTTCAGAACGGTGCCGGGGGCCGCGTACGTCTTGACGATCTGCGGAGCCTTGGAGGTCATGCCGCTGGCGACGAATGCGCCGCCAACACCGAGGACCGCCGCCGCCATGAGCGCCGCCAGAATGATCCACAGCTGCCTGTAGCTCTTCGATCCCTGAAACGTCCGTCTCGCTTCCATCGTATTTCCTCGCTATTTCTTATTTGGCCGGAACCAAAGCGAGCGTATGGACGCGAGTGACCCGCTCCTATGTCACGCGACACACATGAGGAGTGATATCCGACACACAGCCATGCTCAGGTCGAGGCGGAGGCCGGGTTCATCCCGGCCGTCACCGATGCTCTTCAAGGGCCCACCCCGCAAAGAGCTGACTCCGTGGGGGTTCCACGGGGGGCGCCACGCAAGCGCGGCGGTGTCGATTGACCTCCCCCGTGCCATGTTCAGACCATGCGATATGCGGGCACCGGATCCGTGAACCCCTTGAGCTCGAGCATCTCGAGCGGGGCGTCGCCCCGATCGCGGAGCCGCTTCCATGCCTCCTCACTGAGCACGATCTGGTTGGGCCCTGCCTGCGCCTGCAGCCGCGACGCGAGGTTGGTCGTCTCGCCGAGGACGCTGAGATTCGCGTTCTTGCTAAGGCGTCCGACAATGGCCGGCCCGGTGGCGATGCCGATGCCGAGCGCGATGCCCATGTAGCGCGCGCGATCCCTCATGGCCACCGCCGCGCGAAGCGCATGGCTCGCGTGATCCACAGACTGGCCGCTGACGTTGAAGGTCGCCATCACGGCATCGCCGGCGAACTTGTCGACCGTTCCGTGATGCCGCGCCACCTCACGAGCTGCTGACCGCTGCAGCGACGCAATCTTGTCCGCCATCACGGCCGGCGCCGTGGAGCGGCTCATCTCGGTGTAGCCGCGGATGTCGGCGAACAGCACGGTGACAAAGCGTTCACCGGTGGCCATCGGCTCTGCGGCGTGAGCCGGCGGCTCCGGGACGTGCAGAGGGATGTCCAGCTTTCTCGCCAACTCCACAGCCTGGCTTTGCTGGCCCCTGTGCTCGCGCTCCTGCGCGCTGCTCACGACCTGCTCCAAGATCAAGGCTGCGGCTTCGCGGGTGCCTGATCGCGCCGCCGCCTCGGCGAGTGCCAGCAGCGCCCGGTTGGCGAAGAACCAGGCACCTACGCGGCTCGCCAGCTCGACAAACGGCGGCGCGGTTGCCAACACGGTGCCGTAGTCCTGTCTTGCGCGAGCAACGTCGATCCGGACCGCGAGGAAGAAGCCCGTGTCTGGCGCATCCCGCAACTGGGCCTCGACGCGGTCAACAGCGCCCAGGTCGACCAGCGCCTGCAGCGCAAGCGCACGCTCCAGCGCCCATGGCCAGCCGGTCACCAGGTTGTCGACCGGCTGCCCCGCCACCGCCTCTTCCTGATCTGCGCCTCCTGCCACGGCCAGCGTCAGCTCCGCTCCCCAGCGCGAGAGCTGGTCCTGCTTGTCCACCGCGAGGCGGGCAGCCGGCAGCGCCCGGCGAGCATCGTCGAGCCGGCCCAGGGCGGTATAGGCGTGCACGAGCGTGCAGTTCGTCCACAGCACGCCGACCGTCCAATCGCGATTAGCGGACATCTGCCTGGCCATCTCAGCGATATCGGCTGCGCGCGCGGGCACGCCCTGCCCGATCGCCAGCATCGCCTGGCTGTTCAAGGTCGCGAATTGGTGCGGGTCGACCGCCCGCATGCGTTCGACCCGCGCGGGCGCCTCGTCCCACCGCTCCAGGGGCAAGAACAGAAGCGTGTTGTTCATGGCCGCCAGGGCGAACCAGCTCCAACCGCGCGAGATCGCACCTTCGGCTGAACGGTCGAGCCATTCGATGGCCTCGTCGACGAACCCCTCGCATGCCAGGCCAAGGCCGAAGAGGTCCTGCGCACGGACGAGGGCCATGCCCGCGCCCGTGGCTTCCGCAGCCGCCAGCGCCTTCTTCGCCCAGGCAGCGCACGAGGGTCCGTCGATCTGCACGATGCGGAAGAACGCAAGGTGGTTATAGGCGTCCGCGAGCTCCGGACTCGGGCCCAACGGCTCCAGAATCGCGATCGCCCTGTGCAGCTGTGCTTCTGCGGGACCGTGTCGCATGCGCGGGTAATACGAGTCGGAAAGGGCGACCCGCACGCGCGCCGCTTCGACCTCGCGGCCGGCAGCGTCGAACAGCGTGACCGCCTCTTCCAGGCACCGCTCCGCCGCACCCGCCGCACCCGGCCGGTTGGCGTAAAGGAGGCAGGTGCCCAGGCGCTGGAGCGCGGAGGCACGGCGCAGCGGTTCCGGTATGTGCGCCAGGGCTTGTTCGTAGAGATCGGCTGCGTCGGTCATCGACCACGTTTCCTCGGCCTCGCCCGCGGCCTGCAAGCACACCGGCACGGCCTCGTCAGTGCGGCCCGCGGCGATGAGGTGGCGCGCGATGTCAACCGCGCCGGACCCTGGCTGATTTGACAACGCGTCAGCGGCTCGGCTGTGGAACTCCTGCCGCTCCGTCGAGACCAGGTCTTCATAAACCGCGTCCCTCGTGAGCGAGTGGCGAAAGTGATAGGTGCCGCCGGCGTGAGCTTCCTCACGCACGAGCTGCTGCTGGACGCAAGCCCGCAGCGCCTCCCGGATCGCGCTCAGGTCTTGGCCCGCGACGGCGATAAGGGTCGCGTCGGTGAACCTGTCGCCGAGAACCGCGGCCGCGCGCAGCATGCCAACCTGCTCCGGGCTGAGCCGGTCCAAGCGCAGGAGGATCGTGTCGCGCACTGTGCGGGGCAGCCGGAGCTCGCTCAGCTCTTTGCGTTCCCAGCCACGCTCTGTACGAAAGATATCGCCCGCCTCAAGCGCCTCTTTGATCAGCTCTTCAATCACGAACGGGTTGCCGTCGCTGCGCTCGAGAAGCAACTTGCTGATTTCTTGGCTGCCCGGCTCGTCGAGGATGGCCTCGACCACCGAAGCGACCTCTTGCACATCAAGGGAGTTCAGCTCTATGACCTGGGCCAGGGCGTTGCGCCGCCAGGCCTGCAAATCGTGGAGCAACGGGTGGTGGCGGCCGAGCTCCTCGGCTCGGTATGTAACCAGCAGCAGCATGCGTGTGCCCTGCACGCGGCGCGCCAGGTAGTCGATCAGCTCCCGGGTCGACGCGTCAGCACCGTGCAGATCCTCGATCACGAGCAGGAGGCCGGCTTCCGCGGCCACTGATTCGAGCAGTTGGAGGATGCCTTCGAAGAGGCGCAGCTTCGCGTGATTGGGATCGTCCGCCTCGGCCGGCAACGTACCAAGGCGCGGAAAGAGATTGCCCAGGGCCACCGCGGATCGCCCGAGGTTGGCTCGGAGCGTCTGCAGATCCGCGCGGGCGACGTAGTTACCAAGTGCCTCCAGGAACGGCAGATACGGCATCGCCATCGGAGCCTCGGAGCATGCCCCGGTAAACACCTTCATGCGCAGGCCCCGGGCTCGGTCGCCCGCCTCGCTCACGAGCCGTGTCTTGCCGATGCCGGCCTCGCCCGCGATCAGCACCATACGACCCTCGCCACGCGCCGCCGCGAGCAGCGCGTCCTCGAGTTCGATGAGCTCGGCCTCTCTGCCGACGAGCACGGGACACAGCGCCCTGACCGCGGCCACGATGCCGCGAATCCTAGTCCTGGGTACGCGTCGTGACCGGGCTCCCGTTGACGAAGCAGAACTCGCGCAGGACAGATGCATGGAACGCAGCGAGTCCGGTGTAGCCCACGTTGGCGACGTACGCATACAGGTCGGCAGGCACAGCGCGGCCGAGCCGTTCCTCGAAATACCACCTGTGCAGCTCGTCCACTGCCAGTCCTGCGGCCTCGAGCGTTGGGTCTTCCATCCCTTGCGCGGCGAGGGCCGCCTGCTTGGCCCGCAGTCGCTCGACCAGCCGCGGATAATCTCCCGACACCCGGAGCTGATCCAGGATGTAGCCCTTGGCGTCGAGCCCGGCCAGGCTAGTGATCCAGCCGACACGAGCCTCATCCTCGAGCAGGCCCTGCAGGCGGGCGTCGTCGACATGGTTCGCCCCCATCCAGCGCCGGCGGTCATCGGCATTGGTGACGTTGTGCCGGCTCCAGAGGCGCCTCTCCGCGAACACTCGCTGAGGCCCGCCCTGCGCAAGGCCTTGCACATAGGAATGTTTGATGGCGAGAACTCGTGTCAGCGCGGCCTGTTGCACGCGAAGGTAGGCCTCGCCCTCGAGACGCAGCTCGTCGAGGACCGAGTCGAGCAGGATGACATCAGATTCGTCTGACTCCCCGGCCAGGCGCCAAGCCGCCTCCCACATCGAGGAGTTCTCGAACGCATAGCGCACGGCCTTCGGCGCGAGCCCGGATGCGAGCCGATCTCGGATGGTACGCAGCATCGCCAGCGCGTCCTCGCGCTTGAGTGAGGCCCTGCCCACCGGCAGCCAGGCCTCCAGTGCTGCGAGCTCGGCGGGAGGCAGCCCCACCTCGCGGGCGTCCTGCACCACACGTGCGTATCTGCGGTCTGGATAGAAGAGAGCCTTCGCGATGGACTCGACCGCCGCGGCGATCGGTGCCGTCAGAACGCTTGCCTGGACAGCCAGGCCGAGCGTGTGACGAATGTCGACCATGGCGTCGGAGAGGGCGCGGAAGCCAAGCTCGGCGGGAGCCTGCGCCACGGCGACCTCGTCGTCGTCCCCCAACGCGCCGGTGCGGTAAGCCTCGAAGATCGAACCCACGCCTTCCATGCCAAAAACCTCGAGCTCAGCGGCGCGCAGTGCGCCCATGCTCGCCGCGCCGAAGACATGAATGCCGCGACTCATCGCCCAGAGGATCTCTTTGTGCCAGACCGCCGGCTGGCGCTCGAAATGACCATCGATGATGCCGATCACCTGGGGGCCTTTCCGTGCCGTGCGGTATACGTCGCCTTCTGCGGCCGGAGGGAGGTACGTGGCCTCGAGCTCACGCTGCGCCTCCGCCGCGCTCAGGGTGGGCCCCGTGAAGATGACAGCGTTCACGACGGCGCGGCCAGCATGGCCTGCGCGCGCACGCCGGCAACGTAACCGGGCACTTCATGCGGTCCATCGAGGCCGGGTATCAAGACACGCACTACCGGGAGCTTGAACGCGGCGTTGGTGAGGTCGATGGCGACCACGTGATTCACACCGGCCTTCCGCAGGCGGGTCAAAAGCCAGGCGACGTCATCCTCAAAAGTGTCGGCATCGCAGTCGGGTGCGTCGCGAAAGTTGCGCGGTCCGGGCCGCCCGGCGTGAGCACGCAGTTCGTCCAGGACTCCGGCATAGCGATGGCGCGTATAGCTGTCCCGGCCGACGTCATCCCTCGACCCCGATATCTGCACGAGCCTCGTCTGCGCGGCCTCCGTCAGGGCGCGCAGAAGCGCGATCGCGCGCGATGGGTGGCTGCCAGCCCCAGCCGCCGGCGGCAACCAGCGGGTTGGATCTTCGGAAGCATTGAAGACGACACAGTAGAAGGACGCGATGTCGATGTCTGTGGTCATGTCCCACGCGCTGACCATGAGGCCTGCTGCCTCGAACTTGCCGATGACCTCCGCGCAAGCCACGTCGTCGATCGTGGACAGGTCAAGCTGCCGAGACTCACGATCGCCTGGCTGACGGAGCATCCAGAGCGTGTTGGCGTCGCGCTCGACGACTTCACAGATCGCGTGGCTGATCGCCTCGAGCATATGGTTGCCTGATGCAAGTCCGTTAGACGAAGCTGCGAAGCATCCGCTGCCGGCCGGCTGGGGCCACGTGTAGTCGGTGTGGACCAGCTCGTAAGGGACGAAGGCGGGCTCGCCGTCCATGAGATCCCTGCCTTCGCACCAGAGCAGCCGCAAATTCGGGTGAAACGAGCTTGTCGCCACGGCCGGCCACTGCGACGGATCCACGACTCGATGGGCATAACGCAGCTCGTTGAGGCTGCAGTAGCGCAGCGGCAGCGTGATCGTCTCGGCGTGGTAGCTCTCTATGGACTCCATCAGGCCGGACGCCCTGGCCGCGGCCAGGGTGAGGCCTTTGCCTTGTGCCACCGCCAGCGAGCGCGCGTTGGGCCGGATGACCATGACGACCGGAACGCCGACCACGTCCAGGCCCGTGACATTGCCTATGCGGGTGATGCCCATGACGGGCGCCAACCGCCACGCCCGGCGGACGGTCTCGTCAGGCGCCACCGAACGGTGCGTTCCGGCGCGATAGGCCTTGACCAGCCCCATGCAGCGCCAGACCGCTAGGAGCGCCCGCCCATGTGGAAAGTCTTGTGGTGAACGACGCCGTTAGGAGCGAGCGGTCCGAACGCTGCGTCGAGCAGTTGGAACAGCTCCTCAGGCAGGGGCATCGTCATAAACTGGTTGCCCCGTCTTTCCGCGAAGGCTTGGGCCCCCTCGAGCAGGTCTTCCTGTTCTTCGCGCAGGATCTCCTTCGGCGTGTCATCGTCGTCGCGGATCCAAAAGACTCGGCCCGTTGCGCCCGAGATCAGAACCCCAGCGTGGAGCGGTTCCTCAGCCATGGCTTGTCTTCACCTCCTGCTCGATGCAAGCCGGACGCCGCCTCAGCAGCGGGTGGCCGAATTGTATTCGTGGGCTGGATTCAGTCAAGCCACGCGGCTTCGCATTCCAGCACGAACTGCAGCAGCTCGACGAGCTGGCGGTGCAGCGGCCGGTTTCCCTCTCGCCCCGCTCGGACCTGGGCCATCCTGCGCACGTACTCGTGGTAGTTCTCGCTCATCTCTCCCGACCTCCTTCGACGGCCAGCATGGAGGCCGAAGGGCGCGCGGCCTATGCCGCGCATCACGCACCGCCTGTGCTGTTCATCACTCCCCGCGTCGCCGCAGCTCGTCTGGCCGCAGCAGCGTGATTCGGCCGCGGTCGAGGCTGATGTAGCCGAGCGAGGCGAAGCGCGAAAGGGCGCGGTTGACGTTCTCGCGGCTGGCGCCTACCAGGCCGGCGAGCGTCGACTGCGACAGCGCGAACGTGCTCTGCGTCCCGGCCAGGTCGAGGAGCTTGCGCGCCACGCGCCCGGGGATGTCGCGAACCGCCAGGTCGACGAACGCCTCGTCCTTGGTACGGATGTAGGACGTCAGCACGTTGACCACGCCCCACATCGCCGCGGGGTGGGCCGTCAGGAACCGCACCAGCGCGGGCCGGTGGATGACCAGGCACTCGGCCTCCGAAAGCGCCCTGGCGTCAGCGCTTCGTGACGCACCTTCTTCCAGAGCGCCCAGCTCGCCCAGCGCGTCGCCCGGGCCGAGCACCGCGAACACCACGTCGCTGCCCGACTCCGTGGCCCGCGAGATCTTCACCTCGCCGCTCGCGACGATGAGCAGGTGGTCGGCGGGGTCGCCCTCGCGAAAGAGGTAGGAGTCGGCCGGGTACTTCCGCCAGCGTGATTCCTTCAGCAGGGCAGCCAGATCTCCAGGGGAGGCGCTGTCGAAGAGGCGCGACCGGCGGAGGACGGCGAGCGCGTCATCCGGCTGCTTCATGCGCCCTACATCATCCGCAAACGTCTCCGGCGTGTCAGGCAGCGCTGATCGGTTCGGTGCTAGTTTTCGATCGTGGCTGCCCTCTGGCTGGCCGGCGAGGCGCTGCTGCCGAGCCGCATCCAGATGGCGTTTACGCTCGCGTCGCACATCCTCCTGGTGCCGCTCGGCGTGGCGATGCCGACGCTGACGCTCCTGATGGAAGGAATCGGGATCTGGCGCAAGGACCCCATCGCGCTGAAGATCGCGCGGCGCTGGTCGGTGGTGATGGCCGTGCAGTTCGCCGTCGGCGCAGTGACCGGGACGATCCTCTCATTCGAGTTCGGCATCTTGTGGCCGCGCATGATGGGCCGCTTCGGCGCTGCGTTCGGCCTGGGCTTCGCGATCGAAGGCCTCGCCTTCTTCATGGAGGCGATCTTCATCAGCATCTACCTGTACGGCTGGAAGCGCCTTTCGCCGCGGGCGCATTTCCTCACCGGCCTCGCTCTCCCGCCCGCCGGCCTGCTCGGCGCTTTCGGGGTGCTATCGGCCAATTCCTGGATGAACACGCCGGGCGGGGTGACGATCGACGCGGGCCGGCTGGTGAGCGTCGATACCATGGCCGCGCTCTTCACGCCGGCGCTCGCCTACGAGTTCTGGCACTTCCTGCTCGCGATCTACATCACCGCGGGATTCGTGATCGCGTCGGTGTACGCGGTCGCCTGGCTGCGGGGCAAACGAGACCACTACCAGCGGCTCGCGTTCGCGGTCCCATTCACGGTCGCCGCTGCGCTGACGCCCGTGCAGTTGGTGGTCGGTGACCTGGCCGCGCGCGCACTCGTGCAGGACCAACCGGCCAAGTTCGCCGCGATGGAGATCACGTGGACGACGCGCGACCACAACCCTGAGGTCGTCGGCGGCGTGCTCGACAGCTCGGGCGCCATCCACCTCGGGGTCGAGCTTCCGTCGCTCGACTCGATCCTGGTCGGCTATTCGCCGAACGCGGTGATTCGCGGGCTGACCTCGTTCGCGCCCGACGCTCGGCCGAACATCGTCGAGAGCAACATCGCCCATCTCGCCTTCGACCTGATGGTCGGCCTCGGCACTGTCGGCGCGGCACTCTCGGCGTGGTACCTCTGGATCCTGGCGCGGCGGCGCAAGCTGCCCGACAGCGTCTTGTTCTACAGGCTCGCCGCGCTCGCCGGCATCGGGTCGTACCTGGCGGTCGAGTCGGGATGGGTCACCACCGAGGTCGGGCGGCAGCCGTGGATCGTCTACGACGTGATGCGCGTCTCCGACGCCGTGACCGACGCGCCCGCGGCGTTCGTGTGGACGATGCTCTCGGTACTGGTCGTCGTGTACGCGCTGATCGCGTACTTCTTCATCACGCTGCTGCTGAAGCTCGCGGCGAGGTGGCGGCGCGAGGATGCGACCGAGGCGAGAGAGCCGGAGGTTCGCGTCCCCTACGGACCACGGGCATGAGCGCCCTGCTTCCCAACACTGTCGCGCTGGTGCTGCTGCTCGGCATCACGGCCTACAGCACCGCCGGCGGAGTGGATTTCGGCGCCGGCATCTGGGATCTGCTCGCGGGCAACAGCCCGACCGGCCACAAAGCCCGCCACCTCATCGACCTCGCGATGGCCCCGGTGTGGGAGGTCAACAACGTGTGGCTCGTCCTGAGCATCGTCGTTTGCTGGACCGGATTCCCACTCCTGTTCCAGTCGGCGTTCGCCAGCCTGTACCTGCTCTTCGCGCTCGCGCTCCTCGGCCTGATCCTGCGCGGCGCCTTCTTTGCTTTCCGGCACATCGCCGAGGATCCGCGCACGCATCGCGCGGCCGACCTCGTCTTCGGCATCTCGTCGATCCTCACCCCGTTCTTCTTCGCCGCCTGCCTCGGCGCGATCGCGTCTGGCCGCGTCGGGTTGCTCGAGCCAAGCCGGTCCGTTTGGGAGGTCTGGTTCAGCCCAATGTCGATCGGGTTCGGGGTTGTATCGGTCGCCGCCACGGCATTCAGCGGAGCCTCATTCCTGGTCGGCGACGCTCGGCGAGTTGGCGACGCCGAGATGACCGCCTACTTTCGCCGCCGGGCGGTGGTCGCCGCGATTGTCCTCATCGCGACAGGCACCGCGGCGCTGGTCGCCATCGGCGTGCAGAGCCCTACGCTCTTCCGATCGATGCTGGCGGGCCCCGGCCTGCCCTTCGCGCTCGTCACGATGCTCGCCACCCCGCTGGTCGCGTTCCTGCTGTGGCGCGGCATCTTCCGCTTCTACCGCCTTCTGACTGTGGCGGCGGTCGGGTCCATGGTTTTCGCCTGGGCGTTCGCGCAGTCGCCCTACGTGCTGCCCGGACAGCTAACGATCTCGCAGGCCATCGCGCCGTACGCCACGCAGGTCTTGCTGCTCGTCGTGACCGCCGGCCTCGCGCTCGTCATCGCGCCCGCCCTTGGGCTGCTCATCTACCTCGACCAGCGCACCAAGCTCGTCGAGTAGCGTTATCGCGAGTTGGCAGAGATCCTGGTCGGAACCAACGACGGGCTGCATCGATTCGACCTGTCCACAGGCAACCACCGAGGCGAGCACGAGGGACGCGCTATCACGCATGTGGCGCCCGAAGGGTGGGAGCTGTGGGCCATCCTCGACGGTCGCGAGATTGTGCACACCGCGGGCGTCGAGTGGTGGTTCAGCGTCGCGCGTATGAGCGGCCTGCAGGCCAAATGCATCGCGGACACACGCGCGGGCGTGATCGTCGGCACGTCGAGGGCCCGCCTCTGTCGCATCGCCGGCAAGGGCGTGGAGCGGGTCGATTCATTCGAGCGCGCGCCGGGCCGCAAGGAGTGGTTCACGCCGTGGGGCGGCCCACCGGACACGCGCTCTCTCACCGAGGACGGCGACACGGTCTACGTGAACGTGCACGTCGGCGGCGTCCTCCGCTCGCAGGACCACGGCAAGTCGTGGCAGGCGACGATCGAGATCGAGGCGGACGTGCACCAGGTGACCACGGGCCACGGCAACGTTTACGCAGCGGGCGCCGGCGGGCTGAGCGTCAGCGGCGACAAGGGCGCGACCTGGAGCACCTCGGACGAAGGCCTGCACGCGTCGTACTGCCGGGCCGTAGCGGTATGCGGCGACACGATCCTGCTGACCGCGTCGACCGGACCGCGCGGCGGGCGGAGCGCCGTCTACCGCGGACCCATCGACGGAAGCTCGTTCGAGCGATGCGACGGCGGGCTTCCCGGTTGGTTCGGGCACAACATCGACACCTACTGCCTCGACGCGAAGCCCGACGGCTCGCTTGCGGCGTTCGGCTCGGAGGACGGACGCCTGTTCACCTCGACCGACAAAGGCCGATCGTGGTCGCAGCTGGCGAAAGGCCTCCCCGAAATTCGCCGGGTGCTGGTTACCTAGGCTGAAGGCAGCTCGGTCAGGACGAGCACGACCGCGAGCATCGGCCGGGCCAGCAGCGCGAGAAGCAACCACTCGAAGGTCGTCGCTGAGCCGAGGGCGAGGCTGGCTGCACCGGCGCCGATGACGACAAGGTCGATCACAGTAGCAACGCCGACCGACGCGGGCGGCAACACGATCCCGCGATCCCTGCTGCGTATCGCGAGCGCGGCGATGTGCGCGACTGTGAACAGCAGGGCGAGGCCGCTGACGATCTGAACAGTCGCGATCGGGTTGTGCGTGGTATCGGCGACTGGGATGGTGATGAGCACAAGGCCCGCAGTGGCGAGGCCCATCTCCGGAATCTGGCGCAGCCGGTACGAATCGATGGGCTTCCATTCGCTGCCGCGCCGAAACGCAGCGACCAGACCGGAAAACCCGCGAGCGAAACGCTCAAGCCCGCGATCGAGAAGAGGAATGCTGCCGGCGCCAAGGTGACGCCATGTTAGGCGCCGGCTTCGCCCTAGGCGGCGGCCTCGCAGCACTCGGCGTTCGGCATCTCCACCGCGGCCGGCTGCTTGACGCGCAGCACCGTCACCACCAGCGCAAGCGTGGCGATGACAGCGCCAGCCCCGGCAAGCCAGGCGAGGTGATATCCGCCGGCCAGCGCCGCCGCGGTTGCGGCGCCGTCGCCGGCGAGGCTCAGTGTCCGCCAGCCTGCGAGCGTGGCCAGCACGGCGAGCCCGAGGGCTCCTCCAACCTGTCCGGTCGTGTTCAACACGCCGGAGGCCATGCCCGCGTCGGCCGGCGAGACTCCTGACATCGCGATGATCGTCAGCGCGGGGAACGACAGACCGCCGCCCAGCCCGAGCAGCGCCAGCGGGAACATGAAGTGGATCGCGTAATTCGCGTCGGTCGGTCCGAGCGCCAGCATCGCGAGCGAGACGGCGGCCACGCCCTGGCCGGCCGCGAGCACCGCTACCGGCCCGAACCGGCCGATTAGCTGTGCCGAGAAGCGGATCGAGAAGGCGGCCATGACCGCGGCCACCGGCAGGAACGCCAGGCCGATCGCCATCGGGCCGTAGCCAAGCACGCGCTGGAGGTCGAGCGAGCCGAGGAAGAAGAATCCGAAGAAGGCGGACGACATGAGCGCCTGCACCGCGTTCGAAGCCGCGAGCTTGCGCGACGCAAACAGCCGCAGCGGCAGGATCGGGTTGCTCGCCATCGCCTGGCGCGCGATGAACGCGGCCAGCAGGACGAGCGATATCGATCCGGTGACCAGCGTGTGCGTGGAGGCGAGTCCGTACACCGACGACTCCGCGATGGTGTAGACGGCGAGCATGAGCGAGCCGGTGACGAGAAGTGCGCCGAGCACGTCGGCTCCGCGGCTCACGCCGAGACCGCGGTCATTTGCGAGCAGTCGCGCCGCCGCCACAGCCGTGACCGCGCCGATGGGCACGTTGACGAAGAAGATCCAGTGCCAGCTCACGGCCTGGGTGATGAGACCGCCGGCGAGAAGGCCGATGGCCGCGCCCGCGGAGGCAACGAAGCTGAACACTCCGAAGGCCTTGGCCTGCTCGTCGGGCTCAGGGAACAGCGTGACGATCATGGCCAGGATCACGGCTGAGCTGACCGCCCCGCCGATGCCCTGCACGAACCGGGCCGCGATCAGCATCGGCTGGTTGAAGGACAGGCCGCACAGCACCGAAGCTCCGACGAAGATGCCGAGTCCGATGAGGAACGTGCGCTTGCGCCCGAAAAGGTCGCCAAGCCGGCCGGCCAGCAGGAGCAGGCCGCCGAAGGCGATCAGGTAAGCGTTGACGACCCACGCCAGGCCCGCCTGCGTGAACTGGAGGTCGCGCTGGATTGATGGCAGCGCAACGTTGACGATGGTCATGTCCACGACGATCAGCAGAAACCCGATGCAGAGCACGATCAGCGACGGCCAGCGCGTGTTCGTCTTCATGCCCCTTATGACTTGCATGCAAGTCACAACTCATCGGTCGGCCGATGAATTTCGTGGACGGCGGCGGTCTGAAGCTTCAGATGAAGATCGGAAAGATCAACCTGGACTGCGCCTCGGCACCCGAGCCCGACGCCGGAACCATCGAGTGCATGGCGTATCTCCAGCTGGCCGCCATCGAGCGCGGCGGTGATCTGTCGATCGAGAACGCCAGCCCAGCGCTGTGCGAGCTGATCGAGCTCTGCGGGCTGTCGGAAACCCTAAGAGTCGAGGTGCAGCGGCAGCCCGAATAGCGGAAAGAGCCGTGCGGTGTCCAGGAAGAACGTGAACTCCCCGATCTTCCCGTCCTTCAGCTCCAGGACCTGGAGCGCCCACGGCGTGTAGCCGCCTTCCGGGTCGATCTTGTACTGGCCGAACGTTGGCATGCCGTTGGCGCTGATCGCCGGCAGCATGCGCGAGCCCTTGCAGCCGATACCGGGCCCGAACCACCAGGTCATGATGTCGTCGCGTCCGCTGAGCCACATGTCGAATGGCGGCATCGACTGGGTGGCGTCCTCGCGGATGAGGGCCGTGAGCGCCGACAGGTCGTAGCGCTCGAACGCCGAAACATAGCGCTCGAGCATTGCCGTGTCGGAGTCACTGAGGCGCGGCGCAGGGTCCGCCGTGCTCAGGTTGCTCTTCGCCAGCGTGGCGCGAGCCCGCTGGAGCGCGCTGTTTACCGACTGCACCGTCGTGTCCAGCAGCTGCGCGACCTCAGACGCCTCCCAGCGCAGCACCTCGCGCAGGATGAGTACCGCGCGCTGCTTAGCCGGCAGGTGCTGCAAGGCCGCCACGAGCGCCAGGCGGATGGATTCCTTCTCCACCGCCACGTCAGCGGGGTCGGGATCCGGGGCCACGAGCTGGATAGGGATCGGCTCGAGCCAGGTGGCCTCCGGCCTGACGTTGAGGTTCTTCTCGACCGGTTCCTGCGCGGGGCCGAGCTCCATCGGGCGGATGCGGCGCTGCCGGCTCTTGATCATGTCCAGGCAAACATTGGTCGCGATCCGGTAGAGCCACGAACGAAGCGCCGCGCGACCCTCGAAGCGATCGCGGCTGCGCCATGCGCGGACGAGCGCGTCCTGCACGGCATCCTCAGCATCGAACGGCGAGCCGAGCATCCGGTAGCAGTACGAGGTCAGCTGCGACCGGTATTGCTCGAGCTCGCCGAGATCGGTCGCGGTTGAAACCGCTGTTTCCCCCACGAGATCGATTTTAACCGCGGCTATTTCCCCAGCACATCGATCAGCTTCGCCGCGAACTCCTTCGGCTTGCCGTCGAAGCCGCCGTGGTCACCCGGGAAAACGACAGGCTCACCGCCGGCGATCTGGGCCACCCGCTTGCCGCCCGCGCACGCGAGCTGGCTGTCGTTCGACTCCGCGCCGATCGCCCCGATCACCCGGCAAGGCGCCTGGGCGACGGCGTCGAGGTCGGGCTCGTAGCGCCCGATATTGCGGATGTAGCGGCCGAAGAAGTAGCTCATGTTGCCCATCATCAGGGCCTGCTGCTCCTTCTCCTCCGGCGTCGGCTCGTGGTCGGCCTGCGGCGGGCCGCCCTGCACGCCGACGAGGACCATGAACTTCTGCATGGCCGGGAACAGGCCTTCCTTCTCGCAGGTGTCGCAGACGTCATCGAAGCCCGCTCGCGCCTCCGCCTTGTTTGGCAACAGCGAGGGCGACGGCGGCTCGTGCAGGATCACGGTGTCGATCTGCTCGGCGTGCTTGGCGATCAGGTCCAGTGCGATCGTGGCGCCGCCACTGCTCGCGAAGATGCACGACTTGTCGTCGCCGGCGACCTTCTTGAGCAGCCGGTGCACGTCGTCCGCGAACACCTGCACCATCTGTGAGTCCTCGACGGGCTCCTTCTGGACGCTGTGCGAGTAGGTGCGCGGGTCGTACGTCACAACCGTGAATCGCTTTGCCAGATCGTTCTCGATCCGGCGGAACGTGGTCGCGTCGGCCGGGCCGCCAGGCATCATGAGAAGCACGGGGCCGCTGCCGCGGACCTCGTAGTACAGGGTTGCGCCGGGGACTTCGAGCGTCTCCTTGGTGTAAGTCGTCGTGGTTGCCATATTGCGTGACCTCCGAGTTGGATTTCTACGTGTTTAGACCCGTCGGCAGCCCCAAACTCATCGATCCCACGAAACTTTGATGGCCTCTCGTGCATTTGACGGGAAACATGAATGAGATCGACCTGCTGAGCCGGGCTCGGCAGGGCGACCGCCATGCGTTCGAGGAGGTCCTGCGACCCGTGATTCAACCTGCCTTCCGGCTGGCCCTGGCGATGCTCGGCGAGCGTGGAGCCGCCGAGGACGCGGTGCAGGAGATGGCGCTCAAGGGATGGCGCCACCGCCACCGCATCCGGCCCGAGCTGGGCACGGCTCGGCCCTGGTTTCTTGCGATCGTCGCCAACGAGTGCCGGATGGCGAGGCGGGAGCGCTGGTGGTCGGTGCTGCGCTTCCCCGAGCCGGCCGAACGCGCGGCGCAAGGACGGCACGATGTGGCGACGGGCATCGACCTGCGGCGGCAGATCGAGCGACTTCCGTACAACGACCGCCTCCTCATCCACCTCTACTTCGTTCTCGACCTGCCCGCGAGCGAGACGGCGCAGGTCCTCGGCATCCGCGTGGGCGCGGTTAAGTCGCGGCTGCACCGCGTCACCCGACGACTGCGCTCCGAGCTCTTGGCCGCAGAGGTGACTACATGAACGAAGAGCGCCTGACCGTCGAAGTCCGCGACGCCTTCGCCGATGTCTATGAGCCGAGTCCGGGCCTCGAGGATCGGGTGGTCGCGGCCATTCCGTGGCACGAGCCGCGACCGCGCACCGTGTCGAAGCCGCGGGTCGCCGCGGCGTTCGCCGCCGGCCTGGCGGCGCTCGTGGTCGTGGCGCTGATCGCGCCAACGGTGCTGAACCGGCTGGGCATCACGATCCCGGGGTCCAACCCAGGCACGGAGCCGCTCGCGTACTCGCTGGCCGCCGTGACTCCCGACTCTCTCTTCATCGTGCAGCGGCGCGGCAGCAATGTGCTGCTTCAGTCGCCGGACGGCGGCCGCACTTGGGCCGACCGACTTCACTTCATGGGCGTGTACGACGGGATGGAGATGTTCGGCAAGAACGGCTTCATCTGGTCGATCGAGATGGACCTCACTGACTGCACGTCCACCGGATGCCGGCCGGCAAGCCAACACGTCTCGCTCTACCGCACTTGGGATGGCGGGGCGACGTGGACACAGCTGCCGGATCCGGGCTTCCCAGTCAGCGGTGTCTTCTTCCTCGACGCGCTGCACGGCTGGATCGATGCCGGCTCTCCGGCGACGGGACTGGGCTCGGACGTCCTCTACTCCTCGAGCGATGGAGGCAAGAGCTGGAAGCTGGTCGGCGGGCTGCCGCAGTCGGCGCCGATGAGCTGGGTCTACGGCGTCGGCATGTACCACGTGACCTTCAGCGACCCGCAACGCGGGTGGTACCTCGGGGACGGACTGCTTTTCACGAGCGATGATGGAGGCCACACCTGGAAGCCGGTGGGCGGAATGCATCGGTTGGCAGGCACAACGCTCACATACTCGCAACCCGTCTTCAACGGCCAGGACGGCATCCTGCCGATCGCTTTTCGCGACGTCAACGGCCCGGACAATGCCACCGCCAACCAGCTGTACTTCTATGTGACGCATGACGGCGGCGCCACATGGAGTCAGGCGGGCCGGCCCGCTCCTGTGGGCTTCGCGCCGGTCGGTGACATCCTCTCGATCACGATCCTGGACTCGCAGCACCTCTGGCTGACCAGCCAGTCGCTGACCGGCGGCGATAACGTGCAAACCGGCCCCGCCGTCGCGCGCACCGCGGATGGGGGGATCAGCTGGACCGTCACCCATCAGACCTGGCGCATCCTGGAGATGACATTCAAGGACGCCACGCACGGCTACGCGCTCGACGTGACCGGCGACCAGAACGTGAACGGCATCCTCTCCACGTCCGATGCCGGAGCCACCTGGCACCGCGTGAACGTGCCGGTGTTCAGCTAGGTCTGCTCAGCCGCCTCCTGGGCCGCGGACTCCGTCGCCTCGTGGGCCGGCGTCTCGTTGGAGGGACCGTGGTGGCCGCCCGCACCTCCCGGGTGGAACGTGCCGTTGTTCTCGGCGGCCTCCTGCGCCGCTGTCTCGTTCTGCTCGTGCGCGGCCGTCTCGTTGGATCGTGGCGAGGGTGACGGAGAGGCCGCGGCGAGAAAGGTGCCGTTGGCCGATGCGTAACCGCCGTTCGCCAGCGCCGTAACGCCGAGCAGGACGCCCAGCACCAAGGCGGCGCCGATCACAACCGCAAGCGTCAGGGCAGGTTTCCTCTTCATGACAGTGATCATGTCAGCCGAACCTCAGAATCACCTTGGATTCAGTTGTGAGTTTTGGTCCCGCACGCGGGCGAAGGCTCACAGCCCGACCCGCTGTGGGGGATCTCCTTCGGTGAGGACCCGGCTGATCAGCGAGTAGAGCTCTTCCCGCTGGCGCCCGGTCAGGGGCGCAAAGGATGACTCGAACACCTCGTCGATCACCTGGTAGCCCTTCCGCAGGGTCGCCTCGCCTTTAGCGGTGAGCCGGTGCCGGATGGCGCGCCCCGGCCCCGCGACGCGTTCGATCAGACCTCTTCCGACCAGCCGGTTGGCCAGGGCGCCGAAGGACTGGTCGGTCTGGAAGGTCATCTCCGCAAGGGCGTGCGCCGAGGAGCTCGGCCGTCGTGAGATCGCTCGAAGGGCATCCCACTGGGGAAGCGAGGTTCCTGCCGCTCGCAGCCGGCTGTCCATGCCTCTGTGATGCCGGTACTGCAGCTGCTTGACGGCCCGACCAAGGTCCTGGAGGCTTGTCGGCACGGCGTCAGGATAGCCGACATCTAAGCTTGCGTATCTAAAAGTATTGATATACAATTCCTGATATGGACCCGATGACTCGCAAGTACGACATCCCGGTGGCGAACCTCGGCAGGGTCGAGGTCACGGTCGCGGAGCGCGGCGAGGGACCGCCGTTCCTCCTCCTGCACGGCGGCGGTGGGCCGCTGACGATGAGCGCCTTCGCTGACATGCTTGCCGCCCAGCCCGCGCGCGTGATCACGCCGACACATCCCGGGTTCGCGGGCACAGCTAGACCCGACTGGCTGAACTCCGTTCGCGGTCTCGCCGAGCTGTATGCGGCCCTGATCGACGCGCTCGAGCTGCCGGACGTAACGGTTGTGGGGAACTCCATCGGCGGATGGATCGCGGCCGAGATGGCGCTGCTCAAGAGCGCGCGCGCCAGCGCTTTCATCCTCGTCGACGCGGTCGGCATCGAGGTTCCCGGCAACCCGGTGGTCGACTTCTTCTCGCTCACTCCGCGACAGGTCGCGGAGCACAGCTACCACGAACCCGACAAATTCGGGATCGACCCGACAAAGCTGCCGCCGGAGGCGCTCCAGGCGATGGCCGGAAATCGCGCGACCCTCACCGTGTACGCCGGCGCCTCGATGAACGACCCGAGCCTGGCGCTCCGGCTTCTCCGCGTGACGAAGCCGGCGCTGGTTCTCTGGGGCGACGCGGATCGCATCGCCAACCCCGACTACGGCCGAGCGCTCGCTGCCGCGATTCCCGGAGCCAGGTTCCAACTACTCGAGAAGACGGGGCATCTTCCTCAAATCGAGACGCCCGGGCAGTTGCTCGATGCCATTCGAGAGTTTGTGCATGATGGAGCGAGTGCCCGACCCGCCTGAGTCGATTCCCGAGAGCCATCGCGATCTCCTGCAGTCACGCGTCGCGATCATGGCGACGGTCGGTCCTGACGGACGGCCGCAGGTGTCGGCACTGTGGTTCCTGGCGCAAGACGGCACGGTGAAGGTCTCGCTCAACACCAGCCGGCAGAAGACGAAGAACCTCAGGCGCAACCCAAAGGTCAGCGTGGTTCTCCTCGATCACGCCAATCCTCATCGGTATGTGGAACTGCGGGGCGACGCGGAGATTCAGCCTGATTCCGACTACAAGTTCGCAGACCTGGTCGGCGCCAAGTACGGCGTCGACCTGCGCTCGCGAGACCGGCCGGGCGAGAGCCGTGTGATCGTGACGATCCACCCGGTGCGTGCTCGCCCGTGGGGATGAGCGGGTGAAGTTCGCCGGCGTCGAGATGGCGCGTATCGGCCTGGGCACCAATCGGCTCACGAATACGCACACGAACATCGCGTTCATCAAGGCCGCGATTGCGGCGGGGGTGCAGGTGATAGACACCGCGCACCTGTACACGGGAGGGCAGAGCGAGGAGACGATCGGGGCCGCGCTCTCCCCCATACCCGACAACGTCATCGTGGCCACCAAAGGCGGATTCAATGGGGGCTCGCCGGCAGTGATCCGCTCAGAGATCGACGAGAGCCTGCGCCGGCTTCGCGGCAAGAGCATCGCACTGTACTACCTGCACCGCGTCGACCCCAACGTTCCTATCGAGACGAGCCTGGCTGCGATCAAGGAGTACGTGGACCGCGGCGTCATTCGCAACGTCGGAGTCTCGCAGGTGACCGTCGAGCAGATCGAGCGAGCGCGCAAAGTGGTACCGATCGCCGCCGTGCAGCACCAGTACAGCCTGTCGGAGCGGAAGCACGACGCTGAGGTCGACTACTGCACCCGCGAGGGCATTCCGTTCGTGCCGTTCTATCCGCTGCACGGCGCCGAAGGTCGTGCGCTCGAAGAGCTCGCAAGGCGCAAGGGCGCCAGCACGCAGCAGGTCGCACTCGCCTGGCTGTTGAAACGCTCGCCAGTGATGCTGCCCATCCCCGGCACCCTGTCGCCAGCGCATCTCGAGGAGAACCTGGCCGCGTCGAAGATGGAGTTGAGCGAGGCCGATCTGTCGACGCTCGAACAGCGCGTATGACCGGACTGCTGCTGCCGTCTCGCGAGGTTCTGCTCTGGGCCGACAGCGACTTCGCTTCGCTGGTCCAGACCGCCGTCGAGGCGGAGAGCTCAGGCTTCGATTCGGTGTGGGTAGGTGACTCTCTGCTGGCCCGTCCGCGCGGCGAGCCGGTGGCGCTTCTCGGCGCCATCGCCGGAGCAACAAGACGTGTGCAGCTGGGCACCGCGGTCTTGCTGCCGCTGTTGCGGCACCCTGTTTCGCTTGCCCACCAGCTGGCCACCGTCGATCGGATCGCCAGGGGTCGCGTCGTCGTGGGCATCGGGCCCGGCGCCGAGCTGCCCGGCACGCACGCGGAGCTGAAGGCGGTCGGCGTGCCGAGCGACCGGCGGGTCGGCGGGATGCTCGCCGCCATCGAGAGATGCCGGCGGTTGTGGCGCAACGAGGAGCCCGGAATCGAGCTGCAGCCGCGTCCTTTCAATCCGGGCGGTCCGCCGGTCTGGGTGGGCGGCACCGGTCCGCGGATGCTGCGCCTCACCGGCGAGCGGTTCGAAGGATGGTTGCCGCTGAGCCCCACGCCGTCTGATTACGCCTCGGGCTTGCGCGCCGTGCATGCGGCAGCCGAGAGGGCCGGCCGGGATCCAGGCAGCATCGCCACGGGGGTGTACCTCACGGTCGCCGTCTCCGACAGCGCGAGCGACGCGGCGGCCGAGTTGAACGCCTACATGCTTGCCTACTACGGGGTCCCCGCAGAGGTGATGGCCAAAGGCATGGCGCTCCACGCGGGAACACTCGAATCGGCCGCCGAATGGTTCGCCGCCTACCGCGCGGCGGGCGCGCATGAGATCGTGGTGCGGCTGGCGCGACCGAACCTCAGCGACTACAGCGACACCGTGCGCCGCCTCCTCGAGGCCTCACGCCCGGCGGATTAGCGGTGGGCTTCGAGGTAAGAGCGTTCACGTTCGACGTCTTCGGGACGGTGGTCGACTGGCGCACAGGCGTCATCGCCGAAGCCCGCCGGCTGGGCAACCTGCGTGGTGTGGAAGCCGACTGGGAGCGCCTCGCCGACGCCTGGCGCGCGCTGTACCTGCCCTACATGGCCAAGGTGAGGACCGGTGAGCTGCCATGGACCAACTTCGACCAGCTGCACCGCGCTTCCCTCGACGAGGTGCTGCGCGACCTCGGGTTGGATGGCTTCGGCAGCGCGGATCGCGACGAGCTGACCCAGGCCTGGGAGCGGCTTCCGCCGTGGCCCGACGCTGTCGAGGGCCTGAAAAGGCTCCAGCCACGCTATGTCGTGTCCACGCTGTCGAACGGCAATCGCTCCCAGCAGGAAGGCCTGGTCCGCCACGCCGGCCTGCCGTTTACGCGGCTCATGTCGGCGGAGGATTTCCACCACTACAAGCCCGATCCGGAGATCTACCTTGGCGCCGCATCGGCTCTTGGAGTTGCGCCCGACCGCGTGATGATGGTGGCGGCCCACAAAGGCGACCTGCGCGCGGCCCAGGCCGCGGGCTTGCGCACCGCGTTCGTCGAGCGCCCGCTCGAGAAGGGACCTGGCGGCGGGGCGGACCGGCTTCCGGACCCGGATTCGGACATCCAGGCGACCAGCTTCATCGACCTGGCCGAACAGCTCGGCTGCTGACGCGGCTGGCTAACCCTGCCAGCTGATCTCGGCGGCCTCGACCTTATCCTTCATGCCCTTCAGCGCCATCGTCTTGAGCCCGGTCAGCGGCCTGCCGCTCGACTCCAGCACTTCGCGCGACGCGAGGATCTCGTCCGGCCCGGCCGCCGCGCAGAGCCGCGCAGCGCGGTGCACCGCGGCGCCCCGGACCGCCGAACCCGAGTCGCTCACTTCGCCCACGTGGATACCGATTCGCAGCTGCGGCGCGTAGCCATGCAGGCGCCGGTGGGTCAGGAGCCGGCGCTGCACGTCGATGGCGCAGTCGACAGCATCGCGCGCCGAGCCGAACAGCACGAAAAACCCATCGCCTGCGTGGTCCACCTCATGGCCGTGATGCGCCTGAAAGCGGCTGCGCAGCTCGCCGTCCAGCCAGACGCTCAGGTTGTGCCACGCGGCATCGCCGATCGCCTCCACCAGCGCCGTGGAGCCTGCGAGGTCCGTGAACATCAGCGCTTTGCGCGTGCTCACCGGCCGTGTCTGTTCCAGCAGGGCCGCGCGCAGGTCGTCGCGGGTGCGAACCTCGAGCTTGTCGTAGACATGGCGCAGGTGGTATTCGACCGTCTTCGGGCTCAAGTACAGCTTGGTCGCCGCCTCGCGCGTGGTTGAACCCTCGGCCAGGATGAGGGCGACCTGCAGCTCCTGCGGTGTCAGCTGCTGCCGATGGGGGTCGTCGCGAACTCGGGCGGTCTCTCCGCTGGCCTCGAGCTCTGCCAGGGCGCGCTCGGACCAGGTGGCGGCGCCCAGCTGATCGAAAGAATTGAGCGCGGCTCGCAGCTGCTTCCTGGCGTCGACGCGCCGCCGCGTCCTGCGGAGCCGCTCGCCGTAGTAGAGGCGCGTTCTGGCTCCCTCGAACACGTCAGGCGTGCTCTCGTGATGGCGCAGCGCGGCTTCGAACTCCGCGGCGAACGCGCGGTCGTCCGCGAGAAGCGCACGTGCGCGTGCGGCGCGGGCGAGGGCGAAGGGCAAGCCCTTCTCCTCAGCGCGCCGCGTGTATTCGTCGCTGATGGCCTGTGCTTCGGGGACTCGGCCGAGGCGGACAAGCGCGTCCACGATGTCCGGGGCGGGCGAAAGATCAGGGTCGTCGATCGCCAGCTCCTTCAGGAAATGGGTGCATTCGGCGAAGTGCGTCATCGCCGCCTGCGGGTTGCCGAGGCCTAGCTCCAACTGGCCCAGGGCGATCATCGACCACGCCTTGAAGAACCCCATGCCGTACTGCTCCGACACCTGCCGGGCCTCTGCTGCATGTGTCCGGCACTCCTCCGCGTGGCCCTCGAGCGCGTCCAGCCAGGCAAGGCCTGCGACAGCCCCCGCCAGCCACGTGAACTGCGTCGTTTCGCGCGCGACGCGCTCCGACTCCTCGTACTGCGCCCGCGCCATGGCCCAATGGTCGGTGGCCGCGTCATCGCGTCCGAGCATGAAGAGGACCATCGGCAGCGCTGCGGTCGGGGCGTGCTCACGCGCCTGCCTAAGTGCCCGATCCAGCAGCTCGCGCCCAACCTGCGCTTCACGCAGAAACAGGCCCGCTATGCCAGTGCACATCAGCAGCAGCGGATCGACGCTCTCGGCCGGTACCTTGCCGAAGAGCGCGACGCTTTCGTGGAGCCGCCGCGCCCCATCGGAGCCGTGGCCCGCAAGGATCGCCAGCGCGCCGTACGAAACGTGCGCGAACACCGCCGGCTCGGGCGGATCTCCCTTCTCGAGCAGTTGCATTGCTCTGGTCGCGGCCACGCGCATCTCGTCAGGCTGCCCGGCCCAGATCGTGGACAGCGCCGCGTCGGCCAGGATGCGGACCGCCTTCAGCCGATCCACCGCCTCGATCGTGGCGGCGGCCGTCGTGAGCGTGCGGTAGCCCTCGATCACTGAGCCGCGCCGCATGGCGATGTGTCCGTCCAGGCTGTCGATGTCGACCAACGCCACGGTCGAATTCGTCAGCTTTCTGGCCGCCGCAAGCAGCCCGATGGAGCGGGCAGCGTCGCCGCCGAGCCAGGCGTTCTCGGCGGCCCTGAAGAGCCGATCGGAGCGAAGGCTCAGATCCTCCGTGAGTCGGGCTGACTCGGCGAGGGCAGCGGCGGCAGCGCTGTAGGCGGTGCTCTCGCGGGCCCGCTGCGCGGCCTGCGCCAGCGCGCCTGCGGCCTCGGCGTCCCAGCCTGTCGTGGCGCCCGCCAGGTGCCAGGCGCGCCGGTCAAGGTCGTCGGCGCCGACCATTGCGCCGGCCAGGGCGCCATGCGCGGCGCGGCGCTGTGCGGGGGACGCAGCGTGGTAGATCGCAGCCCGCGCGAGGGGATGGACGAAGTCGGCGTGATCGCCGCTCACCCGGAGCAGCGAGCCGGCCGCCTCAGCCTCCTCCACGGCCTTTTCCCCGATCTCGAGGGCGGCCGCGGCGCGGCGCATGAGCCCCAGGTCCAAGACCCCGGATGCGGCCATCAGGAGCAGAACCTGCCGCGCACCAACCGAGAGGCCGTCAGCCCGGCGCAGGTAAGCCCGCTCCAGGCTGGTCACGACCGGCAGGTCGAGGTGCGGCGCGCCGGCAGGTTGCGGATCGCTCCGCGCCAGCTCCACCAGCGCCAGCGGGTTGCCGTCGGTGGCGCGGAGCAGCCGGTCGAGTGAATCACTGGTCGGTACTGTCGCGAGCTCCTCGAGGAGGTGTGCCGCAGCGTCCCGGTCGAGCCCGCGCAGCTCGACCTCAGGCCAGCCCGCCGTCAGGAAGGGCGAGTCGTGACCTTCGCGCACGGCCACCAGGATCGCGACAGGGTCGGCCACCAGCCGGCGGGCAGCGAAGGCGATCGCTTCGGCCGACGCGGCGTCCAGCCAGTGCGCGTCGTCCACTGTCACCAGCAGCGGCCCGTTCTCGGCGTAGGAGGAGATCAGACCCAGCACGGCGGCGCCGACGATTAGCCGGTCGGCCTCGATGCGCTCACCCAGGCCGAGCGACGAGCGCAGGGCAGCCGCGTGGACCGGCGGCAACTTGTCGAGGAGCCGAAGCGCCGGCCCAAGCAGCTCGTGCAGCCCGGCGAATGGCACGCTCGCCTCGAACTCGACGCCGTGCGCCGACAGCAGCCGCATCGGCCCCGCGTCGGCCACCGCCTGCTCGAGCAGCGCCGACTTGCCGATGCCTGGCTCGCCCCGAATGACGAGTCGGGTGCTCTTGCCCACGCGCGCCGCCGCCAGCGCCTGGCCCACCACCCGTACCTCGCCTTCGCGGCCGAAGAGCACGGCGTAATTGTCACGCCAACTACTAGGTGGGGCCCCTGATGCGATGCCTGCGTCTCCAGCCCTACGGTCGTCGCATCCCAATTTGCTGGAGGTTTCGAAATGGCAGTTCAGACTCAGGCTCCCGACATGGACAAGCTGATGGCGTTTCTCGGGCAGGTCATCGGCGAGCTCGGCGCGACCGTAAACGCGGGGCTCATCGTTGCCGGTGACCGGCTGGGCCTCTACCGGGCGATGGCGGGCGCGGGTCCGATGTCGTCAGGCGACCTGGCGGAGAAGACCGGGACGGCCGAGCGCTACGTCCGCGAGTGGCTCAACGCCCAGGCCGCCGGCGGCTACGTGACGTACGACCCGTCGACGCAGAGGTACGAGCTCCCGGCCGAGCAGGCGATGGCGCTGGCGGACGAGAACAGCCCAGCGTTTGTCTGCGGCGCGTTCGAGCTGGCCATGGCCACGATCAAGGCCGAGCCTCACATCGAGGAGAGCTTCCGCAGCGGCGCAGGATTCGGCTGGCACCAGCACGACCTGGGCGTCTCCACGGGCTGCGAGCGGTTCTTCCGCCCCGGTTACAACGCCAACCTGGTCTCGACCTGGATCCCGGCCCTCGACGGCATCGAGGAGAAGCTCCGCGTCGGCGCGCGGATCGCCGACATCGGCTGCGGGCTGGGCGCGTCCTCGCGGCTGATGGCCGAGGCCTATCCGCGCTCGAAGGTGACGGGCTTCGACTACCACAAGGAATCGATCGCGCTGGCACGCAAGAAGGCCAGGGACGCCGGCCTCAGCAACCGCCTGCAGTTCGACGTCGCGTCCGCGTCCTCGTTCCCCGGCTCGGGCTACGACCTCATCGCCGTCTTCGACTCGCTGCACGACATGGGCGACCCGGTGGGCGTGGCCAAGCACATCAAGCAGGCGCTGGCCGCCGACGGCACCTGGCTCATCGTTGAGCCCCTCGCCGGTGACACGGTCGAGCAGAACCTGAACCCGGTCGGGCGCGCCTACTACGCGTTCTCCACATTCCTGTGCGTCCCCAACTCCCTGTCGCAGGAGGTCGGGCTTGCGCTCGGCGCCCAGGCCGGCGAGAAGAAGATCCGCGACGTCGTGACGGCCGCCGGATTCACCCGCTTCCGCCGCATCAATGAGACGCCGTTCAACGTGGTCTACGAAGTCCGGCCCTAGCCGGCCTGCATCATGGGGCGGGCGGTTGCATCACCGCCCGCCCTGCCCAAACTAAGAGGTCCGATTGGCATGAGAGCGATTGAGCCCGTTCGGGATGGCGACACGACGCGCGGTGGGGTTCGCCTGCACTGGGAGGTGTACGGCGAGGGCGACCGCACCGTGTTCCTCATGCCAACCTGGTCGATCATCCACTCGCGCCACTGGAAGCAACAGATCCCCTACCTGGCGAGCCGCTGCCGCGTGCTGGTCATGGACGGACGCGGCAACGGCAGATCCGATCGGCCCCTCGAGCCCGAGGCGTACTCCGATGAGGAGTTCGTCGCAGACGCGCTCGCGGTGATGGACGACTGCGGCATCGGGTCGGCGGCGCTGGTCTGCCTTTCGGCCGGCGCGCGTTGGGGGCTGATGATCGCGGCGCGACACCCAGAGCGCGTAACGCGGCTCGCATTCATCGGTCCCGGCGTCCGGCTCGAGCCGTGGCAGCCGCTGAGAGACGCGGTCAACGCCACCTTCGATGACGTCCGCGACGAATACGACAGCTGGCAGAAGTTCAACGCCAACTACTGGCTTCAGGATCATCGCGGCTTCCTCGAAACCTTCTTCAGCAGCATGTTTCCCGAGCCTCACTCGACCAAGCCCATCGAGGATGCGGTCAACTGGGGCCTCGAGACGACCCCGCAGGTGCTGATCGCGACAGAGCGCGCCGCGGGACTCGACCGGGCTGAATCGGAGCGGCTGGCGCGGGCAATCACCTGCCCGGTGCTCGTCATACATGGGGATGAGGACGAGATCGTTCTCCACGCCAACGGGTTGGCCCTCGCTGAGCTGACCGGCGGTCGCCTACTGACGATGGAAGGCTCTGGGCACGGGCCGCACCTGCGCGATCCGGTGGCCGTGAACCTGGCCCTGGGCGAATTCCTGC
This sequence comes from Chloroflexota bacterium, assembly GCA_005879985.1. Classification (GTDB taxonomy): domain Bacteria; phylum Chloroflexota; class Dormibacteria; order Dormibacterales; family Dormibacteraceae; genus CF-118. Next base: position 11,166 of record VBIA01000125.1, on the reverse strand, counting down.
TGTCTCCGCCTTCTCGGCCCGCGGTGCGACGTGCGCTGAAGCGGCCGCGCCGCGCCCTCTACGTGTCCTCTCCGATCGGCCTCGGACACGCACGCCGCGATGTGGCGATCGCGGACGAGCTGCGCAAGCAGGTTCCGGGCCTCGAGATCGAGTGGCTCGCGCAGGACCCAGTCACGCGCGTCCTCGCGGCGCACGGCGAGAAGATCCATCCCAACAGCAAGAACCTCGCCCTCGAATCAAGACATATCGAGATGGAATCCGGGCCGCACCGGCTGCACGTGTTCGAGGCCTGGCGGCGAATGGACG
>VBIA01000125.1:8255-10771 GCA_005879985.1 Chloroflexota bacterium | reverse complement strand
GTTTCTTGTCGCGGATTACAACGCCGAGATGATCGAGCACATCGAGCGATTCCCTCGCCTTCGGGACCGCGCGATCTTCATCGGCCGGCCTGAGGACATCGTCCCCGGCACGTTTGGGCCCGGGCTGCCAGAGATCCGTGACTGGACCGAGCACCACTATCAGTTCAGCGGCGGCTACATCCTCGGACTGGAAAGCGAGGAGCTCGGCGACCGCGGCGACCTGCGGCGCCGCCTCGGATATGAGGACGACGAGGTCGTATGCATCGCTTCGGTTGGCGGTTCAGGCGTCGGGACCGCGCTCCTGGAGAAAGTCATGGGCGCGTACCCGGCCGTGAAGCGACGGATCCCCACCCTGCGGATGATCGCGGTCGCCGGCCCTCGTATCGATCCAGCTGCCCTGCCGAAAATCGATGGTGTCGAGGTGCGGGCGTTCGTGGCTGACCTGAACCTCCACCTGGCCGCGTGCGACGTTGCACTCACGCAGGGCGGCCTCAGCACGACGATGGAGCTGGTGGCCGCTCGACGCCCGTTCATCTACTTCCCGCTCATCGACCACTGCGAACAGAACTTCCACGTCAAGCACCGGCTCGAACGCTATCGTGCAGGGCGCTGCATGGATTTCGAGGCAGCCTCGCCGGACAGGCTCGCGATGGAGATCGAGTCGCTGCTGTCAGGCCCGGTCGACTTCCTCGCGCTCGAGACCGGCACGGCGGCCCGAGCGGCCTCGATGATCGCCGAAGTGCTGTGAGCTGATCGTCACCCTCAGGATCTATCTGGCCGGAATCTGGGGATAATGTCGCCTGATGCCGATCCCTCCCTCGCTCATCAACCGTCCTGGCGCACTGATCACGATCGCCGCCCGCACAGGCCAGGAGCTGGCCAGGCGCCGCCTGAACCCGATCGGCCTGAGCGTGCAGATGTGCGGCGTGATGAACCTGCTCGCCGAGGGCCCGGTGTCCCAGCACGAGCTCGGGGCGCAGCTGGGAATCGATCGCACGACGGTGGTGGAGCTGATCGACGACCTCGAGAAGCAGGGGGTCGTCGAGCGGCGCCGGAACCCGGCCGACCGGCGTTCGTACGCCCTGCACCTGACCGCCAAGGGCCGGACCGTCCAGAAACGGGCAACCAGGGCCTTCGACGCGGCGGTGGACGAGTTCTTCGGGCCTCTGACCTCGGTCGAGCGCAAGGCGCTGGCCGACATGCTGACGCGGATGATCCTGGCGGCCCAGGCGAAGCTGGCTTAGCGGCCTTGTAACCGTCCCTTAAAGGAATTATCCTCTCAAGGGAATAATCGCCACGCGGTTCCGCTTCTGTTGGGTCATGAGAAACCTGACCTTCGGACCGCGAGCCCGGAACGCGATTCGCTTTGTCGCCCGGTTTGTCAACCCGCTGACGCTTCTTGTCGCGGGACGGAGCTGGATGCGGATCGTCGGCGTGATCCACCACCGAGGCCGCAAGACGGGCCGGATCTACGCCACGCCGCTCGGCATGCGTCGCACCGGCGACAGCTTCGTCATGCCTCTCACGTTCGGTGACAGCGCCGCCTGGTATCGGAATGTCAGCGCCTCTGGCTCGTGCGAGGTGACCTATATGGGCCGCAACTACACGTTGACCGAGCCGGAGGTCATCGACTACGAGACCGCGGCGCCGGCCTTCCCGCGCTACGAGCTGCTGCAGTTCCGGTTCGTCGGCATCGCCCAGTACCTGCGTATGCGGATCCTTCAGGAGAACAAAGCCATGACTCGGTCTCGCAACCTCACGCTCGCCCTCATCGTGATCGCGTTCGCTCAGCTGATGGTCGTCCTAGACACGACCATCGTCAACGTGGCGCTGCCCTCGGTGCAGCGCGCGCTGCACTTCACCGCCACCGACCTCGAGTGGGTCGTAAACGGCTACGCCCTCGCGTTCGGCGGCCTGCTCCTGCTGGGCGGGCGCGCGGGCGACATGTACGGCCGCCGACGCATGTTCATCACCGGCGTCCTGGTTTTCGCGGCCGGCTCGTTCGCCGGCGGGCTGGCCACGACCTCGGCTTGGCTCATCGCGGCCCGCGTCATCCAGGGCGCCGGCGGCGCGATCGTCGCCCCCACCGCGCTCTCCCTGATCGCCGACACCTTCCAGGAAGGCGCCGCGCGCAATCGTGCCCTCGGCGTGTACGCCGGCGCGGCGGGCAGCGGCGGCGCGATCGGACTGATCCTCGGCGGCATCATCGTCAACTATCTGTCGTGGCGGTGGGTCCTGTTCGTCAACGTCCCCATCGCGCTAGTGCTCGCGCTCGTCGCACCGAGGGTGCTTCCAGCTGCCGAAGCCCGCACCGGCCGCCTCGATCTGCCCGGCGCGATCTCGGTCACCGGCGCCATGACGCTACTCGTGTACGGCCTGTCGCGCGCTGCCACGCACAGCTGGACCGACAACCTGACCGTCGCGACGCTTGGTCTGGGCGCTGCGCTGTTGGTGCTTTTCCTTCTCATCGAGCTGCGCAGCCGGCAGCCGCTGATGCCGCTGAGCATCTTCGCGAA
>VBIA01000125.1:0-8234 GCA_005879985.1 Chloroflexota bacterium | reverse complement strand
GCCAGATCGTGCAGAACGTTCTCGGCTACAGCCCGCTGCAGGCGGGGTTCGCGTTCCTGCCGCTCGGCGTGGGCGTTGTCATCACGGCCCAGGTCACCTCGCGGCTAGTCGGACGCATCGGGCCAAAGCTGCCCATCGCCGCCGGAGCGCTTGTCGTCGCCGGCGGCCTGTTCTGGCTGTCGCGAATCGGAGACCAGGTGAGCTATGTGCCGGACATTCTCGGCCCGCTCGCGGTCCTGTCAGTCGGGCTCGGGCTCATCTTCTTCCCAACCACCGTGGTGGCCATCTCCGGCGCGGCCAGGCACGAGTCGGGCCTCGCGTCCGCCGTGCTGAATGTGAGCCAGCAGCTGGGCGGATCGATCGGTCTCGCGGTCCTTGGCACGGTGGCGGCCAACGTGACCAGCGATCACCTCGCGGGAATGCGGCCGACGCACGCGCTGGTCAACAGCGCGCTCACGGCCGGCTTCACGACTGCGTTCGAGCTCGGCGTGCCCATCGCGCTGGCCGGTTTTCTGCTTGCGCTGCTCGTCATCCGCGTGAGGAGCGCGACTCCCGCGACGGCGGCGCTACCCGAGGCGGCCTGATGCAGCCTCGCCCTGACACCACGCGTATAGAGCGTCGTACATGGGGGTCTCGAGCTCGATCTTCCGGTGGTCGTCCTCACCGTGCACCAACGCGAACCCATTGGCGATCGCGTACAGGCCTGCCGCCTCTGGGCACGACGCCCGGTCCGCGCTCACGTCGGCGCCGTGCACGATCTGCGCCAGCCTCTTCAAGCCGGGATCGTCCAGCCCGTACTTGACCATGATCGACTCGAAGCTGCACCGCCCGTCGACGTGCCCGAGCTCGACGTTCTTGACGTCGTAGGGTGTGGCACCATCTCGCGCCGCGACGGCCATGACCTCGCCAGCGGGGACGTATAGAAATTCAGCATCTGCGTCGACGAACCGCTTGATGAGCCACGGGCATGCGATGCGATCGACATTGGCGTTCTTGCGCGTGATCCACTTCACCTTGTTACCTCCTTTGCCTCCGGCGACCATGAGGTCGGTTCGCTAAAGGGCTCTCCGCCATCGAAAGCTTAGGCTTTGCCGGAATGCGCTCATCGGAGAGCCGTTCAGCCCTTTTTGGAATCGTCGCCGGCATCTTCGTGTCCGGCACGGGCATCGGATCGCTGCTGCCGATCCTTCCGCTCTATCTTCGTGAGCGCGGCGCGTCGTATGGGCTGGTAGGGGTGATCGTCGGAGCGGCGCTGGTCGCAGGCCATCGGCCAGTGGCCGGCGGGGATCCTTGCCGAGCGCATCGGCGCGAAGGCGATGATGATCGGCGGCCTCGTGGTGGCCGCCGTGGCGTCGATCACATTCATCATTCCGCTGCCCATCGAGTGGCTGATCGTTCTGCGGGTCGTGCAGGGGTTCGGCTTCGCCGCGGTCATCCCTGCCCTGGATGCGGTCGCGGACCGCAGGGCTGAGGCGCAAGGCATCGTCGGCACTGCGCTCAGCACCGCGACCGCGGTCGGATCGCTCGTCGGCGGGGCGCTCTTCGCGCTCGGCGTCGCGATTCCATTTGTCGCCTCTGCGGGTGCCGGTATCGTGTTCGCGCTTGCTGCAGTTCCCTGGATGCTGTCGGCCGGCGCCAGGCAGCCGGTGCCGGAGGGCGAATCTGCGTGATCGTCGTCTGCGGCGAGGCGCTGATCGACGTCGTCCACAACGGCGACGGCACCCAGCGGGCCACACCCGGCGGCGGTCCATTCAACACAGCGCGGGCGCTGGCCCGACTCGGAGTTCCGACCGCTTTCCTCGGCCACCTGTCCGACGACAAGGTCGGGCGCGAGCTGGCACAGCTGCTGGTCTCCGACGGCGCGAGCCTGGAGCTGGCGACCATCGGGCATGAGAAGACCACGATCGCTGTCGCCGACGTGGACCCCGAAGGCCTGGCGGAGTACCAGTTCCTGGTTGAAGGCACATCGGCGCCGCACCTCACACCCGGAGATGGTTCCAGCCCGGCTCGCCCCCGACGTGAAAGCCCTTCACCTCGGCACGCTCGGGATGGTGCTCGAGCCGATGGCTTCGACGCTGACCGACCTTGTGCACCGCGAGCACGACGGACGCGTCGTGATGCTCGACCCCAACATCCGGCTCGGCCTGATCCCTGATGACGAATATCGAGCTCGCCTGCGAGAGGTGATCGCGCAAAGCACGATCGTCAAGGGCAGCGACGCGGACCTGGCCTGGCTGTACCCGGACGCGAGCTATCAGTCCGCGGCGGAGCAGCTGCTCGACGCCGGCGCCCGCCTGGTCGTGGTCACCCTCGGCGCGGGCGGCGCATTCGGCGCGCAGCCCGACTTTCAGATCAGCGTCGACGCGGTGCCGGTGGAAATGGTGGACACCATCGGGGCCGGAGATTCATTCGGCGCCGCCATGCTCGCGTGGCTGTACACCGATGATGCCCTCAAACCGGACCTGCGCCTCGAGCAGGCCGACCTCAAGTCGGCGCTCGACTATGCCTGCCTTGCGGCCGCGATCACCTGCTCGCGACCCGGCGCCGACCCTCCGTGGAAGGGAGAGATGCCGGCTCTTCGCTCCTGACATATAAGAGAGACGCGCGCGCGACCCTCGCGGTGGGGATCACAATCTCGTCCGATGGGCAGCTCGTGCAAGCACCTCGGTCAGATCAAGGACGTAACGCCTTCGGGTCCCGGTTGCGTCGAATGCGTCGCGGCCGGCAAGCACGACTGGGTCCACCTCCGCTGGTGCCAGGAGTGCGGCCACGTCGGGTGCTGCGACAACTCTCCCGGCAAGCACGCCACCGGCCACAACCGAACCACCCGCCACCCGATAATCCGCTCCTACGAGCCGGACGAGGAGTGGTACTTCTGCTACCCGGACGACCTCATGTTCGAGCTGGCGGACGCACCGACGAACCCCTCGCACCCGTAGCGTCGGCAAGCATCGCCCGCCGCTGCCGGCAATCGCGGGCTTGCACCTAGCTACCGAACCCGCCGCTGCCGGCATTGGCGGCCTTGCTTACCGGCCGTCACAATCTTGAAGACGTGAAACTGCTTTCGTTCCGGGCGGGCGGCGGCGAAAGGCTTGGCGTGCTGCGGCCCGACGACGCGGGCGAGGTGATCGAGCTCGCCGATTTCTCGGGCATGCTCGGGCTGATAGGCGCGGGGGAGCAGGGCCTCGCAAACGTGCGCTCAGCGCTGTCGAGGAGCAAGGTCACGTCCCATCGACTGTCCGATCTCCAGCTGCTGGCGCCGATCGCGCAGCCGCGCGGCAACGTCATCGCGATCGGGCGCAACTACGAGAAGCACGCCAGGGAGACGGCTGCCGAGGGTAGCGAGCCCAGCCCGCCCACCGTCTTCACCAAAGCCATCACGTCTCTGACCGAGCCGAACGCCGACATCGTGATTCGGCCAGAGATAAGCGACAAGATCGACTGGGAGGTCGAGCTTGCCGTCGTGATCGGACGCGGCGGCGCGGACATCACGCGCGAGGACGCGCGCCACCACGTGTTCGGTTACATGGCCCTGAACGACGTGAGCGCGCGCGACATCCAGGCGGGTTGGGGCGGCCAGTACTTCAAGGGCAAGAGCCTCGACCGTTCCTGCCCGACGGGCCCATGGATCGTGACCGCGGACGAGATCGACGATCCCCAGTCACTGGGCCTGCGGCTGAGCGTCAATGGCGTCGTGAAGCAGGACAGCAACACCAGCGACATGATCTACCCGGTCGACGCGATCATCGAATGGGTTTCGAAGGGCATGACGCTTCTTGCAGGAAGCATCATCGCGACAGGAACTCCTGACGGCGTGGGGTTCGCGCGGAATCCGCCCGAATTTCTGCGGCCGGGCGACGTAATGGAGTCCGAGGTCGAACGCATCGGAGTGCTCCGCAACAGAATCGTCAGCTGACATGTAGGCCCGTCGGGGTCTATGCCGGACGCGTGAACGACCGGCGTAGGCGCTCCACCTCGACGCCCGCGGCGCATCCTCGCAAGTGGTCGTTGACCAGGCCCATCGCCTGCATGAACGAGTAGACCGTGGTCGGGCCGACAAAGCCCCAGCCGCGCTTGCGCAGGTCCTTGCTCATGGCGACAGCCTCTAATGACGTGCCCAGCGCCATGAGCTCTGCTTGCTCGAGCCGCCTGCTGCGAGGCTTCGGCTCGAACGCCTGGCGTTGTTGATGGTCGCCTCGATCTTGGCCCGGTTGCGGACGATGCCCTCGTCGCGCATCAGCCGCGCGATGTCACGGGTCGTGAAACGCGCGATGGCGGAGGGATCGAAGCCCTGGAACGCCGCCCGAAAGTTCTCGCGCTTGCGCAGGATCGTGAGCCAGCTCAAGCCGGACATGAAGCCTTCGAGCGAGAGCTTCTCGAACAGCCGGCGGTCGTCTGATGTCGGCCGCCCCCACTCCGTGTCGTGGTAGCTGCGGTAAAGGTCACTTGAATCCCCCCACCAGCATCGCGCGACGCCGTCGGGGCCGACGCTGACACCCGGCGGAGGGACCTTCGGCATCGCGTCCTAACCCTGATCCCACCGGCCGCCGGGCCACGTGTCCGGCAGAACGTAGCCCTCCGGGAACGGGTCCGTCGGTTCGACGAACACCTGCGTGATCCCGGTGATCCAGGCGCTGCCGCGAATGGCCGGAACGATCGCCGGCCGGCCGCCAATCGTCGTCTCCTCGACGATCCGGCCGTCGAACGTCGATCCGAGCACGGAGGCGTGAGTCATCTTGTCGCCGGGCCGCATCTGGCCTCTGGCATGCAGCACCGCCATGCGCGCGGAAAGGCCGGTGCCTGTCGCCGAGCGGTCGAGCCTTCCGGGCGCGACGACAACGGCGTTCTTGGTGACGGCGTCGACGCCGCGCCACGGCTCGGCGATCTGGACCACGCTGACTCCGCTGATCTCGCGGTTCTCGGGATGCGTGCATGACAGCTGCTCGCGCGCCGCCTGTCGGATCAGCTCCCCCGCACGAGACAGGTCACCAGCCTCGGAAGGAACCAGCTCGAAACCTAGGGCCTGCGCGTCAGCTATCGCGTACCACATGCCGCCGAACGCAACGTCCACCTTGATGGACCCAAGGCCCGCGACTTCGAGCGGGGCATCGAGCTGGTCGGCGAAGCACGGGACGTTCGTGAGCTCGACGCTCTCGCAGCGGCCGTCTCGGCATGTGGCGTGCACCTCGATGACGCCGGCCGGCGCCTCGAGTCGCAACCTCGTCTCCGGCTCGCGCATGGCGACCATCCCGGTCTCGAGCAGTACCGTCGCCACGCAGATCGTGTTCGACCCCGACATCGGCGGGTACTCGGTCGGCTCCATGATGATGAACCCGGCATCGCAGTCGGATCGATGCGATGGCACGACGAGGTTGGCGTGACCGGCAACGCTGCCGCGCGGTTCGCGCAGCAGCAGCTTGCGCAGCGAATCGTCGCGAGCCAGCACCTGCATCTGTTCGAAGACGCTCGCGCCGGGCGGCGGCGGCACGCCACCGACGACGACGTTGCCGATCTCCCCTCCCGCATGGCAGCCGACCACCGTTATGGCTCGCTTTGTCCGCACGGCGAAACTCTAGCTAGGCCCGAGCTCCGGGGCTGCTCAGCCAGGCAAGCACCTCTTCGGCGTGCCCGTCCGGTGGGAAGACGGGGTAGAACACGTGCTCCACTCCGCCTGCCCGCACCACCAGGGTCAGGCGCTTGAGGAGGCGTTCGCCCTCGAAATGGAACGTGGGCAGGCGCAGCGCATCGGTCAGGGTGAACTCTGAATCGCTGAGCAGCTCGAACGGCAGGTGCAGGCGCTCGGCCGCCTCACGCTGGTAGTCGGTGTCCTGAGTGCTGACCCCGAACACGCCGGCGCCCAAAGCGGCGATCTCGGCGAAGTGATCGCGAAAGCCACAGGACTCCGGGGTGCAGCCTCGCGCTCCCGGTATGGCGTCCCATTCGGCCGGCACAGGGCGGTCTGGCCGTCCCGTCCGCGGATAGATGTAGAGCACGGTTTGTCGCTGGCCGAGATCCCCCACGTCGATGTCGCGTCCGCCCGTTGAGCGCAGCCCGACATGCGGCATGTGCATGCCCCGAAGGTGGTCGGCCGCTCCGTCGTCTTCCGGCACGGGGAGGCCTGCCGGCAGGTCGGTAAGGGCGCTCACGAGCGATATTCGTCCGCGGGAGCCTGAACCTCATCGACCGGGTTCGCGATCACACGCACACGCTGGACCGCGTTGTTCTGGACTCCTTCGAGATTCCAGGATTGGGTGTCCGGCTGGACGTTGCCCTCGGAGTCGGTGGCGCGCACGCATAGCTCGTGCTCACCGGGTTCAGCTTTCCAGTGGTGCTGCCATCCGCGCCAGGCAAACGGCGACAGCGCCGCACCGAGCTCGACCTGCACCCACGAGCGGCCGCCGTCGTCGCTGAACTCGACGCGCGTCACCGTGCCGAGTCCGGACCACGCGCGACCCTCGATCGTGTAAGTCCCCGGGCTTACGAAGCGCGTGCGCGACATGAAGTCGGGGACGCCCGGCGGCACCATCAGCGCCCGCGGCAGCATCCGCGTCACCGCCTCGCCCTCACCCTGATCGCTCACGCGATAGTGGTAGGCGCGGGCCTGCTGGTAGCCCTCGAACGGCGCGTCGGTGACCGTGATCGAGCGAAGCCACTTCACATGCGTCATGCCGTACCAGCCGGGCACGATCAGGCGCACCGGAAATCCGTGCTGTGGCGGAAGAGGCTGGCCATTGATCGCATGCACCAGCATCACCTCGGGGCGCTGGGCGTCGGCCAGTGGAATGCTGCGCTCGTAGAGCTGGTCGATGCCGCCCTGCACGCCGCGGTCGAGGCCGGTGAAGACGACCTCGCGAGCGCTCTCGCGCAAGCCGGCCTCGGCGAGGATGGGTCCCAAGGGCGTGCCGGTCCACTCGGCCGTCCCTACCGCTTCACTCAGCCACGGCTGGCTCATCGGCCGGGGCGACAGACGAGCACGGCCGTTGCCGGCGCACTCGAGCGTGACCGCGATCGTCGTCTGCGGTCGCGACTTGATGTCGTCCAGGCTCAGGCGCAACCGGCGCTCGACATGGCCACCGATCGCTAGTTCCCAGGTTCCGGCGTCTACGACGGGGATGTCGAAGTGGATCAACAGGTAGTGCAGGCCGATCGGCGTGATCGGGTAGTGCAGCGCCTCGAGCGGCATCGAATGATTGCGCACGGCGAGCTGGAGCTCCTCCGGCGTGATGTCCGGTGTCGGGATGAGCGTGCCCGCGATCCGCGACTCGACGGTCTTCGACAATGCCCCTCAATCGTAATTTGGCGAGCCGCGTCTCCTACGTGCTCGGTGTGGGCGCGCTGTCCAGGAGGCTGCCATCGAGCAGGATCGCCCAGAGACGAGCCGGTCGCGTCGCGGCAGGGACTTATGTGGTCCTGGGCGTCGTCGCGGCGGTATCCGGCGAACGCCTCTCGCGGTAGCACCGGCGATAGGTCACGCTATCCGGCGGATGAAGCTCTACGGCGAGCTGGCCGGATGGTGGCCGGTTTTCTCGGATCCGAAGGAGTACCGCCTCGAGGCGAGCCACGTCGCCAGGGTTCTGCGCAAATCGACCAAGCCCGCGCCGCACACCGTGTTGGAGCTTGGTTCGGGCGGAGGCAACAGCGCCTTCCATCTCAAAGCGCATTTCGAGATGACGCTGGTGGACATGTCCCCGCAGATGCTCAAGGTGAGTCGCAAGCTCAACCCGGAGTGCGAGCACATCCGGGGCGACATTCGCACCTTGCGCTTGGGCAGGACCTTCGACGCGGTGTACGTCCACGACGCGATCTGCCACATGACCACGGAACGCGAGCTGCGGGCTGTGATGCAGACCGCGTGCGAGCACTGCCGGCCCGGAGGCGTCGCGCTGTTCGTCCCCGATTTCGTGCGCGAGACGTTCATCGCGGGCACCGACCAGGGGGGAACCGATTCGCCAGGGAGGCGACTGCGTTTTCTGCAGTGGGTCTTTGACCCCGATCCTCGCGACACCACTTATGAGGTCGACTTTGCGATCCTGCTGCGCAACAAAACAGGCAATGCACGCGTGGCTCACGACCGCCACATCCTCGGTCTGTTCCCGCGGGCGCGATGGCTGCGCATGTTGCGCGAAGTAGGGCTCAAGCCCGTTGTGGTTCGCGACGATGAGGTCCGAGAACTGTTCCTCGCGCGCCGACGAGACATGTAGTTCCAGAAAATCATCATGCGAATACCATTGACA
>VBIA01000124.1 GCA_005879985.1 Chloroflexota bacterium | reverse complement strand
GTAGAGGATGCCGGCGCCGGTTGGCCCGAGCATCTTGTGCCCGCTGAACGCATAGAAGTCGCACCCGAGCGCACGTACGTCGACGCCCTGGTGCGGCGCGCCCTGCGCCCCATCGACCAGCACGGTCGCGCCGGCGGCCTTGGCCCGCTTGACCATGTCGTCGACCGGGTTGATGGTGCCTAGGGCGTTGCTCACCTGGCTGAACGTCACGAGCCTCGGCTGCTTCTCCAGCAGCTCGCGGAACTGGTCCTGGCGCAGTTCGCCGCGCTCATCGATGTCCACGTACTCGATGCGCGCGCCGTTGGCCTCGGCCAGGATCTGCCACGGGACGATGTTCGAGTGATGGTCGAGGATCGTCAGCACGATGAGGTCGCCCGCCCTGACGTTGGCGCGGCCCCACGCGTACGCCACGAGGTTGATGGCCTCGGTCGTGCCGCGCGTGTTAATGATCTCCTTGGTCGACGCGGCGTTGATGAAGGCGCGCACCTTCTCGCGCGTCGCCTCGTAGCGGTCGGTCGCCTCCTCGGCGATCTTGTAGGCGGCGCGGTGGATGTTGGAGTTGTATCGCTCCCAGTAGTCCAGGACCGCGCCCGTCACCTGGCGTGGCCGCTGCGAGGTATTGGCCGAGTCGAGGTAGGCGATCCCCGTCTCGAAGATGGGGAAGTCTTTGCGGACGGCCGCCACGTCATACATCGACGTACACCTCGCCGTCCTTGACTTCGACTGGATAGACGCTGGTCGGGATCACCGCGGGCATCCCGGTCACCGCGCCGGTCTGCAGGTGGAATCGCGAGCCGTGCTGCGGGCACTCGACCTGCAGGTCGAACAGCTCACCGCCGCTGAGCAGGAAGTTCTCGTGCGTGCACACGTCGTTGATCGCGTAGAAGTTGCCGTCCTCAGCGTGGGCCAGGCAGATCTCGGTGTGATCCGCGACCACGCCCTTGAGGCCGCCCACGGGCAGCTCGGCGGCCGCGGCCACGCGGACCCTAGCCAAGGCGCGACTCCAGCTCGTTCTCGATCATCGTGCGCGCCTGCTCGAACGGGATCCGGTCGAGCACCTGGCCGAAAAAGCCCTGCACGATCATCCGCTTGGCGGTCATCTCCGGGATGCCGCGCGAGCGCAGATAGAAAAGGTGGTTCGGGTCGACAGGACCGACCGTCGCGCCGTGAGTGCAGCGCACGTCGTTGTTGTCGATCTCCAGCATCGGGATGGACGTGGCCTTCGCCTTGGCCGAAAGAACCAGGTTGCGGTTCGCCTGGTAAGCGTCCGATCGCGCCGCGCCCTTCTCGATGCGGATGAGGCCGGCGTACACCGTGCGCGCCACGTCCTGCAGCGCGCCCTTGAACAGGAGATCGGACGTTGTGTTTCCGACCTGGTGGTCCTGCAGCGTGTGAAAGTCGAAGAACTGGTCGCCCGAGGCGAAGTAGATGCCCTTCAGCTCTGCGGTCGCGCCCGGTCCCATGAGCGAGGCCTCGACGCGGGTCTTCGAGAATCGCGCGCCGAGCGTGACGTTGAACAGCTTCAGCGTCGCGTCTTTCGCGAGCCTGGCCCGCTGGTCGGCGAAGTGCCACGCCTGGCGGCCCCACTTCTGGATCGCGACGTAGCCGACCTCGGCGCCCTCGCCCACGATGATCTCTGCCGAGCCGCTGCGATACGCGGCCTCGTCATCGCCGTCGGCGATGTACTCGTCGAGGTAGTTGAAGCGCGCGCCCTTGCCCGCGACGATCAGCGTGTGCGGCAGCACGCTCGTGCCGCTCTCATGCGAGAAGTGCTGGCCGAGGATGGGCTCGTCGATGTTCACGCCATCGGGCACGTAGACGAAGTTGCCTCCCGTGAAGAACGCGGCGTGCAGCGCGGCGAAGCGGTCCCGGTCGGGTCGGACCATCGAGAAAAGCAGCGGCTCGATAAGCGCCGAGTGATTCATGACCGCCGCCGACAGTGGCTCGACGATCACGCCCTTCGGCAGCTCGCGCTCGTCGGCCACCGCGCCGTTGGCATGCTCGAACTTCGCAAACTGCGACGGGTCGAGGCCCGCGATGTCGGTGCGGCGCCACTCCTCGTCGGTCCGGCTTGGGATGGGCAGCCGCTCATAGGCCTCCAGCGCCGAGCGCCTACGCTGGCGCAGCCAGTCGGGTTCGCCCCGGAGCTCCGTCCGCTCCAGGGTTTCGGCGGTGAAGGTCATCTCAGCCGACCGAGCCCTCCATCTCGAGCTGGATGAGGCGGTTCAGCTCCACCGCGTACTCGAGCGGAAGCTCCTTGGTGAACGGCTCGATGAAGCCGTTGACGATCATCGTTTCCGCCTCGGAGCGCGTGATGCCACGGCTCATCAGGTAGAAGAGCTGCTCGTCCGAGACCTTGCTGACGGTCGCCTCGTGCCCGAGGGTCACGTTGTCGGCGTCGACGTCGTTGTACGGGTAGGTGTCGGACCGCGAGTTCTCGTCCAGCAGCAGCGCGTCGCACTTGACGAACGACTTGGAGTTGTTGGCTCCCGGATAGACCTTGATGTGGCCCCGGTATGAGGTGCGTCCGCCGGCCTTGGAGATCGACTTCGACGTGATGGTCGAGGTCGTGTTGGGCGCGACGTGGATCATCTTGCCGCCCACGTCCCCCTTCGCGCCCGGCTCCATCAGGTAGACGGAGGGATATTTCATGGTGATTTGTGAGCCCAAATTCCCGTCGACCCATTCCATGGTCGCGTCCGCGTACGCCATCGCTCGCTTGGTCACCAGGTTGAAGACGTTGGTCGACCAGTTCTGGATCGTTGTGTAGCGGCAGCGGGCGTTCTTCTTGACGATGATCTCGACCACCGCCGAGTGCAGCGAGTCAGTGGTGTAGATCGGCGCCGTGCACCCCTCGATGTAGTGCACGAACGAGCCTTCATCGCAGATGATCAGCGTCCGCTCAAATTGGCCCATGTTCTCCGCGTTGATGCGGAAGTACGCCTGCAGCGGAATATCCACACGCACGCCCTTCGGCACGTAGATGAACGACCCGCCCGACCACACCGCGCTGTTCAGGGCTGAGAACTTGTTGTCGGCCGGCGGGATGACCGTACCGAAGTACTCCTTGAACAGGTCCGGGTGCTCGCGCAGAGCCGAGTCCGTGTCGAGGAAGATCACGCCCTTCGCCGACAGCTCCTTCTGCAATGAGTGATAAACGACCTCTGACTCGTACTGCGCCGACACGCCGGCCAGGAACTTGCGCTCCGCCTCAGGCACACCGAGTCGGTCGTAGGTCGCCTTGATGTCGGCCGGCAGCTCCTCCCAGCTCTTCGACTGCTTGTCTGAGGCTTTGAGGTAATAGAAGATGTTCTCGAAGTCGATCACCGACAGGTCGGCTCCCCACGTGGGCATCGGCTTCTTGCGAAAGATCTCCAGGGAGCGAAGGCGGAACTTCGTCATCCACTCCGGCTCGCCCTTCATGAACGAGATCTCTTTGACAATGTCCGGGTTCAAGCCGCGCTTGGCCTTGAAGACATAGTCCTCGGGGACGAAGAAGCCGTACTTCTCCTTGTAGTCGGAGCCAACGTCGACGGGCTTCGGCTGAGTGGCCAACTAGCTCACCTCCTCCTTTGCCAGCACAGCTGGTTCATCCGCTTCCATCCATTCCGAATACCCAGTTTTCTCGAGGCGGTCCGCCACCTCGGGTCCCCCCGACAGCACGAACCGACCGTCCACCAGCACGTGCACGAAGTCGGGTTTGATGAACTCGAGGATGCGCGTGTAGTGCGTGATGATCAGCGCGCCGAGCTCCGGACCGCGCATGCGGTTCACGGCCGCGGCAACGAACTTGATCGAGTCGATGTCCAGGCCCGAGTCGGTCTCGTCGAGGATCGCGATCTCCGGCTTGAGCATCGCCATCTGCAGGATCTCGGCGCGCTTCTTCTCGCCGCCGGAAAATCCGTCGTTGATGTAGCGCGGCAGGAACGAGTCGTCCATGTGCAGGACTTCGAGCTCGCCCTTGAGCAGCGAGCGGAACTCCTTCGGCGAGATCTGCTTCGACTTGTCCTTGCCGTCGTAGCCGCGCTTCGCGTTGATGGCCGTGCGCAGGAAGTTGGTCATCGAGATTCCGGGCACCACCACCGGGTACTGGAAGGCGAGGAAGATCCCGAGCCGCGCGCGCTGGTCAGGCTCCAGGGAAAGGATGTCCTGTCCCTTGAACAGGACCTGGCCGCCGTCGATCGTGTAACCCGGGTGACCCATCAGCGCGTACGACAGCGTCGACTTGCCCGAGCCGTTCGGGCCCATCACCGCGTGCACCTCGCCCTTGTTGATGGCGAGCGTCACGCCTTTGAGGATCTCCTTGCCTTCGACGCTTGCGCGCAAGTCCCGAATCTCGAAATCAGCCAACTTGCTTGCTCCCTTCCTTCACTTGATATGTGCAGTCCGACGCGGCCTCTCGCACCCACGTCGAGCGCTCCACCGGAGCGCCCAGCAGACGCTCGTACATCTCCTGTTCGTTCTTGCACGGCAGCGGCGTGCGCACCGCGACGTCCTGGATCGGACAGTTGCAGTGCCTGATCGCGAGTCCGCCTCCCGGCAGCTCGACGACCTCCGCCATGTGGCCGTGCTCGGTGGCGAGCCTTGCAAGCTCGCGCACGCGCGCCTCGAAATCAAGTCCGGCGAGGCGCGGTGCGTATTCGGCCTCGAGCCGGGCGGCGCGGCGCTCGAAGAACCGCTGCAGCTGCTCCTCGTTGAGAAATTCCACCAGGTCGGCGGCAAGCTCCCGGTGTGCATGCGGGAAGTGCTCCGCCGCCGCGGGCGTCAGCGAGTAAACGTTCTCCGGCCTGCCTCGGCCGTGCGACTGAGCGTGCGCCACAGTCGTAAGACCGTCGCTTTCGAGTGCCTCCAGGTGCTTCAGGGCCGCCTGCTTGGAAACCTCGAGGTGGGCCGCCACCTCGCCCAGGGAGGCGTGGCCCCGGGTTTTTAGGAAAGCGAGGATGATCTCGCGGCGGGAGTCCACGAAATTCATCCTACGAGTTTTTCAACCCTGCCGTTGAAATACCATTGGCGCGCCTTGCGACGCCTTGGTGCTTCAGCCGCGCTCGTCTGCCTGGGGCTCGCACATGCCGTCGCGGTGTCGGCGGCGACCCCTCCGGCCTGGCAGCCGGTCACCAAGATCGCGGGCGTGGTCGACGTGGGCGGCCCCAGGGCAGACGGCTGGCTTGTCGTGATGGGGACGGGCAAGCTGTGGCTCGTAGACCCGCTGGGGGCGGCGACGCCCTACCCAGGCGTCGCATACACCGACGACAGAACCGCCGAGACGTACCTGACGGTCGTGCCGCAGCTGCCGCCCGCCGCGAGCACGTCGACCGCGGGCTGTTCGTTCCAGAGGGGCGATGTCTACGTGCTGCGCCTGCACTCTCCGCTTGGGCTGAACCGTGTCGACGCCCAGGGCCAGAAGAGCTCCTTCGCGAACATCCCGAACGTCACCGCTCTCAGCGGCATCACGTTCGACACCGGCGGAGCTTTCGGCTACCGCATCCTGGTCACGGGCACAGCCGGCGCAGGCAAGTCCGAGGTCGCCGCCATCGACTGCGCCGGGACCGTCTCGGTCATCACGCGCTCGGCGCCCACCGTCGAAGGAGGCCTGGAGATCGCGCCTCCGCGCTTCGGTGCGTTCGGCGGGATGCTGATCGCACCCGACGAGCTCTCGGGAAACATCTACGCCATCGGAGCTGACGGCTCTTCGCGCACTGTCGCGGCCTCAGGGCTGCCGAAGGGCGCCGACATCGGGGTGGAGGCGGTCGGATTCGTGCCGCACGGCTGGCACGGCAGCGTCTACTACGCCGACCGCACCACCAAGGGCAACCCGCACCCCGGCACCGACAACCTTCTCGCGCTCACGGCCGACTCACTCACCGGCCTCGGCGTACAGGAAGGCGACCTGCTGTCCGCCACCGAAGGCGGCGCCACGCTCATCGACGTTCGCTGCACGACCACCTGCACCGTGCAGCCTCTGATCACGACCGCCACGCGCGCGCACGGTGAGGGCCATCTCATCTTCACCGGCGCGACGCCGGTCGAGCCGTCGCCCAGCCCTCAGGCCAGCCCACAGCCGGCCACGAGCGGGCGCACAGGCGACGCCCCGACGGTTTTTCTGGTGGCGGCGGTTACCGCCGCACTCGTGGTGATTGTGCTGGCGGCGGTGCTGGTGCTGCGGGACTTGCGGGCGCAGGGGGGCTGACCAGCGACCGCGTCGGCACGACGGTCTCGCTGACCTGGCCGTCGACGATCTCCACGCGATAGGCGCGACGCCCTTCGACTTCGGTCACCGCTTCCACGAAACCGGTGTCCTGGAAGACGATCCCGACAGAATCCTCGACCGCGTATCCGGCGGGCAAGCCCTCTGACACAAGCTGCCGGTAGACGGGACGCCTTCGCTCCTCCCCGTCGTAATGCGGGCACACACTCCCCGGCAGGAAGCCGAGCCCGTCGCGCAGGTCAGCCAGGTCGAGGCCGAAGGAATCGCTGATCGAGCACTCGAACCAGCAGTTCATGCCCGCGCTCACGCCGCACAGCACAACGCCGTCGTCCCACGCCTCTCGCAGCGCCTGGTCCATGCCGTGCACGCGCCAGATGGCCAGCATGTTCGCGGTGTTGCCGCCGCCGACATAGATGACGTCCTGCTCACGGATGAGCGGCCGCCACTCCATGCGGCTGGGGGCGCCGAACAGCTTGAGGTGCGCCGGGCGCGCGCGGCCCGAGAACGCCTCATAGAAGAGGACGATGTGCGAGTCGGCGTCGCCACCTGCGGTTCCGAGGAAGAGGACGCGTGGGTGGTCCTTCTGGGTTAGCGACAGCACGTAGTCGTCGAGTTTTGAGAGGCGGCCGAACCGGCTGAAGCCGCCCCCACCTAGACCCACGATCCGGCGAGGCAGCGTCACGGCACGGCCATTGTCGCAAAGCGACCCCTCCTCCCCAAATACTTCTGCGCATGGATCGGCGTCTGCTGCTGGCGGCCCGCGGGCTGCGTGCGTTCGGCTTCGGCTTTTCGGCGGTGCTGGTCGGCATCCACCTGGAGCGACGCGGCTTGCCGGCGGGGCTGATCGGCCTGACACTCGGCATAGGACTGGCCGCCGCCTCGCTGTCCGGGCTGGCGGCGGCGTGGGCGGCCGCACGCATCGGCCGGCGGGCGACCCTGGCGGCGTGCGGGCTCTTGATGGCCGTGACCGGGTTGGACCTCGCGCTCGCCTCTTCGCCGGTGCTGCTCGTGCTCGCGGGCGTGCCGGGCATGCTCGGCGCCGCGAGCGTCGACCTCGGGCCTTTTTCGGCAGTGGAGCAGGCGATGCTGGCGGAGGCTGCGCCGGCCAAGGATCGGAACACGGCGTTCGGGCGATACGCGTTCACCGCCGGGTTGCTGAACGCCGCGGGCGGACTGTCAGCCGCGCTGGTGCCCGGTCGGTCGGCGGCCGGCTACTTCGGCCTCTACGCGGCGATCGGCATCATCACCGGAGCGCTACCTCTTTTCATGAGCCGCGGCGTCGAAGCGCCTGGGCCGGCCATCGCGTTCGGAAACTTCCGCCCGCTGGCAGCCCTCGCGGGTCTGTTCGCGCTCGACTCGCTGGGAGGCGGCTTCGTGGCCAACGCGGTGATCGCGTACTGGCTGCACGCTCGCTTTGGCGCCGAGACCACGTTTCTGGGTCCGGCGTTCGCGGTCATCGCGCTCCTGCAGGCCGCCTCCTATGAGGTGTCGGGCCGGTTGGCCAACCGCATCGGACTGATCAACACCATGGTCGTCACGCACCTCCCGAGCAACGTGCTGCTGCTCGCGGTGCCGTTCGCCCCGAACCTGGGCACCGCGGTCGCCCTGCTGTTCGCGCGGTTTGCGCTGTCCCAGATGGATGTGCCCGCGCGCCAGGCTTACGTGGTCTCGCTCGTCCCGCCTTCCGAACGCGCCGGCGCCCTGGCCATGACAGGCGCTGTTCGCGGCGTCGCCCAATCTGTCGGACCCACGATCGCCGGGATCGCCATCGGGGCCGCCTCGTTCGGCATCCCGTTCTTCGCGGGCGGTGGCGTAAAGATCGTGTACGACCTTGCTCTGTATGCCGGCTTCCGCAGGCGCCGAGCCGAGCACGAGGTGGCCGCGGGTCGATGAGCGTTCCTCCTGCATGTGGGTGCGTCGCGCGGCGCAGCTCATGGCCCTGTTCGGCCTCTACTCGCTCAGCCTCGCGGCCATCGGCGCCCGCTACAACGGGCACGGCACGAGCGGCTACACGACCGGACTGATCGAGCTCGCCGTGGTTACTGTGGTGTTGGTCATGGCGGCGGCCTTCGTCCTCACGCGCAAGCCGCGACCCAAACCGCCCGTCGACGAGTAACTTCCTACACCGTGCCAGAGGACCTGGCCAGTCTGACTGAAGAAGAGCTCGAGCACCGGGTCGCCGGCGTACGCGCGCAGATGAAGCCGCTGGAAGAGCAGCTAGGGGCGCTGCGTACGCAGCGCGACGTCCTGCTCACGGAGAAGCGCCGGCGTGAGCGCGGTGCACATCGCGAGGCGCGGGCCGAGCTGAAGTCGGCCATGAAAGAAGGTAGGTTCCCGAACGTCGCCCAGCTGGTGGAAGGAAGCCGGGAGGGTTCGCTCGACGACTTCGTCTTCAACCTGAAGACCGGCGGCGAGGTCCGGCTCGGCTTCCCGGGGGCCAGGGCGCAGACCCTGGCGTTCACCGACGGCGCGCAGGCCGCCCAGGCGAAAGACCTCGCCGAGGCGGCCCGCCTTTACGAGGCGGGGTGGGAGCTCGGCAGCCCTGGCCGGCCGGGCGTGCGCGTCCATTTCCCAGGGACACGCCAGGAACGGCTCGTTCCGGCGGATGAGGTTTTCGCCCGACCTAGCGGCTCCTGCTGACGTCCGGCCTGGCGTAACCCCACCGGGCGGCGCGGCGTTAGGCTCAAGCGGGGGCGCTAGACTCTATGCGCCTCCAGCCTATGGGTCGAAACGTTCCTGAGAAGATCAAGACGAAGGGCGGGCACCAGCCAAGGGCGCGAATCCATGCCGGCTGGTCTCCGATAGGACAGCATCACCGAAGGGTTGCGCTGCTCCGCGGTCTGGGCGTCCTTCTCGCCGTGGTCCTGGTGCTCGGCTTCGCGGTCGACGCCTACGCCCAGTCCTTCTTCGACAGCCTTCCCTCGATCCGCGGCCTGGACAGCGCGGCCTTCGCGGGCGACACGCTGATCAGCGACCGCAACGGCAAGGAGCTTGCCGACGTGGGCTACCACACCGGCGACCATCGATTGGCGGTCAGGCTCAAGGACGTCAATCCCAACATGATCAACGCCACCATCGCCATCGAGGACAAGAACTTCTACAGCAACCCCGGCTTTGACACGATGGCCATCCTGCGCGCGCTATATGACGACTTGCGAACGGGTCACATCGTCAGTGGCGCCAGCACGATCACCCAGCAGCTGGCCAAGCAGCAGTTCCTGACCCCTGATCAGACGTACAGCCGAAAGATCAAGGAGCTCGCGCTCGCGTACGAGCTGAGCCAGACCTATACAAAAGACCAGATACTCGAGCTGTACCTCAACAAAAGCTTCTATGGCGCCCAGTCGTACGGCGTCGAAGCGGCCGCGCAGAGCTACTTCCACACCTCGGCCAGCAAGCTGGATCTCGCCCAGGCAACGATTCTCGCCGGCCTTCCGCAGGCGCCGACCCAGTACAACCCGGTCCTGAACCCGGACGAGGCCAAGGTGCGCCAGAAGCAGGTCCTGGACGCGATGGTGCGCGCGTACGACGTCACGAAAGTCACTCAAGCAATGGCTGACGACGCCTTAGCCGAGAAGCTCACGTATTACGCGCCTACCAACAACGCGCTGGCGCCGCACTTCGTCGACTACGTGCAGTCGGAGCTCCGCCTGCTAGGTTTCCAGCCCGGCGTGCAGCAGCTCAACGTCAAGACCACGCTCGACTACAGCCTGCAGGCGCAGGGCGAGACAATCGTTCGCAACAACCTCAAAGCCAACCTGTACCGCGACCGCAACGGCCAGCTCTCATCCGCGCTGGTGGCGATGGATCCGCGCACCGGTGAGATCCTTGTCATGGTTGGCTCGCCCGACTACAACTCGCACGTCAACGGCGGTGAGATCAACCTCGCCACAACGCCGCGAAACATGGGCTCGTCAATGAAGCCGTACACGTACGGCGCGGTCATCAACGCGCGGGTCGCGACCGTCGACACTCCCATCTACGACGGACCGAGCCCGCTGGTGTACAAGGACGCGTACAGCACGACGAACTTCTACAACTACGACCACAAGTCGCACGGCGTGCTGCCCCTCAAGAAGGCGTTCGCAAGCTCGCTGAACATCTGCGCCGTCAAGGCCGAGCTCTCGATCGGGGTGCCGTCGGTGCTCACCTGGATGCGCAACCTGGGCGTCAACCCTCGCTACATCAAGGCCAACCCCGACGGCTCATACACATCAGACCCGAACGCCCCGCCTGACGAGTACGGCCCGAGCCTGACGCTTGGCGGCTACCCGATCACGCTGCTCGAGCACGTGGCCGGCATCTCGGTGTACGCGGCCATGGGCGTGTACCACACGCCTGAGGCGATCCGTCAGGTCACCGACTCGCACGGGAACGTCCTGTACCAGACCAACGCCGATCAGCGGGCGCGCCTGGCGATCGATCCCGGAGTTGCCTACATCATGGCCCAGATCATGGCCGACGACAACAACAGGGCTCCGATCTTCGGCTACAACAGCGCGTTGCACTGGAGCAACCACACGGTCGCCGCCAAGACCGGCACCACCGACAACTTCAAGGACGCGGTCACCGTGGCGTTCAATCCGATCCTGGCCGTCGGTCTATGGGTCGGCGACATCCTGAACAACAACCACTTCATGATCCAGGGCTCGGACGGCGTGTACGTCGCGTCTCCTGGCGTGCACACGTTTGTCAACGTCGCGCTGCAGGGCGTGCCCGCGAACCTGTGGTACTCGAAGCCGCCGGACGTCGTGCCCGGCCCGAACAACAGCTGGTACCTGAGCGATACCACGAGCATCTCGCGCCTGCCCGGCGACAGTGCGCCCAGCCCGACCCCGACGCCGGTGAACATCAACGTCCCCGGAGACCCGGGCACCGGACCGATCCTGGCGAGCCCCCCGGTGGTTACGCCCTCGCCCTAGAAGCAGTACCGACACTCCGCCGTCCGTAGAATCCGGCCGATGCCTTCCGCGCTGTCTGTCGTGACGGAAACGTTGCCCAAGAGCCAGGTCGGCATGACCATCGAGGTGCCGGCGGAGCTGGTCGACGCGACGTATGAGCGCGTGCTAAACCGCCTCGCATCGCGGGCGAAGATCGAAGGCTTCCGGCCCGGCCGGGCGCCGCGCCAGCTGATCGAGGCGCGCATCGGCCCGGCCGCTCTGCGCGAGGAGGTCGTCGAGACGATCGTCCCCGAGGTGCTGCAGCAGGCGATGCGCGACAAGTCGATCGACCCAATCGACAACCCCGACGTGGAGGTGCTCGAGCTGGAACGCGGCCGGCCAGCGCGGCTGAAGGCGACGATCACCGTGATGCCGCAGGTCACGCTGGGCGACATCTCCCAGCTCACGCCGCCCGAGACGCCGGCGGTCGAAGTCACCGCCCGGATGCTCGAACGCAGGCTCGAGGACGTGCGCGAGCCGCTGGCCGAGGTCACGCCCGTCGAGCGCGAGCTGCGCATGGGCGACGTGGCCATCATCGACGTCGAGGTCGAGGCGGACGGGCAGGTCGTCGAGTCGGAATCGCGCAAGGCGATGGAGGCGGAGCTCAAGGAAGGCGTCCTGCTGCCCGAGCTGCTGGAGGCTCTGCCCGGCACATTCGTTGACGAACAGCGCGAGGTGACGGTCAAGTTCCCCGACGACTACTCGGAGTCGAAGCTCGCGGGCAAGGATGGCACGATCCGCGCCACGGTGCGTGGCGTCAAGGAGAAGGTGCTGCCCGAGCTCAACGACGAGCTCGCCAAGCAGCTGAGCGGCGGCAAGCAGGAAACGGTCGAGGCATACCGCGAAGCCCTGCGCAGCGACCTCGAGGAGGCCGCGAAGGCGATGTCGCGCATGGCGCGCGAGCAGGCGCTGGTGAAAGCGCTGGTCGACTCGTCACAGGTGGAGGTTCCCGACGCGTTGGTCGAGAAGGAGCTCGCGACCCAGCTCGAGTCGATGGAGCGCAGCCTGGGCCGCCAGGGCCTGCGGCTCGATCGGTACTTCGACTACCTGGGGAAAACCGTGCCGCAGTGGGCCGCGGACGAGCGCCCGGACGCCGAGGCGCGGCTCAAGGTCGACCTTGTGCTCGACGAGTTCGCGAAGCGCGAGGGCATCGACCCGTCGGACGAAGAGGTCGACCGGTACATCGAGGAACAGGCGGTGAAAGATGAGGAGCTTTCCGGTCGCATCCCTGAGGTGAAGAAGAGCCGGACTGCTCGCCGGTATTTCGAATCCCGCCTGCGCCGCCTCAAAGTGCTCGATCGCCTTGCCGAGGTTGGCGGCGTCGGGGTACCAGCGAAGCCCTGAATTCCGACTTTGACTGAATCGAGAGGAGTGCTGTCTAGAATGGACTGGTGCCTGAGATGAGCAGATTCGAGCGACCCGCCTCCTACCTCGTCCCGATGGTCGTCGAGAACACGGGCCGCGGTGAGCGCGCGTTCGACATCTACTCGAGGCTGCTGAAGGACCGCATTGTGTTCATCGGCACTCCGATCGACGACCAGGTCGCCAATCTCGTGGTGGCGCAGCTGCTGTTCCTGCAGTCGGAAGATCCCGAAAAGGAGATCGCGCTCTACATCAACAGCCCAGGCGGCAACGTCACCGCGGGCCTCGCGATCTACGACACGATGCAGTACATCCGGCCGCCGGTGTCGACCATCTGCATCGGCATGGCGTACTCCATGGCCGCGGTGCTGCTCGCGGGCGGCGCGAAGGGCCAGCGCTACGCTCTGCCGCACGCGAACATCCTCATCCACCAGCCCTGGGGAGGGATGCAGGGCCAGGCGACTGACATTCAGATCCACGCCAAAGAGATCCTGCGCACGCGCGAGCAGCTGAACCAGATCCTTTCGCGTCACACCGGACAGAAGATGGAAAAGGTGACGCAGGACACCGAGCGCGACTACTTCCTGACCTCTGAGGCCGCGAAGGAGTACGGGCTCATCGACGACATCATCCTCACGCCGCCTAAGGCGGGAGAGAAGGAAAAAGAGAAGGAGAAGGTCGGGGCCGTCGCGAAATGATCTTTCGCCGAAAGAGCAAGGACAGCGGGGTCCAGCGGCACAAGCCGAAATGCTCCTTCTGCGGCAAGCTGCAGGGCGAGCGAGGCGTGCGTCTCGTGGCCGGCTCCGGAGTCTTCATCTGCAGCGAGTGCATAAGTGTTGCGAACGAGATTCTCTGGGGCCATAATCCCCCGGCACCGGCATCGTCTTGAAGGACATCATGGTTAGTACAACGAGGGACCAATGAACGAAAGAGAGGATCGCCGCCGGTACACCCGCTGCTCGTTCTGCGGTAAGGGTCAGGACCAGGTTCGCAAGCTCGTCGCGGGGCCGGGGGTGTTCATCTGCGACCAGTGCATCGACCTCTGCCAGGAGGTCCTCGAGGACGACAATCGATCTGCGGGCCAGAAGAAGCAGAAGACCGGCTTCATCCCCAACCCGAAGACGATCTGCGCGGCTCTCGACCAGTACGTGATCGGACAGGACCGCGCCAAGAAGGTGCTGTCGGTCCAGGTCTACAACCACTACAAGCGCATCTCCGCCTCGAAGTCGGTCGGCGACGTAGAGCTGACGAAGTCGAACGTGCTGCTGGTCGGCCCGACGGGCTGCGGCAAGACGTACCTCGCGCAGACACTCGCCAAGATCCTCGACGTGCCGTTCGCCATCGCCGACGCCACCAGCCTTACCGAGGCCGGCTACGTGGGCGAGGACGTCGAGAACATCCTGCTGCGCCTCATCCAGGCGGCGGACTTCGACATCAGCCGCGCCGAGCGCGGAATCATCTACATCGACGAGATCGACAAGATCGCGCGCAAGTCCGACAACCCGTCGATCACGCGCGACGTCAGCGGTGAGGGTGTGCAGCAGGCGCTGCTGAAGATCCTCGAGGGCACTGTCGCGAACGTCCCGCCACAGGGCGGCCGCAAGCACCCGCACCAGGATTTCATTCAGATCAACACGACCAACATCCTTTTCGTCTGCGGCGGCGCGTTCGACGGCCTGGAGAAGGTGGTCGAGCAGCGCATCGGCCGGCGCTCGATCGGCTTCGGCGCGCCGCACACGAAGGTCGAGCGCAAGGCCGTCTCGGAGACCCTCAAGCACCTGCAGCCGCAGGACCTGCTGAAGTACGGGTTCATCCCCGAGTTCGTCGGCCGCCTGCCGATCATCGTCACGCTGCACCACCTGGACCAGCAGGACATCGTGCGGATCCTCACCGAGCCCAAGAACGCGCTCGTGAAGCAGTACCAGAAGTTCTTCTCGCTCGACAACGTCGATCTCGTCTTCCAGAAAGGAAGCCTCGACGCCATTTCCGAGCTTGCGCTGCTGCGCGGCACCGGCGCCCGCGCGCTCAAGTCGATCATCGAGGAGGCTCTGCTCAACTCGATGTTCGAGATCCCATCGCGGCCGGAGATCAAGCGCTGCCTCATCTCTGAGCGCTCGATTCGCGAGGCGCTGGAACCCGAGTTCGAGCTGGGCGAGGAGTCTGAAAGCCCGGCACGCGTCGTC
The DNA here is from genome assembly GCA_005879985.1 of Chloroflexota bacterium. GTDB lineage: Bacteria > Chloroflexota > Dormibacteria > Dormibacterales > Dormibacteraceae > CF-118. Next base: position 15,636 of record VBIA01000124.1, on the reverse strand, counting down.
GGCGAAACGGCGTGATCGTCTACACGAGCGCCGTAGCGGTTCAGGGGTCCCCGCGAAATCTCGGCGGGCGGCTCGGCAATCCGCTTCGCGGCTCGCGTCGCCGGTCCTCCGATTTCGCGGGGATAGTACCCGTACCCTAGCCGGCCCCCTAAGGCCGGCTACGCGAGAATCACCTCAGCCATGAAGCACGCCCCAAGAGAGATGCCCAAGGCATTCGATCCAAAGGCCATCGAGGCCGGCTGGTACGTGCGGTGGGAGAAGGCCGGCCTGTTCGCCGCGTCGACCAAGAGCGACAAGCCTCGGTACACCATCTGCCTTCCGCCGCCCAACGTCACCGGCGAGCTGCACATGGGTCACGCGCTCAACGGCACGGTGCAGGACATCTGGGCGCGGTACCGGCGCATGACCGGCCACGAGGTCCTGTTCCTACCCGGCACCGACCACGCGGCCATCGCAACGCAAAACGTGATCGAGAAGCGGCTCGCGAAAGAGGGCACGAGCAAGGAGGAGATCGGCCGCGACGCGTTCGCGGAGCTGGTCGACGAGTGGTACCGCACCGTCGGCGCGACCATCGTCAGCCAGTACCGGGTGCTCGGCGCGTCGCTCGACTGGACGCGGCAACGCTTCACGATGGATGAGCGCTACGTCCGTTCAGTGCTCACCGCGTTCGTCGCTTTCTACGAGCGTGGGTGGATCTACCGGGCGCCGCGAATCGTCAACTGGTGCCCGCACGACCAGTCAGCAATCTCTGACCTCGAGGTCAAGTGGCAGGAGCATGACGACGTCCTGTACTTCATCAAATATCCGATTGAGGGCGGGGGCGACGTGACCATCGCCACGGTCCGCCCCGAGACGATGCTCGCCGACACGGGAGTCGCGGTGCATCCCGACGATCCTCGCTATCGCGACATCGCCGGCAAGACCGCGATCCTCCCACTGGTCGGCCGCAAGCTGCCGATCATCGCCGATGAGGCGGTGGATCCTGACTTCGGCACGGGCGCGCTCAAGGTCACGCCAGGGCACGATCCGATGGACTACGAGATCGGGCAGCGCCGTCACCTCGAGGTCATCAACGGGATGCACCTCGACGGCCGCATGAACGTCCCCGGCCTTCGTTTTGACGGACTGCCTGGCGTTGAGGCTCGCAAGCTGGTCGTCGAAGACCTGAAGAAGCAGGGGTTGTTGCTAAGGGAAGAGCCCTACACGCACGACGTGGGGCACTGCGACAGGTGCGACGCCATCATCGAGCCGCTCATCAGCGAGCAGTGGTGGCTGCGCATGGAAAAGATGCGCGACCGCGCCGTCGCGGCCAGCAAGGCGGGCAAGGTTCGCTGGCACCCGGAGCGCTACGAGCGCATCTACCTCGACTGGATGCACGGCCTGCGCGACTGGAACATCAGCCGGCAGCTGTGGCTCGGCCATCGCATCCCCGTCTACTACTGCGAGAACGACCACGTCATCGCCAGCGTCGATCCACCGCACGAGTGCACCGAGTGCGGCAGCGACAAGTTCAGGCAGGACGCCGACGTTCTCGACACCTGGTTCTCATCCGCACTGTGGCCTTTCGCCACGCTCGGCTGGCCCGACGAGACCGAGGACTTGCGGACCTTCTACCCGACGAACATGAACTGCACGGCCCGCGAGATCATCTTTCTCTGGGTCAGCCGCATGATCATGACGGGCCTCGAGTTCATGGGCGAGGTGCCGTTCGCGGACGTTGCGATCCACTGCCAGGTGCAGGCCGCCGACGGGCGCAGGATGTCGAAGTCACTCGGCACCGGCGTCGATCCGCGATCGATCGTCGATCAGTACGGCGCCGATGCGCTGCGCGCGTGGGCGGCATCGGTCGCGATGTCGAGCCAGGACGTGCGTTACGACGAGACACGTGTCGAGGGCTACCGGCGTTTCTGCAACAAGCTGTGGAACGCGGTGAAGCCGATCCTCACCAGCCTCGACGGAGGCGAGCCGCGCCCGGTCCCGGAGCCGGAGAATCTCGTGCTGTACGAGGACCGCTGGATTCTCTCGAAGCTCGCCGCGGCCTGCGACGCAATCGCGAGAGGGATCGAGGAGTTTGCATTCCAGGACTCGATCAACGCCGCCTACGCGTTTGCCTGGAACGAGTTCTGCGACTGGTGGCTCGAGGCCGCGAAGCCGAGGCTGAAGGCGGCCGACCCGGTCGCCCAGGCGATCGGCCTGTACAGCCTCGACGCGCTGATGAGAGCGCTGCACCCGTTCATGCCCTTCGTCACCGAAGAGCTGTGGTCGCGCCTCCCTGGCGAGCGCGACTTCGTGATGAGGAGCGCCTGGCCCGACGACGCAAGCCGCTATATGGACGCCCAGGTCGAGCTGGACTTCGAATCGCTGATGGCCATGGTTTCCGAGATCCGCTCCTACCGAAAGTCGGTCAGCGGCGCGCCCGCCAAGGGCGGGGCGGTGAAGCTGGACCAGGAGTGGGACGACGACTGGGTCCAGGCCCTCACGCGGATCGGCGATGTCGCGGTGACGGACCAGCTGCCGCCCGGAAAGGCTTTGGGCCTGGCCGGTGGGAGCGTCGTGTTCCCCGAGGTCGAGACCGCGGACGCGGCGGTGACGGAGAGGAAGATCGCGCAGCTGCGCAAGGACCTCGAGCGCATCGAGGCCAAGCTGGCCAACGAACAGTTCATGGCCAAAGCCCCGCCCGAGGAGATCGCCAAGCAGCAGGGTCGCGCCGATGAGCTGCGGGCCGCAATCGACCGCCTGACCTGACGAAATACCCTTAGCGCGTGCCGCCAGTAGCGCTCCCAAATGAGAGGGAACCCGCGCGGTTCCCTCTCATCGGGCCGCTCAACGGCCTGCTTGCGACCAAGCGAGCCAACTCGTAATGCAGGCCGGATTCGCGGCCCTGCTCTCCCTCCCTGCGATTGCGACGTTTGCTGGTTCCAGATACGTGGAGTCGCGGCCGGGCGAAGCCCGACCGCCCCTGCCGCGACTAAATACCCTTAAGCGACTGTGCCGCCGATAGCGCTGCTCGCGCCGATAGCGCTGCCGGTCGCCGCCGCGGTTGTGGCGGCGGCAACCTCGCGTTTCGGCGAGAGCATCGCGCGCATTGTCGCGGCGGCAGGGGCATGGGCCGCGCTCGCCGCCGTCGCCGTGCTCTGGCTCACGGTGCGCTCGACGCAGGAGCTCTCACTCGGACCGCTCGGGTTCGGTGTGGGCCTCGACCTCCGACTCGACGGAGTCGGGGTCGTGTTCGGGGTCATCGCGCTGGTGCCGGCGGCGCTGCTGCTCACGCTGCAGCAGCGAGGGTGGCAGGAGAGCACCGTCGCATCACTCGCGATCGCGGCGGTCGTGCTCGCGATCGAGTCGGGCAACATGGTCGTCACCGCGATCGGCGGATGCACCGCGGCGACCCTCGCCGTGGTCCAGTTCGACATCGAGGACGTCCGCGCGGTAAGGCCCTCCTGGGCGTCGGTGATGATCCCTTGGATCGCACTCGCGTGGGCTGGCGTGACGCTGCAGATCGATGCCGGCACGGCGGCCTATGCAGCCGTGCCTGTTTCGGCGCTCACCACGCAGATATTCACGCTCATCGCGATCGCCGCGCTCCTTGGCGCGGGCATCGTTCCGTGGCGAGGCTGGGCGGTCCGCATCTGGATGAGGCCCTCGCTTCGCGCTGCGAGCGTCACCGCGGCAACGCTGCTGCCGCTCGGCCTCTACCTCCTGGTTCGCGCGTACGAGCTGGGGAACGGGCGGTACCCGCAGTCGTGGCTGAACCTGGCCCTCGCGACGTGGGGCGTGCTGGTGGCTCTGGGCGCCGCCGCTCGCGCGCAGGCGGCTCCAACCCGGTCCGAGTACATGGCTGAGACGGTGCCTGGCCTGGCCGGGTTCGCCCTGATGTCGATCGCCATCGGAACTGCTGTCGGCCTCTTCGCCGGCCTCGTACTGCTTGCATCGGCGGCGCTGCTCACCGCCGCCCTACCGCTGCTTCCAGACCGTCGCAGCCCCGCGGCGCTCCTGGTCGCAGCCGTGGCAGCCGGCGTCCCACCCGGCCTCGCCTTCGGGGGGCGCGTGCTGGGCCTTGCCGACGCGTTCGAGACCGGCAACGCGTTCGGACTGGTCGCCGTCGCTGGCGCGGCCGCGTGGCTGGTCGCGGCGGCTGCGGCGGCGCGATCGGTAGGCCTGCCCGCCGGCCGGCGCAGGCAAGCGACTGATGCGCTCGCACTCGTGGCCGCGGTTCTCGGCGTGATCGTGCTTGCGGCCGGGCCTGCGGTCGCGGCCCTGGCGTCGATCACAAGCGACACGATCGCCGGCGTCATGACACTTCCGACGGGAGGCCTCGCCCCAGATCCGCTGACGATCATCACGGTCTCCACCAGGCTGCCCGCGGTGGCGCTGTTCGGGCCGCTGCTGCTTCTTGGCGCGGTGGCGGTGGCGCTGTCGAAGCCTGGACCCGCGACGACGGCCGCGCAGTCGAAGGCGCCGCTGTTCGACGTGCCCGGCGCCGCCGCGGCGATGACCCTTCGGGATCGCGTGCGGTCATGGACCATCCCGGAGCAGTACCGATCCCTTTTCGATCCGGTCGCCCTGGAGCGCGTGGCCGCCGGCGGACGGCCGGCGCTGTGGCTGGCGTCGCTCGTCGCACTCGCCATCGCGGTCAGCAGATGACCGAGGTCGCAGCCTTCGTGGCGTGGCTCGGAGCCGCGGTCATCGTCCTGGCAGACAGCCGGCGCGGCCTCGCCGCGGGACTTGCCGTCGTCGCCCTCGCCGCCGCGGCTATCGCCTGGTCCCAGGGCGAGGAGGGCGGCGCGATCGTGCTCCTGGCCGGCGGCGTGCTGGGCTCGGCGCTGCGGTTCACCATCGGGCCCGACGGTTGGGGGCTGATGCAGCCGGGCTCGACGCCGCGGCTCCTGTTCACGATCGTCGTGGCCCTCGTCGCGCTGTGGGTAGCTCTTGCGGTGACGTCTGGCCCCAGCGCCGGCTTCAGGTTCACAGCGCTGACGGTGCTTGTGCTGCTCGGCGGGCGCCTACTGGAGGCCGCCGAACCGGCCGTAATGCTGACCGCGATCGCAGGCGTCGCGCTCGTGCTGGGAATCGTCTCCGGCGACGGGATCGTGTCGTACACCCTCGCCGCGCTAGTCGCAGCCGGTGTCTCGGCGATGCCGGCCCCGGCCACAAAGCGTCCGCGTGGAACCTGAGCTCGCTGTCGCGTTGCCGGCTGCGGGCGCGGCTTGCGCGACCGCGTTCAGGCCCCGGCCGAAACTGGCTTTTGCCTCGGGCGCGGCGCTTGGCGTTGCCGGCCTGGTCGCGGTGATCCTGAGCAGGGCGGACCTGACGTCCGATCAGCTCGGCATCTTGTTGACGCTGTCGCCCGCGAGCCGCGCGATCCTCATCGCCGCCTCTGCCGCGCTCGCCATCCTTGTCGCGCTGCCGCCGCCGCGCGCTGAGCGCTCGACACTGCTTCGATGGGGACTCGGAGGCCTTGCGGGAATGACCGCGATGGCCGCGGCTCCGACCCTCGGCGTCGTGGTGATGATCCTTCTGCTGCTCGTGGTGCTGCAGGCTTCGGGCGCAGGCCGCCGCGGTTATGCGATTCGTTTCCGCGCGCCTGCGCTCGCGGTGTGCCTGCTCGCCCTTGCGATCGCGTTGGCGGCGATGCAGGGGCCGGCGCTGCTGACCCGCCTCGTCGTGGTCTGCCTGGTGGCCGGACTCGCGGCCGCTCTCGGCGTGCTGCCGTACATCCATGAGTTCGATCCAGACGAGTCGACGGCAGCATCGCCGATTCCTTGGCTTGCTTTCGTCGGCCCTGTGCTCGCGGTCGTGGTCGTCGGGAAAGCCGGCGAGATGGTCGAGGGGGCGGAGGACGCGTTCGGAGCGCTGCTCATCGGCCTGGGCCTCATCAACATCGTGGTCGCGACGCTCGCCTCTTGGCGCACGTCGTCCGACGCAGAGGCGTGGCGCTACTCGTTCATCGCCGACTGGGGCCTTGCCCTGTGCGGATTCGGGCTGGTGGTGCCCGACGGCGTTGGTGCGGCGCTTCTCGTCCTCTATTCGATCCTGCTCGGACGCCTCCCGCTGTACCTCTGGTCGCGCCAGTCGTTGCGTGAGAAGGCACAGACCGACCGCCCCATCAACTTCATCGTCGCTGCGGCGCTCGCCGGATCGGCGCCGTTTGCAGGATTTCCCGCGAGGATCCTGCTGCTGCGCGCAGCCACGGCGATGTACTGGCCGCTGGCGCTTGTGCTGGCCCTGTCTTTTCTTCTGTGGCTGCCGGGATCGCTGCGGCTCGGCCGCACGATCGGCGCGCCCGCCGGTCGCCAGCTGATCGGCGTCGCGGTTGCGCTGGCGATCAGCGTCGTGTTCGGCCTTTTCCCGCGACCTCTGCTCGGGCTGGCGGGGCTGTGACACAGCTGTTTTCGTCCGCCGCCGGCGACACGCTGTCGCTGCTCGTCTACCCCGGGCTGCTGACCATCGCACTATTCGGATTGGCGATCGAGGTCACCTGGTCGGCCGTCGCGCGCCAGGCCATCGGACGTCCCAACCTTCGCTGGCGCAGCCCTCCCACCGTGCAGGTCATCGTCGCGCTGCTGGCGATGCTGGCGGCGGCGCAGTTCGCGGCGCCTTTCAATGCAGTGCCGACGCCCGATCGCAACCTGGTCATCGCCGCCATCGCCATCGGCTTCACCGCCTGGGCCGAGCTCGCCCTCGACCCGGAGCTCGTGGCCCGGCCCGGCTTGCTTCTGGTCATCCAGACCTGCTGGCTGCTTTCTGTGCTCGGTCCCGCAATCGAGCCCGAGAGCCTGCGCCCGCAGGTGCTCGGCAACGTCCTCGTGCCTGCGCTGCTGCCGGTGAAGGTCGCTTCGGGCTTTCTCTATCTGCTCTGCCTGCCTGCGTTGATGCGGTTGTGGCCGATGTCCCCGCCCGCCGAGCGGCGCGCGCGCCCGCGCTTCAACGCGACACGAACGATGCTGTGGTTCCCGTACTGCGGACTCTTCACGACCCTGTTCTTCCCGCCGTCAACCGATGACGTCGCGGGTGCGATTCGCTTCTTCGGTATCAGCGTCATCGCCGCGCTTCTGTGCGTGGTGACAGGCACCATGCTCACGCGCCGGGGCGCGGAACAGGCGCGGGGGCTGTACACGCGGGCGGTCGCGCCGTACTCCTTCCTGGTCCTCGCACTCATCGTGGTGACGCTGGCACTCACCAGGTAACGTCCTGTTCGCGAGCGAGCTACGTCCGATCCAAAGCACTTGGTAGAATGCTTCGCCGTGCCCAAGCCAGACGGATCGCTGTCGGCTGTCGTCGTCAGCGGCGGTAAGCAGTATCGGGTTGCCCCGGGAGACCGCGTGCTGGTCGACCGGTTGGCCGCCGAGCCCGGATCTTCCGTGAAGTTCGGTCGAGTCCTGCTGCTGCATGAAGGCGACACGATCGAGGTCGGAGCGCCTGGTGTCGACGGGTTCGAGATCGAGGCCAAGGTGCTGGCGCACAGGCGCGGCCCGCGGATCGAGGTACTCCGCTACAAGTCGAAGAAGAGGGTGCGCGTGCACCGAGGCGCTCGCGCGGACCTGACAGCGCTCGAGATCATGCCGTTCGGACGTAACAAGAAGGACGAGTCCGACGAGGACGCCGAGGAAACCCCCAAGAAGGGAGCGGCGCGCAAGCCTCGGGCAAAGAAGGAAACCAAGGACACCAAGGCCGCCAAGGAAACCAAGCCGGCCAAGGAAACCAAGGCGGCCAAGCCGGCCAAGGCGGCCAAAAAGTAATAGATGGCACACAAGAAGGGCGGCGGGTCATCCCGCAACGGACGCGACTCGAATCCCCAGATGCTGGGCGTCAAGATCTACGCGGGCCAGGACGTGCTCGCCGGCACGATCCTCGTCCGGCAGCGCGGCAGCAGGATCGCCCCTGGTGAAGGGGTCGGCCTCGGCCGCGATCACACGCTGTTCGCGCTGGTCCCGGGCAAGGTCCGGTATGAGCGGGTGGGCAAGGACGGCCGGCGCGTCAACGTAGAAGCGACCGCAGACGCCAAGGCCTAGCCAGAGCTCAGGCGCCCGTACCCGGCCGTTCGTCGACTCGGCTCGCGTGCTCCTGCGTGCGGGGCATGGCGGCCGCGGCTCCGCTTCATTTCGTCACGAGCCGTTCGTCCCGCGCGGTGGCCCCGACGGCGGAGATGGCGGACGCGGCGGCTCGGTGTGGGTGCGGGCAACCACGGACTTGCTCGACCTTGCTGCTTACACGAGGCGGCCACGCTGGCAGGCCGAACCTGGAGGTGATGGCGCAGGCGGGCGCAAGACCGGCCGCCGAGGCGCTGAGCTCACGCTCGACGTGCCGGTGGGCACGGTGGTCGTGGACGAGGATGGCTCGCTTATCGCCGACCTCGACCATCCCGGCGCGCGTCACGAGGTCGTGCGTGGGGGAGCAGGTGGGAGAGGCAATGTGCACTTCAAGAGCCCGACGCGGCGCGCGCCCGACCACGCCGAGCCCGGTGCGAAGGGGGAAGAGCTGATGGTCGTTCTTGACCTCAAGCTGATCGCGGACGTGGGGCTGGTCGGCCCGCCCAACGCCGGCAAGTCCTCGCTGCTGCGCGCGCTGACCGCGGCGAGGCCGAAGGTGGCCGACTACCCGTTCACGACGCTGAACCCTGAGCTCGGAGTGATGGAAGTCAGGGGCCGTGGCATTGTGCTGGCCGAGATCCCGGGCCTCGTCGAGGGAGCCGCGCAAGGCGCCGGCCTTGGACTGCGATTCCTGCGTCACGTCGAGCGCACGCGGCTGCTCGTCTACGTGATCGACGGCGCCGCTGCCGATCCCTGGCAAGACCTCGCGATCGTGCGGGCCGAGGTGGCCTCGTTCTCTGCGGCGGTCGCTGCCCGGCCGCACATCGTGGCGGTCAACAAGATGGACCTGCCGGAAGCGCGGCGCTCGCGCACACGGCGCAAGCGGACTTATCAGGTCTCGGCCAAAACCGGCCGCGGCATCCCGGAGCTGGCTGAGGGAATCGCCGAAGCGCTGACCCACGCACCGGCGCTGCCGGCGCCGGCGCCTCGCCGCGTGAGGACGAAGCTGGCGCCGGTCTCGGCTGCGCTCACAGTCCTGCGCTTTCCGTGGGGTTACCGCGTCAACGGTGACCGGGTCGAGCGCCTGGTTGAGCGGACGGACCTCGATTCCGACAGCGCGCTTGAACGGTTCCAGGTCGAGCTCGACCGCATCGGGGTCAGCGCGGCCCTCGAGTCCGCAGGCGTGAAGGCCGGCGACACTGTGCGTATCGGACCGACGGAGTTCGAGTACCAGCCGTGACGACCCCACAAACTCTGCGATCTTGCGGTGGCCCCGCATGAGGTTGGGCGTGCTGGGGGGCACCTTCGACCCGATTCACCTCGGCCATCTAGCCGCCGCCGAGGCCGCCATCGAGTGCGCCGATCTGGACCAGGTCGTGTTCGTGCCCACCGGCACCCCGCCGCACAGGCCTCGCGCGATGGCGTCAGGTGAGCAGCGCCTCGAGATGTGTCGCTTCGCCACCGCGGGCGATCCGCGATTCACGGTCTCGAACATCGAATTGGAGCGCGAGGGGCCGTCTTACACGCTCGACACGCTTCTAGCGCTGCGCGGTGCGAACCCGCATGCGGAGATGTTCCTGGTCCTGGGCTGGGATGCAGCCTCGCAGCTGCGATCGTGGTACCGGCCCGATGAGGTGCTGGCGCTCGCGCCGGTGATCGTGATCACTCGACCTGGAAGAGCCGCCCCAACGATCGATGACGTGAAGACCGCAGGCCTCGATCCCGCTCGCGTGATCCTGTGCCCGCGCCCGACGCCGTCTGTGTCAGGCAGCGACCTGCGGCGCGACCTGATGGCGGGACGACCTGTCACCGGCCGGGTGCCAGAGGCGGTCGAGCATTACATCGCGACCCATCACATCTACAGGGGATAATCGAAATGGCCTTGAAGAAGAGTCCCACCCCGCTGCAGCTCGCAAGGCTGCTGCGCGGCGCCGCCGTCGACAAGAAGGCATGGGACTGCGTCGTGATCGACGTCCGCGACAAGACCTCACTCGCCGACTACTTCGTTATCTGCGAGGGCGAGACCGACCGGCAGGTGCGGGCCATCGCCGACGCGATGGTCCAGGCCGCCAAGGAGAAGGAGCTCAGGCCGCTCGGCGTTGACGGCTACGACGACGCCGGCTGGATCCTTCTTGACTTCGACTCGGTGCTCGCGCACGTGTTCCTGCCGGGCGAGCGGAGCTACTACGACCTCGAAAGTTTGTGGAGCACCGCGGCCAAGCGGCGGAAGAAGGCGAGTTGATGGGGTTGGCCGGTGGCGCGACCTAGATTATCTGGGCGTAGCGGTCGAACACCTCGCGCAGCTCGCTCGGCGGCTCTACCTTGTGCCGCTTCATGACCTCGAACAGGCTCAGGATGTGGCGCACGCCCGCGAGCGTCACGCCCTTCTCGCGCGTCAGGTGCTGGATGACCTGCACCTTGACGATGTCCCGCGGCGAGTAGCGCCGACGGTTTGTCGCGGTGCGGTGCGGCTCGAGCAAGCTCGCGTCCTCGTAGAGCATGAGCGTGCGTGGATGCGTCTCCAAGATCTCGGCGGCAACGCTGATGGTGTACAGCGGCTTGTCGAGGTCGCCAAAGGAGCTCTGCGGCGCTCGCAATCCGAGGCGGTTGCTCATCAGTGGATCGACTTGAAGATCTGGATGATGGCCGGCCCGAGAAGCACGATCCACAGCACGGGGAAGATGCAGCCAACCATCGGGAAGACCATGCGAGACGAGGCTTGCGCGGCGCGCTCCTGCGCGGTCTGCCGCTGGCGCCTGCGCATCTCGGTGGCCTGGACACGAAGGAGGCGCGCGATGGGCACCCCCATCTGGTCCGACTGGACGATCGACTCGACCAGGTGATGCAGGTCCGGCACGCCACACACCTCGGCCATGTGCTCCAGGGCCTCCATGCGCGGGCGCCCCAGGCGGATCTCGCGCAGCACCTTGCCGATCTCGTCGCCCAGCGCGTTGTGGAAGCGCTCGGTGATGCTGAGCAGCCCCTCGTCGAGGCTCATGCCCGACTCAACGACCAGGGTGAGCAGGTCGGTCGCCTCGGCGAGCGAGCGCTGGATCTGCCGCTTGCGTGACGAGACCCTGAACTCGAGCCACACGCTGGGCACCATGTAGCCGATGACTGCCAGCACGGCTCCGCTCACGGGGGCGACCACAATCGGCGGCAGTGGCAGCTCGACGAGGAGTCCCAGAGTCAGCCCGACGATTGCGAGCAGAGCCCCCAGCCCGTAGCGCACAGACTGGAAGCCCGCGGGCGTGAGGCTGCCGGGATCGCCTGCGCGGCTGAGCTTCTCGCGCAGCTGAGCGGTCGCGATGGCCGGCAGCCGCGCCGCCAACGGCCGCGTCAGCTCCTCCAGCTGCTTCAGGGGTGAGACCTTCTCGGTGGGACGGCTCCACAACCCGCTGGCCGGGGCCCTGGCCGCGGCGCGGCTGACGTCGATGGCGATGAAGAACCCGGCCACGATGATGCCGCTGATCGTGCCGGCGATGAGCGCCTCTAAGACCACGGTCGACATCGACGCTCAGCTCTCCAACTGCGTCATCCGGGTGATCAGCAGGTTGCCGATGAGGATCAGGAAACCGGCGATGCCGAGCAGCACGTAGCCCACGACCGTGCTCGTCATCGGTGCGAAGTAGCCCGGCACGAAGACGTAAAGGCCGAGCGCCAGCAGGATGGGCAGTCCCGTGATGATGGTGGCCGACGCGCGCGATTGCGCCGTCAGCACCTCCATGTCCCGCTTGGTCTGCAGCCGGTCACGCAGTGTGTCCGAGATGGTGTCGAGCACCTCCGCGAGGTTGCCGCCCACGCGTACGTGGAGCAGGATCGCGGTCACGATGAACTCGAGATCCGGGCTGTCAATGCGCAGCAGCAGGGCGCTGAGGGCGTCCTCCACCGACGTACCGAGCGCGATCTCGGTGGTGACGCGCTCGAACTCGGTCGACACCGGCGGCGGCGACTTGGCGGCCACATTCTCAAGCGCTCGGTCGATCGCGTACCCGGTCTTCAGGGAGTTGGACAGCAGCTGGAGCATGCCCGCGAGCTGCTCGTTGAACCTGTCGCGGCGGCGCCGCTGCAAGTAGCGGATCACAAGGGGCGGCAGGAAAAAGCCGACCAGGCCGAGCACGAGGGGCCCGATCGAAATGCCGAAACGAAACAGGCCGAAGAGCGCGCCGAGAGCGACGGCGCCGATGCGGACGAGCAGGTACTCCGCAGGCGAGATGTTCAGGCCGGCCCGGCCCAGGTCCTCGGCGAGCGTGGGTTTCCCCTGCACCCGGCGACGCTGGCTCAGCGTGTCCGCGGCCGGTCGGAGTAGTCGCTCGACGAGCTCGCGCGGGGTCGCGCGCGCGGTCGTCGGTGTCGTGGGGGCCGGTGCGCGCTCCCTCCGGATGCGGTCGACGCTCCAGAAGAAGATGGCGATGGCGAGCGCGGCTGGGACGGCGACGATGACCGCGACGAGCTGGCTGCTCAAACTAAAAGAGGGAGGGGTACGCGGCCTGGACGTCTTTGAGGGTGACGCCCCTCGCCGAGTCCACGCCAGGGCAGTTTGGGTTCTTGTTCTGCGCGCTGGCCGGGTTGTAGTCGTGATATGACTCGAGCTCGTATTTCAGCGAGGCGTAGGTCAAGAACCATGTGATGAACTCGGCCTGGCAGTAGGTCACTACCACCGTCAGGCTGCTGGCGTTGGCCGTGGACGCCGGCGAGTTCGCGGGGGTCATGGGCCCGACGCGGATCACGTGAATGTCGGTGAAGATCGTCTTGGCGGCCACCTTGCCGTTGACGCTCACGGTGGCGATGACCGAGATGTAATCGTCCGGCTGGATGTAGCCGCCTACACCCTGCTGCTCGCTGGTGGGAAGCTGCACCGCCACAAAGCCGGAAGGTATGGGCAGGTATTCCGACTGCGAACCGAGTGCGGCGTCGGGCTTGGCGATCACGTTCGTGGTGACCGGCTCCCCGCTGACGATCGTGACTAGCGGGACCATCCCCTTCACGTCGTCGATCTTGTGGAAGAAAACTGAGGGCGGAAAGCCGGATACGGCGATGCTCTTGATCTGTAGGGCCGCCGCCTCGATCGGGACCCGAGGCGACAGGTCCTGGGTCGCGACAACCACTGATTGCTCCCCCGACGATTGCCCGGCGCTGGCGCTTATGGCCACCAGCACGAAGGCGACGATCACGAGTACTGCGAGGACGATGCCGAGGAGCGTGAAGGGACGGCGAGAGGTCAGTCCAGAGAGCTTAAGGCGCGCCACGGCCGGAACATCATAGGCAAGATATCCGCGTGTCGCGCCGCTTAGGGCGGGCCCGCGGTGGCCCCCAGAAACCCCAGCTCGGGCAGTCCCTGGTCGAGTTCGCGCTGTCGTCAGTAGTGCTGTTGCTGCTCGTGGGGGGGTTGGTCGACATCGGCCGCGCCATCTTTGTCACCGAGGCGCTGTCCAACGCCGCTCGAGAAGGCGCCCGGCACGGCATCTGGTTTGAAGCCCCCGATCTCGCGTCGCCCTACCTGTTCGATGCCGAGATCAAGGCCGTGGTCGACCAGGAGCTCGCCGCCGCGTCGCTGCCGGTCTCCGTCCTGAAGAACTCGAGCACGACCTGCCCCGCCGTCACGGATGGCAACAGCTATCACAACCCGCCGTACGTGAACTCGGCATATCCGCCGACGGCCAATCAGGCCTGGCTATATATCTGCTACGACAACACTGCCGGGGTCGACTTCACAGCGCCGCCGGCGAGCCAGGGCGGCCAGGACCTCAACGTCATCATCCTTTACACGTACTCGCCGCTTACGCCGCTCGTCGGCGGCCAGTTCGGGACCTTTCACCTGGCCAGCAACGAGCACATGACGGTGCAGGGATCGTGAGGGCGCGACCTCGTCCGGACGGCCAGAGCTCACAGGCGCTGATCGAGTTCGCCCTCATCTCGCCAGTGCTGCTGCTGCTCGTCTTCGGCATCATCGACATCGGCCGCGCGGTCTTCTACTACGACACGCTCAATCACGCCGCGCGCGAGGGGGCGCGCGCCGCCGTCGGAGCGTCCAGTCAGCTGCCGACCAACCAGACCGTCCTCAACGCCGTGACCCAGCAGCTCGTCGGCGCACCGGTGTCGGAGCCGTGCCCCCAGGGACCCGTAACCAGCGTCGTCCCGCCGAGCAACACCGCCTGGCTGTTCGTGACGGAGCCCAACCCGCCAGACGTCGTGGAGTCGAACCCGCCTATGAACGCGCCGGGTGGCGAATATGCGGCCAGTGCGACGGGCTCCTGCAGCGCCGTCAACCCGGCCACCGGCAATGCGAGCCTGCAGGTGACCCTTCGATTCAACCTGGTCCTGATCACCCCGATCGTCTCCCAGGCGACCGCGAACCGAATCCTGCTCACGGCGGCGGCCATCTTCCGCACGGAGTACTGATGCAACCCCATCAATTAATTGCCAGGTGGAGCCTCAGGCCGGATTCATTCCGGCCGTCACCGGGCGCCACCGTCATTGCCAGGTGGAGCCTCAGGCCGGAGCGCCCTCAGCGCGGGCAGGCGATTGTGATCGTGGCGCTGATGATCGCGGTCGTCGTGGGAATGGCAGCATTGGCGATCGACGGCTCCAGAGCCTATGCGCTCCGGCGCGACCTGCAGGCGGCGACCGACTCCGCGGCGCTCGCGGCCGCGGACAACTTCCAGCGCACTTCGAGCTACAGCTCAGCGGAGCAGGCGGCCAACAGTGCGTTCGGGATCAACCTCAGGCTGTACGGATCCCCTGCATGCTCTCCCGGCTTCGGTTCGCCTGGTGCCTCGCCGTACACCCTGGTGTGCACGTACTCGGACGGCACCACCCTCACGGACGTCGTGACCGCCCAGGGCCCGACCGGGACGAGGTTCACGCTCACCGCGTCGCGGACGCTGTCCCTGCAGTTCGGCCGCATCCTCACCAACGGCACCACGCCGACGCTCTCCTCATCGTCCGCGGGCCGCGTCAACAACCTCCTCTACTCGCCCACGATCGCGGCGCTCGACCAGGCCGGTTGTGGCGGCGCCGGCGGCTCTGCGATCAGCATTGGTGGAGCCGGCACGCTTTCGGTGACAGGCGACGTGGTTTCCAACGGCTCCATCTCGATCTCCGGGGCCACGGCGCGCGTCAGCGGCGACATCTACGCACGATGCCAGTCGTCTGTGCCGGGATCGTCCCTGGCGTGCTACCCCAGCGGCGCCTCGACTCCCTGCACCTTCCCCGACGTGGCGGGGTCGACGCGATCGGGCTTTCGCCTGGCCGATCCGGGCTTTTCTCCGCCGGCGGTGGTGGGCGGCAGCCAGCCCGCGCCCAGCAGCACCGTTGTGCTCTCGCCGGGATCCTACGCGTCCAATCCCAACTTCACCTCTGGACGCTGTTGGTTCCTGAGCGGCGGGGCGTACAAGTGGCTGAGCGGCTACACCAACACGGCCGACTTTGTGAGCAATGAGCTCAAACCGCCGGACGAACCGGCAGTCGGCAGCAACACCGTTTTGGCCACGAACCAGTTCTGGAACACGGATGGATTGAAATGCGCGGGCTCCTTCATCACTGGAACCTCGAACGACCCGAGGAACCCGGTGCGTAACGGCGTGTGGGGTATCGAGCTCACGTC